>JAEZKH010000085.1 GCA_023415515.1 Actinomycetes bacterium
GGCCTGGCGGGTGTCGTCGTCAACATCACCCAGGGTGGCGATGCAGCCGCTGCGCGGTGGTTGTTCACCGTCTTCGCGGTGCTGGCAGCGGCAGGGCTGGCGGCCTCATACCGGGCTTCGCGCGGTCGCTAGTCGGGGTCCGAACCCCGTCGCTCGCTGAGATCCGCCACCACGCGGAGGTCGGCGACAAACGCGTCGAACGCCTTCTCCCGGTCGTCGGATGGTCCGCGCAAGATGGCGGATGGATGGACGGTTGCGACCACCTTCGGGTCGAGATCGAGCTGGACCCGCTTGTCGCCGCCCGCCAGGCGAAGAACCTCGCCGCGATGTTGGGTCAACCGAAAGTCGTTGCCCATCAGCGACTTCGCTGCTGTCGCCCCGAGCAGCACAACAACTTCAGGCTGTAGCGCATCGAGCTCGGCGAGCAACCAGGGCCTGCACGACACCACCTCGGTGCGGCTCGGGGTCTTGTGGATGCGCCGTGTGACGCGCTCTTCGAACTTGAAGTGCTTGACCGCGTTGGTCACGTACACGCGGTCGCGGTCGATGCCCGCGGCGACGAGCGCCTTGTCCAGAAGCCGGCCTGCGGGCCCGACGAACGGTCGGCCCGCCCTGTCCTCCTGGTCGCCGGGCTGTTCGCCGACGAACACGACCCCGGCGTGCGACGACCCCGCTCCGAACACGGCCTGGGTGGCGCTGCGGTGGAGGTCGCAGCCCCGGCAACCCTGCGAGGCGTCGGCCAGAACGTCGAGATCGTCGCTGTCCGGGACGAACTCTGCTGCGCTCGACGCTGCCATAGGTATCGGGTTACCCCGTGCGCGCGCGCTCACCCCGCACTGTGGAGGTGTTCTGTAGCGGCTGTCACGCACGGCGCACGGACGTGACATTGGCGGCGCGCGCAACACAAAATCCCAGGACACTGCCTTTCGCGACCACTTATGACTCCCATGTTTGCCGGACCACGGGTTAGGGTCGTTCGTCGGCGGTGCAAACAACACTGGGAGGGTATTGATGAGCGGGTATCAGACCGTGGTGGTCGGTACGGACGGGTCGGATTCGTCGTTGCGTGCGGTGGACAAGGCCGGTCAGATCGCCGCGGGCTCTGGCGCGAAGGTGATCGTGGCCACCGCATACTTTCCACAGAACGAAGACCAGCGGGCCGCCGACGTCCTGAAGGACGAGGGTTACAAGATGGCAGGCAATGCGCCGATCTACGCCATCCTGCGCGAGGCCAGGGACCGGGCGCAGGCGGCGGGCGCGAAAGACGTCGAGGAGAAGGCCGTCATCGGTGCACCGGTGGACGCGCTCGTCGACCTGGCCGAGGAAGTCAACGCCGACCTTCTCGTCGTCGGCAACGTCGGCCTGAGCACCATCGCGGGCCGCCTGCTCGGATCAGTGCCCGCCAACGTCGCGCGGCGCTCCAAGACCGACGTGCTGATCGTTCACACCACGCCGTAGCCCGCGGCGATCAGGTCGCCGAGGCCTTTGCGATCTCGGCGATGGCCGCGTCCAGCGTCGCGTTGAACTCCTCGTCGCTCTGCTGTGCGCTCAGTCCCTCGGTCAGCGCCCGGGAGAAACTGGCGATCACACCGTTGTTGCGCGCGAGCTTCTGGCACGCCTCTTCGCGGCTGTAGCCGCCGGACAAGGCCACCACGCGCACGACGTTGGGATGCTCGACGAGCTCCTGGTACAGGTTGTCGGTGTCGGGGAGCGTCAGCTTCAACATGACCTTCTGGCCGTCGTCGAGCCGGTTCACTCCGTCGAGGAGGCCGGCCTTCAGCTGGTCCTCCGCTTCGCCCTTCTTGGGGCTGTGGATGTCGACCTCCGGCTCGATGATCGGCACGAGGCCTTTCGCCAGCACCTGGCGGCCGATCTCGAACTGCTGCGCGACGACGGCGTCCAGCCCGTCGCCGGGAAGCTTGATGACCGAGCGCTCCTTGGTTCCGAAGACACCGTTGGCGACGGCCCGGTCCAACAGATCGTCAAGGCCCGGCATCGGCTTCATGGTCTGTGCGCCGTCCTTTTCCTCGCCGAGGCCCTTGTCGATCTTCAGGAACGGCACGATGCCCTTGACGTTCCACAGGTAATCGGCGGTCGGCCTGCCCTCGATCTGGCGGTCCATCGTCTGCTCGAAGAGGATGGCACCCATGATGCGGCCCGATTCGAAGGCCGGGCTGGTGATGATGCGGGTGCGCATCTCGTGTACCAGGTCGAACATCTGCTCGTCGGTGGAATACGAGTCCTCGGCGATGCCGTACAGCTTGAGCGCCTTCGGGGTGCTGCCGCCGCTCTGGTCGAGTGCCGCGATGAAGCCTGCTCCGGTATGTGCCTTGTTGAACTGGTCGGTGTTCACGTCTGCCCTTTCTTCTTCATCAGGCAATCTAGCCCACCCGGAATCGCCGAGAGTCACCGCAGGATGCGGCTGAACTGTCTGTGTGGGTAGATGCCGTGCAGGTCGCGATAGGACGGCGGCAGGCGGTCCCCGTCGTCGACGATTCCGTATTCGCGCGCCAGCTCCGCGCCGATCCATGTCCGGCCGCTCTTCTCCAGCAGCGCGGGATCGTTGAACAGCGCCCAGACCAGGTGGCCGGTCAGTTCGGGTGTCTCGGCGATGTCGAGCAGGCCGTTGAGTTTCCCATTGGCGCCTGCCACCAAGGCCCGCAACCGCTGGGTCAGCAGGACGCCCATCCAGATCGACACCGACGCGACGTCGAAGTCCCTGAAGTCGACCGCCATGTCGGCGGCCATCTTGTCGACGCCTGCCTTGTGCACGCCGTAGGACGGCGCGAAAACGTAGTGTGCGGCGCCGGGCGCCGACGTGAACGCGACAAGCCCGCGGCGCTGCCGGACCATCAGCGGTGCCGCGTGCACGGTGGCGACGTACGCGCTGCGCAGTCCGACGTCGAGAATGTCGACGACGTCGATCGGCTTCTCCCAGAACGGTGTCCTGGCCATCATCTCGTCGCGGATGACCGCGGCGTTGTTGACCAGGATGTCGAGCCGGCCCTGCTCCTGCTCGACACGGTCGAACAGCGCCCTGGTCTGCTCGTCGTCTGCGTGGTCGACCGCGACGGCGATGCCGTCGCCGCCCGCTGCCGTCACCAGCTCGGCGGTCTCGTGAATGGTCCCCGCCAGCTGCGACTGTCCGGGCCTTTCCGTGCGTCCGGTGACGTAGACGGTGCAACCGTGGCTGCCGAGCGCATGCGCGATGCCGAGCCCGGCGCCCCTGCTCGCCCCGGTGACGACCGCGACCGCCTGTGCGGACGCCATTACCAGCCGCGCTCTCTCCATTCGGCGAGGTGCGGTCGCTCCGCACCGAGCGTGGTGTCGTCGCCGTGCCCGGGATACACGACGGTGGAGTCGCCGTAGACGTCGAACACCCGGGCGCTGACGTCGCCGAGAAGCTTCTCGAAATCGCCTTCCTGCCACGTCTTGCCCACGCCACCCGGGAACAGGCAGTCACCGGTGAAAAGGTGTGTCGCTTCGTCGGCTCCGACGAGCGCGAGCGCCACCGACCCCGGGGTGTGGCCCTGCAGATGGATGACGTCGAAAGTCAGGTTGCCGATCGTGATCGTGTCGCCTTGGTCGAGGAACCGGTCCGGCGTGACCGGCAGCGGCTCGGCGTCGAGTTCGTGCGCGGCGGTCGGCGCCCCGGTGGCCTCGGCCACTGCCTTCAACGCCTGAATGTGGTCCCAATGCTGATGGCTCGTGACGATCAGCGACAGCTTCGGCGCAAACCGCTCGATCAGCTCGAGCAGGATCTCGGCGTCGTTCGCGGCGTCGATGAGTAGCGTCTCGCCGGTCTGGGAACACGTGATCAGGTAGGCGTTGTTGTCCATCTCGCCAACCGAGACCTTGACGATCGACGCACCCGGGAGGGTTCGTCGGGCGGCGGTTCGGGGCTCTACATGGCCGGTGTAGTTGTCGTCGACGACTGTCATGGTGCTCACGGTATCGGCCCCGGCCGAAACTCGGCTCGGGACTTGTCGGTGGTGGCACATAGCATGGGCATGAACTCTGTCTTTGGGAGGAAACCGGGTGGCAGACCGCCTCATCGTCAAGGGTGCGCGCGAGCACAACCTACGAAGCATCGACCTGGATCTACCTCGCGACGCGCTGATCGTCTTCACCGGTCTGTCCGGGTCGGGCAAGTCGTCACTGGCGTTCGACACGATCTTCGCCGAGGGTCAGCGGCGCTACGTCGAATCGCTGTCGGCCTATGCCAGGCAGTTCCTCGGCCAGATGGACAAACCCGACGTCGATTTCATCGAGGGCCTGTCACCGGCCGTGTCGATCGACCAGAAGTCCACCAACCGCAACCCGAGGTCGACGGTCGGCACCATCACCGAGGTGTACGACTACCTTCGCCTGCTGTATGCGCGGGCCGGCACCCCGCACTGCCCGGTGTGCGGTGAGCGCATCGCCCGTCAGACCCCGCAGCAGATCGTCGACCAGGTGCTGGCGATGGACGAGGGTCTGCGCTTCCAGGTGCTCGCGCCGGTGGTGCGCACCCGTAAGGGCGAATTCGTCGACCTGTTCGACAAGTTGAACTCGCAGGGCTACAGCAGAGTGCGCGTGGACGGCGTGGTGTATCCGCTGACCGAGCCGCCCAAGCTGAAGAAGCAGGAGAAACACGACATCGAAGTGGTCGTCGACCGGCTCACGGTCAAAGCCACCGCCAAGCAGCGGCTGACCGACTCGGTGGAGACCGCGCTGAACCTCGCCGACGGCATCGTGGTGCTCGAGTTCGTCGACCGCGAGGACGACCACCCGCACCGGGAGCAGCGCTTCTCGGAGAAGTTGGCGTGTCCGAACGGGCATCCGCTCGCCGTCGACGATCTGGAACCGCGGTCGTTCTCATTCAACTCGCCCTACGGCGCCTGCCCTGAGTGCACCGGCCTCGGTATCCGCAAAGAGGTCGACCCCGACCTCGTGGTGCCCGATCCCGATCTCACCCTGGCCGAGGGCGCTGTGGCGCCATGGTCGATGGGCCAGACGGCCGAGTACTTCACCCGCATGCTGTCGGGGCTGGGCGACCAGATCGGTTTCGACGTCGACACCCCGTGGAAGAAGCTGCCCGCCAAAGCGCGGAAGGCCATCCTCGAGGGGTGCGACGAGCAGGTCCATGTGCGCTACAAGAACCGCTACGGCCGAACCCGTTCGTACTACGCCGATTTCGAGGGCGTCATGGCGTTCCTTCAGCGTCGGATGGAGCAGACCGACTCCGAACAGATGAAGGAGCGCTACGAGGGCTTCATGCGCGACGTGCCGTGCCCGGAATGCAACGGCACGCGGTTGAAGCCGGAGATTCTGGCCGTGACGCTGTCGGCAGGCGAGTACGGCAGGAAGTCGATCGCCGAGGTGGCCGAACTCTCGATCGCCGACGCGTCGGACTTCTTGAACTCGCTGACGCTGGGCACACGCGAGTCGGCCATCGCGGGACAGGTGCTCAAAGAGATCCAGTCGCGCCTCGGCTTCCTACTCGACGTCGGGCTGGAGTACCTGTCGCTGTCGCGGGCCGCTGCGACGCTGTCAGGCGGTGAGGCACAACGCATTCGACTTGCCACCCAGATCGGCTCCGGGCTTGTCGGAGTGCTCTACGTCCTCGACGAGCCGTCCATCGGCCTGCACCAGCGCGACAACCGCAGGCTGATCGAGACGCTGCTGCGACTGAAGAACCTCGGCAACACGCTGATCGTCGTCGAGCACGATCTCGACACCATCGCGCATGCGGACTGGGTGGTCGACATCGGCCCGCTTGCCGGTGAGCACGGCGGCCGGATCGTCCACAGCGGCCCGTACAAGGAACTGCTGACCAACCGCGAATCCCTGACCGGCGCATACCTTTCCGGTCGGGAGAGCATCGACGTGCCGGCCATGCGGCGGCCCGTCGACCGCAAGCGGCAGCTCACCGTGGTCGGCGCGCGGGAGCACAACCTGCGCGAGCTCGACGTCTCGTTCCCCCTCGGGGTGCTGACGTCGGTCACCGGGGTCTCGGGTTCGGGTAAATCGACGCTCGTCAACGACATCCTCGCCGCGGTGCTGGCGAACAAGCTCAACGGGGCACGCCATGTGCCGGGCAGGCACACCAGGGTCAACGGCCTCGACCAGGTCGACAAGCTGGTTCGAGTGGACCAGTCGCCGATCGGCCGCACGCCGCGGTCGAACCCGGCGACCTACACCGGCGTGTTCGACAAGATCCGCTCGCTGTTCGCCGCCACCACGGAAGCCAAAGTGCGCGGCTATCAACCGGGCCGGTTCTCGTTCAACGTCAAGGGCGGGCGGTGCGAGGCCTGCTCGGGCGACGGCACCATCAAGATCGAGATGAACTTCCTGCCCGACGTGTATGTGCCCTGCGAGGTGTGCAACGGCGCGAGGTACAACCGGGAAACCCTCGAGGTCCACTACAAGGGCAAGACCATCTCAGAGGTGCTGGATCTGTCGATCGAGGACGCCGCCGAGTTCTTCGCGCCGATCAGCTCGATCCACAGGTATCTCAAGACGCTTGTCGACGTCGGTCTGGGCTACGTGCGGCTCGGCCAGCCGGCGCCGACGCTGTCGGGGGGCGAGGCGCAGCGCGTCAAGCTCGCGGCCGAACTGCAGAAGCGTTCGACGGGCCGAACGGTCTACATCCTCGACGAGCCGACAACCGGACTGCACTTCGAAGACATCCGCAAGCTGCTCAACGTGCTCAACGGTCTCGTCGACAAGGGCAACACGGTCATCGTCATCGAACACAACCTTGACGTGATCAAGACCTCGGACTGGATCATCGACCTCGGTCCGGAAGGGGGGTCGGGCGGCGGCACCGTCGTCGCGGAGGGCTCGCCCGAGGTCGTCGCGACGGTGACGGAGAGCTACACGGGCAAGTTTCTGTCGGAGGTGCTCGAGCCGGTACCCGCCAAAGCGCCGTCGAGGCGTCGCAGGAAGGTCAGCGCGTAAGTTATATTCTCCCCATCTGAGAATGCCATTACCGCACGACTCGGCAGGGAGAGCATGGCGAAAACCGTGGTGGTCGGCGCATCGAGCGGACTCGGGCGCTGCATTGGCATCGGGCTGGCGGAACGCGGGCACACCGTGGCGCTGTTGGCCCGCCGCCGGGACCGCATCGAGAAGGCGGCCGACGAGGCGGGCAACGGCGCCGTGGGGATCGGGTGCGACGTGACCGACGAGCGGTCGGTGCGTACGGCGATCAGCGCCGCCGCCGACGCACTGGGTGGCATCGACAATCTCGTCTACTCGCCAGCCATCGGCCCGCTCAATCGGCTGGTCGACACCGACGCCGCGACGTGGGCGAGCGTCTTCGCCACCAACGTGACCGGTGCGGCGATCGTCACTGCGGCGGCGGTGCCGCACCTGACTGCGGCGGCGGGCAAGGTGGTGTACCTCTCCTCGGACTCGGGCACCTTCACCGCGCCGTGGGTCGGCCTCGGCGCCTACGGCGTCAGCAAAGCCGCGCTGGAACGACTCGTGGAGGCGTGGCGGGCCGAGCATCCGGACATCGGCTTCACGAACCTCATCGTCGGTGAGTGCGCGGGCGGGGATGGCGACTCTCAGACGGCGTTCAACGTCGGTTGGGACCGCGACCTGACGATGGAGCACTACCCGCAATGGTTGTCGCGAGGCTGCATGCCCGGCAAGATCATGCCGGTCGAAGACCTTGTCGACGTGGTCCATACGATCCTGCGCACGAGTGCGACGACGTCGATGCCCGTCGTGGTCGCCCGCGGTGCGCCGTAGTCACGTCGCGATGCGGGACAACGGCGACGGGAACCGGGGGCTTATCCGCAGTCCGTCGAGCCACTCGGTCAGCGCGTCAGCTTTCCGTTCAAGCGCCATGCGACCTTGCTTGCCGATGTCCTCGAGCAGTTGCAGTTCGACGCGCCCGTCGCGGTCCTGAGTCCAGCCGCCGACCACCTGCCCGTTCCACCAGGCCGTGGGACCGGCGTTGCCGTTCCTGTCGAACACCTGCTCGCGGTGCCCGCCGAGGTGCCAACCGCGGTCGAACCACCCCATGGTGGTCGGGTCCAGGCCAGGCAGCAACGCACCCCACGGCTCGGAGTCGGGGACATCGTCGAGATCATCCGGCGAGACGAAACCCGGCGTTCCCTCGAGGTCGACCTCCATCGCCCCGATGTCGCGCAACGCGTCGCGCGCCCAGGTCAACGTGTTTCCGAACCACCACTTGATGTCCGTGGCGGTGACGGGCCCGAACGTGCGTAAATAGGTCGAAACCAATTCTGCGCGTGCATCTTTCGGGTCGGCTTTGTCTGGAACGTGTGCGAGCCAGTCCGCGGCGGCGGCCCATCGCGGTCGCGACACCGTCCACGACCCTTCGTTGGGCCCGCGCACGATGTCGCCGCGCACCGACAGCACGGTGAGCACCCGAGGTGACAGCGGCGTTTCTCCGCCCCAGCGCTTTCCGGGGGCCGGGTCGTAGGTGCCCGCCAGTTCGGGCAGCGCAGCGCGGAGTTCCCGGGCGCTGCTCGGGCCGTGCTTCGCCAAGTGCTGCAGGACCGCCTGGCGGGCGGTGTCCAGCCATCGGTCACCGTCTGTGCACAGTTCCGCCTTCTGAGCGTCGGCGGTCAGCTTTCGATGTTCGTTTTCGGCGACCCTGTCGCTGGCGGCGGCCTGGACCTGCGGCAGATACTCGGTTCCGACCACCCAGAGGGTTCGTCGCATCGCGAGGTGCTTGACGACGCTGCGCCGACGGTAGAGCGCATCGTCGAGATCGGCAGCGCTGAATCCGGGCACCCTGGCCCACAGGGAGAGATACGGGGTGGCGGGGTCGGTGGCATGCAGACCCACGAGGTCAGCGACGACTTCACCGGTCGAGGCGGCCGGGACAGCCAAGAATTGCCTGCGCGCCAGGCGTGCCCGCCGTTGGCCGACAGAGAAGGATCGCATCGCTTCCGAACCGTACCGAGCGCGCCCGACAAGTTTGGGATCGGTAGCGCCGGAGCCCGGTTTGACTCCTTCCCGACGCCGCCGACATGGCGGCGCACGAACGAAGGGAACTACGACGATGAACCGAGTTGTCGCGGGCGCGCTGGGGCTGCTCGCAGGCGCCGCGCTGTTGGTGGGTTGTTCAGACGACAAGGGTGCCTCGACGCCGACGGCGGCAGCGGGCGATACGCAGCCTGGCGCGGCGGGAAGCACCGAAGTCAAGGTGGCGGGCGGCGACCTCGCTGGTCTCGACAAGAACTCCGTGACCTGCGTCAAGCAGGGCGGCAAGATCACCGTCGCGAGCGGGGCGATCGACGGCCAGCAGGGGCTCGGCATCGTGATGACCGATGCCGCCACGCCGACCGTCGAATCGCTGGGCATGGTGGTCGACGGCAACGCCCTCGCGGTGAGCAACATGGCGGGGGTGAAGTCGGGGTCTGCGGAGGTCAAAGTCGACGGCGACGTCTACACGATCACCGGTGAAGCCACCGGCGCCGACCTGAAGAACCCGATGGCCGGCATGATCACCAAGCCGTTCACCGTCACGGTCACCTGCAAGTAATCGGCTCGACTCGAGCGGCGGGCGTGCCTGCGCGCCCGCCGCTTCCTAAGATTGCGCCCTGACTCCCGAAGCGGAGATCGCCAGGGCCCGCAGCCTGATCTACGCCGCCAAAGAGGAGGCGGCGAGGGATCTGCTCGTTCCCCTCGGCGAGGGGATCGAGGACGGGGAGCGCGACGATCTGCTGCTCGAGATCTTCGCGCTGCTCGGCGAGCTCTATCTCGTGCGGACCGCCTACAACGGCACCGAGGAATGCATCCGTAGGATCGACGAATGCCTGGCCGTCTATCGGTCGATCCGGGCAGGCACCAATCCCGAAGCCGCTGCGCGGGTGACGATGTCGGACACCGAGGTGGACCGGATGCTGTGCCGTTACAGCCGGCGCGCCCAATTCCTGCGGACCGGCCTTGCCGCCGCTGCCCATGGCGACCACGAAGGTGCCGAACTCGCGCTGTTCGTTCTGCGCAGCGACGATACCGGCGCGGCGTTCACCGACCTCGCCGGTGAGCATCGGTTCCTGATCACCTATGCCCAGATCATCTGCGCGAGCGCGCTCTGTGACGACGATCTCCACGTGCAGTCGGTTCCCCTGTGGGAGAAGGTGATCGAGGTGATCGACCAACCGGCGGAGAACAGAGAGGCCGTTGACCATCTGTTCGTGCAGGGCGCCACCGCGTACGGCCGCTTCTGTGTCGAAACCGGCCGCGTATCGGAAGCCGAGCCCTGGTTGCGGCGGGCAGGCGCACGCGCAGAAGCGCGCGGTTGGAAGTTGGCGAAGGCGCGAACGCAGCTCGAGCGCGGGACCGCGTCCTGGGCGGTCGGCGATGCCTGGCAGACCCAGATCCTGGTCCACGAAGCGTATCCCGCCATCGCCGAGGGCTATCGCGCCCACGATGTCTCGCGCAGTTGGCTCTATCTGGGTTTGATCGCGATGTCGGTGAACAGACTCGACGACGCCGACGAACGATTCGGCCATGCCGAGCGACACTGGCGGGAGGTCGAGAAGCCGTTGCACATCCACCGCATCCTGCTGCAGCGCAGCTGGGTGGATGTCCTGGAGGGTCGTTTCGATGCGGCACACGAGAAGGTCGCCGAGGCAAGGGAACTCCTCGATTCGTGGCCCCGGCACAGCTGGCTGCAGTACGCGAGGCTCGACGACCACATCGGCGGCATTCTGCGGGCGGAGGCGCGGGCGGATCCCGACAACGCCGCCGCGAAACTCGAGCAGGCCGCTGACCTCAAGGTGCCTGCCGCGCTCGCGGTGGATTCGGTGCGGCACGCGATCGTCGACGCCGATGCCAGGATGCGGTGGGCCACCCTGGTATCGGCACGCATTCTCGCGGGCGCGTTCGCGGTCGCCTACGAGTGGGGCAATACCGACCTACTGAGCGAGCTTGTCGAATATCACTGCGCGCGCGGAGCTTTCAGTACGCAGCCAGGCGATGGTGGCATCGGCGACTGGATGGGGGCCGCGACGGCCGCGGTACCCATCGAAGCCGACGACGAGTACGCATTGGTGGCCGCGGGATCGGTGTCCGTCTCGGCGACCGGGGGACTGACACGGCTCGGCCCGCTGCCGCCGCTGCGGATGGAACCCGCGATGCCTCCGATCATGGGCCGGTATCGCGAACTGGCCCATCAGCGATACGGCCGCGACATCACCGCCGACGAGGTCGCCTGGTCGACGTGGCCGTGAGCAGTTCGCAACGTCGGACGCTGGTTCTGCGCTTCGCGGACGTCGGCGTCGCCGTATACGCCAGCCTGCGCGTCGTCGGGTCGCCGTCGCGCACTGTGACCTGGGTGGTCGAAGAGCCCACGCTGCTCTCGGCGCTGGAACAGCTCGCAGAGGCGCTACCGGACCCGCATGGACGTGAATCGCAACGCGATGCCGTCGAACGCGCCATCGCCACCGGCCCTTTCGCATCGCAGACAAGCGAGCGGGAACTGACCCGCGCTCTGGGTTCCCACCTCATTGCGGCATCCGCTTGGCAGCTGCTGACCGACTGCGTTGCCGCACCGCGGGCGGCGTTGTTCATCACGCCGAGCGCACGGCTGGCCAGGGTGCCCTGGGCTGCGCTGGCGATGCCGGGGGAGGACGACGTTCGGCTCATCGAACTGGTCGACGTGCTGATGGCGGCCCCTCCGAACATCGTGAACGCCCCCCGCGAACCTGCCGACTGGCAGGCGAGAAGGGCCGCACCGCCGCTGTTGGTACTCGACCCGAGGGTGCCGGGCCAGCGACCCGACTCCCCGTTGGGATCGGTGCTGGGCAGGCCGACGCCGGGGACGCCGTTGGCGCGCCATTTCGCTGGGCTGACGCAGCGCGGACCCGTGCTGCCAACCGTCGCAACGGCGGTCGAGTTGTTCCGCCGCGGCGACGCGGGCCGCGACTGGCTGGCCGGACATCTCGCTATGGGGCCGAGCAGGCTGCTCTACGTCGGCCACGCGACCGCCGCCGACGGCGACGTGGGGCATGCCGATCGGGCTGCGCTGCATCTGGCGGACGGTCGCCCGCTGACGGCTGCCGAGCTGATGTCTGCCAAGATGCCGTTTCCGCCCCGCGTGGCGCTGCTCGCATGCGCTTCCGGTGGCGACTACCAGTTCGACGAGGCGACAGGGTTGGTCGCCGCGTTGATCCTGTGCGGAGCCCAACTGGTCACGGCTACGCTGTGGTCGCTTCCGACCGCGGCCGGCTATCGGCAGTTCGCACCGAGTTCCGTTGACCGGCTTGTGGATCCGATGGTCGACGCGATCATCGCCGTTGACCGGGCCCACGGCGAATCGGATGCGGGCAGCTCCGTGAACCAATGGCAACGTGAGCAGATGCGCCGGTGGCGCGCTGGAGATCTCAGCGCAAGCCCGCTGTATTGGGCCGCCCTGGTCACATTCGCCGTCGACGGCGCGCGGTGACCGTCAGCTCGGCGGCACGGAGACGGCGATCTCCGTCTCGTTGCCGGGTCGGAAGTACGTGTCGATGACACTGCCGGGGGCCACTTTCGCCATCGACGACGCCGGTATCAGGATGGTCTCGCGCACCGCGAACTGACCGCCGCTGGGCCTGCTCACGATCACGTCGAGTTCGACCTCCCGGTAGTCCTCTCGCGTCTCTGCCGTCGAGCGCATGCCGGTGATCACGCCGTGGGATCTCGTGCCATGGCGGATCAGCTCGAGCTGGTGGCCGGTGAGCAGGCCCTTGTCGACGAGCATCTGGTCGAAAGCCGCACGCACGGCCAGCATGTCGTCGGGCAGGGAGAGGTTCTCCCGTGTCGCGGGATCGAATGCGACGAGCAGAACCGCACCGGGTCGCAGCGTGGAGGTGATGTGGTCGTCGCGCAGCCTGCCGGTGAACCGCATGCCCGTGACGCTCTCGACCTCGATCGTAGCCACATCGGTGATTTGGGAGACGGTCCCGATTCCCACGGCGGACGCGACCTCGGAGTCGGGCCTGGCGGAATGGCGGAGAACGAGGCGGGTAGCGGCGACGACGACGCCGATCGAGACCAGAACAGTGAGCAACAACGCAGAAGGCATAGGGCTAGGTTCTGACGGTCAGTCGGCTACCGAACCCAACTTTTCGGCTAGGTGATATCGAAAGCCGCTCCTATCCTCTAGGAATGACCACGGGCGCTGCAGCGGGTACGGCCGTCGCCGTATCGCGGCCGCGGCAGGCCGTTGTCGACGCGGCGTGGCGGGCCATCGGGCCCGGTGTCGAAGTGCTCAGCGGCGACGACGGCGGCCCGTTGCGCAGGACCGTCAAACGGATCATCGACCCGCTGGTGCTTCGGCTGCGCTCGAACACGCAGTTCTCGGCAGCGTTCCTCGATGCTGCCGTCGCATCGGCGATGCATGAGCTGATCGTCGGTCACGGCCAGGTACTCCGCGATGCTGCAACGTGGTTCGAGGTGCTCAAGCGGGAGCGGCGTCGGCTGCGGATCACGGCGGGTAACGCGCAAGAACTGTATTTTCCTGTCTGCTTCGAGCTTGCCGTGACCAAAGGCGCCCCGTCGGGCGACGACGAGGCGGCGGCGGTGCTGCGCGACATTCACGCCGACCGCGACCGCACCGGTATCGAGGTACTCAACCAATTCGTCGCCGACCCCCAGGTGGTCGCCAAACTGTCCGAACAACTCAACCACAGCTGGTGCGATGTGCGTGCCGGCGATGAGATCAGCGGCCCGTTCCTGTCGGGCCTCAGCACGGTGCTGGGCCCTGCGACGGGGCATCGCGAAAGAGTTGCCCGGCAACGGGTGTGGTCGGCCATGATCTCCGACGCGACGCCGTACAACCTCGGCGCCAAGGCACATGATCAGGCCGCACACCTACCGTGGTCGATCACCGAACTCGGCCTGAGTTCCGTTGCACCGCAACAACCTCCGGAGATCAGCGGTGGATCGCCCGTCGACCGCCCACTGAACCGTTCAGTCGTCGACCGGGTCCGGGCCACGCTGCGCCGCGCGCTCGATCGCGACGAACTGCCTGATGTGCCGATGTTGTGTGCCGAAGAAGTCGACCGGTCGTGTGCGCCGTGGGGGCTGTTGGCCGAAGACCACCAGGCGACCCTGATCGCTGGCATCGAGATCGCCGTCGACCTCGCCCCGTTGACCGACGTGGTGCCGCGATACCAGTTGGCGTCCCAGATCCAGGCGCGACTCCGGAAAGAGGCATACGTCATGCACGCACGCCGTTATCTGGTGGACGGCGGGGCGGTCCATCCGCGTCAGCAGCAGGTGATAGACGACCTGTCGAGGTTCGCACGTCCGTATCTCAGTCGGCTGTGGGCCCGGCTGCACGGCCGCGATGTCTGGCAGGAGCCGGGTGACGACATCGACGATGTCCGGTCCCTGCTCGAGGGTGTGGCGCGGTCGGTGAGCCTCGACCATCGCCAGCGGATCAAAGCGATGTTGCAGGTGGCCGAATGAAACTCATCGCCGACGCGGGCCTGTGGAGCACAGGCCGCCTAGCGGCGCCGACGCCGTTGTCGGCCGTACTGGAAGTGAGTGGCGCGGTCCTGTCGTGGGAGATCGACGAGATGCCCGGCGTCCCGATCATCACGTTCACCGACCTCGGGCGCGCCGACTGGCTGTGGCGGCTGTTCGGCGAATCCGGCCACAGCGCCATGGCGGCCGCGGTTGGCCAACGGCTACCCGATGATGCGCAGTCGATCGACGTGAACGGCGTCTCGCTGCTGCCGGGATCCGTCGACCAATTGCGGCGGTTGGCCCTCGGCCACTGGATGCGGAGGTGGTGGCCGGCCAGCCACCGCGACGGCATCGCCTCCCTCGACGGCGCATTGCTGGACGCCGAAATCGCGCTGCTGACCTCAACCGCACAGGACTTCTTCACTGATGACACCTTGGATTCGGACGTCGGGGAGCTGATCGGCACGCATTCGGCGGCGTTCAATGAGCTTGTCAGGACAGGAGATCCACGGGTAGTCGAGTTGGTCCGGGCCGCGAGCGAGCTGACCGACGAAATCGACATGGCCCTGGCCGAGCCCATGGCGGTCGCCCCGCGGCGCGATGACTATGCGCTCGCGGCGGGCGCACAACGTGGTCAGCAAGGTGCGGCGCTGATCGCACGGGGGACGGGTTCGCTCAACTGGGCGGCTGTTCCACCCGGAATATTCGACGCCGCGGAAGACACCGTCGAATGGCTCGTCGAGCCCGCAGCCTCAGGCGCGAATGCCGTTGTCGCGGTGGATCTGTTGGGCGCCGGCTCGCCCGTCGGCATCGCGGTGCGGCTGACGTCGGGGGAGTTGGGCGGCGCGGGCGTACTCGACGGCAGCGGACGGGCGACCTTCCCACTTGTCGATCAGGATCGGCGACCGGTGACGGAATCGGCTGCCTGGAACCATGATTGGCAATCGGCAAGGGTGACGGTGGGGGCCGACGTCGAAGAGTCGGAGCAGACCCGCGACTGGGTACGGGACTTCGCGAGGGCCCGGTTGACGACGCCCGCGGCAGACGCGTTCCTGGCCGAGATACTCGCAGCCGAGTCGGATTACTAGGCCTTGTCCTCGCCCTTCATCGATCGACGGATCTGTTCGAGACGCTCCGCGGCCGCACGCTGACGCTCCTCGTACTGCTCTTCCACGGAGCGCCCCTCCGGGGTCTCTGCCGCGAGTTCGCTGGCCCCGATCGCGGTGCCATACCGCGTCTCGATCTTCTCCCGCACCGATTCGAAGGTCGGCACCCCGCCGGGGGTGTAGCCGGTGTCGGGCGTCGGGTTCTCGTCAGCGGTGGAATCGCCGGACATGAACTCACCGTACTCGCGCCGAGAACGGCTTTGTCGGAACGCGCTGTCGCCTCACCTGACGGTGGGAAACTTCGAGACATGGACGATGCGCCGCGGACGCACTACGCGAAGGCGTCGGGCGGCGACGTCGCCTACCAGGTAGTCGGCGACGGCGCGGTCGATCTCGTCATGGTGCCCGGCTGGTTCTCCCACCTCGACATGCAATGGGAGGATCCGAGGTGGCGCGGCTTCGTCCGTGAACTGAACTCTTTCGCCCGCGTGATCCTCTACGACAAGCGTGGTACGGGTCTGTCGGATCCGGTCGACGGCGCGCCGACCATCGAGAGCCGGGTCGATGATCTGCTCGCGGTGGTCGACGCTGCCGGAGTCGGGCGGGCGGCCTTGTTCGGATACTCCGAAGGCGGTCCCATCAGCCTGGTGCGGGTAGGACCGCGGACTGGGCGGCGCCGAGTCTGAGGAATGATCCGGCGGCCAGGAAGTGGATGGGTGCATTCGAACGCGCGGCAATGAGTCCGAAGATGGCGCTGCTCACGTGGCAGGCGGTGACCCGACTGCCTGATCTGCGGGCAGTGGCGGAGACCATCGGTGTGCCGACGCTTGTGCTGCACCGCAGAGACGAGGCGATGCCCGTAGAGATGGGACGCGAAGCGGCCGCTGCGATCCCAGGCGCCCGTTACGTCGAACTGCAGGGCGTCGGCTCGACGCAGCACGCTGCCGAGATGGGCGATCACCGCTGGCGCGATGTGCTGGAACGGCACGACGACATAGCGCGCAGTGAAATCACCTCGTACAAGGGCGTATTCGTCAAGCACACGGGCGACGGGCTACTCGCCACGTTCGACGGCCCCACTCGCGCCGTGCTGTGTGCGACGGCGCTCGCCGAGCGAATGCCGCAGATCGGCATCGACATCCGCGGCGGCCTGCACACCGGGGAGTGCATACGGCGTGGCGACGACATCGGCGGGATCGCCGTCCATATCGCGGCACGGATCGCCGCCAAGGCCGGTGCACGGGACGTACTCGTCTCCGACGATCGCGGTGAACACGTCCTCAGGGGCGTGCCCGGCGACTGGCACCTGTACGCCCCCGTCGGTCATCAGGATCCCGTGGAGGTCGCGTTGGCGGCGGTCGACGCGGTGTAGCGGCCCCTACCGCACTGCCGTCTGTTCGATTGCGGGAGTCGCCGCCACCGGCGGCAACGGCGTCGGAGGCACATCGGGGGTGCCGATCTGGCCGGCCAGCCATGGCAGGGCGGTGGCGAACGCCTGGGAGGCGAACGGCCAGTCGTGCTTGCCCGGCTGGCTGACCACCGCACAGTTGATCCCGTTCGCC
This sequence comes from Actinomycetes bacterium, assembly GCA_023415515.1. GTDB lineage: Bacteria > Actinomycetota > Actinomycetes > Mycobacteriales > Mycobacteriaceae > Mycobacterium. The sequence goes on from JAEZKH010000085.1 coordinate 17,093, forward strand.
GCGCCGAGTGCGCACAGCGAGTTCGCCGCTGCCGCCTGGTCGTTCTTCGCCCGCGGTGCAGTGGCTGTCGACGCGTTGACGTCGAACCACCCGGCCAGGTTCTTGTATGGACCGTGTCTGGTGATGACGGTCGTCGGGTCGAACGCCGCCCACGCGGCGGCGTTGCCGCCGAACAACCGCGCGATGGTCTGGTCCTTGGTCCCCGAGTTCGGCCCGATGTCGCCTGCGATGTCTTCGAAGGCGCTGAACATGTCGGGGTGCATGACGGCAAGGTCGACCGCGCAGGTGCCTCCCATCGACCATCCGACGATGCCCCAGTTGGCGCGGTCGGGACTCACTCCGAATTTCGAAACCATGTAGGGGACGACGTCTTTGGTGAGATGGTCGGCGCTGTTGCCACGGCTTCCGTTGACACACTCGGTGTCGTTGTTGAACGCACCGCCGGGGTCGACGAACACGAGCACCGGCGCGTTGCCGTGATGTGCGGCCGCGAAGTTGTCGATGGCCGTGATTGCCTGCCCGGTACGCAGCCAGTCGGCCGGGGTGTTGAACTCTCCCCCGATCATCATCACCGTCGGCAGTTTCGGCGGCGGGTTGCTGGCGTACCAGGCCGGCGGCAGATACACGAGCTCGCCACGATGCCGGAAACCCGATGCGTTGTCGTTGATGTCGACGGAAACGACAGTGCCCTTCGGCGGAATCCTGCGCTCGTGCTGCATCGCCGTCACGGTGACCTCGTCGGTCTGGTCCGGCAGCGGCCCGGCGGTCAGCTGGTTCCATGCGGTCTGAACCGTGGGGAAGTAGCCGACCCACAGGTTCAAGGCCAGCGCGGCGCACAGGAGGCTGAGCGGCAGTGCGGCCAGCGACGCGCCACGCCGCCACCACCGCGCCGGGCGCCAGCCCGCCACCAGCACCGCCAGCGCAAAACCGGTCAGCCCGATCCAGATCCACAGCGACCCCGGCGCAGGGTTATCGGACCAGCCCTGCGACGCGACATACCAATAGGCCGAGGTCGCGAGTGCGCCGCCGACGATCACCGCCCACGGCAGCCATCGCAGCTGCCAACGTCCGCCGCGGCGGCTGACCGCAGCGATGAGTGCCACGGCGGCGATGACCTGAACGGTCACCGGCAGCCAGCCATGCATCAGCGAGAGGTGGTGGCGCAACGAATCGGGAAACGTCACGGAAACATGGTGGCCCGCCTACCTTGTGGGCGGCTGTGAGTCGGCTGCTAGCGAGGTTTGGCCAGCGGGAACGGCAGGGTCTCGCGGATGCTGCGGCCGGTGATCAACATGACCACCCTGTCCACGCCCATGCCGAGCCCGCCGGTCGGCGGCATCGCGTACTCCATGGCCTGAAGGAAGTCCTCGTCGAGTTCCATCGCCTCCGGGTCGCCGCCGGAGGCGAGCAGCGACTGCTCCTGTAGCCGCCTCCGCTGCTCGACCGGGTCGGTGAGCTCGCTGTAGGCGGTGCCGAGTTCGACCCCCCACGCCACGAGGTCCCAGCGCTCGGCAACCCCGGGAATGCTGCGGTGCGGGCGCGTCAGCGGCGACACCGACGTCGGGAAGTCCTTGTAGAACGTCGGCTCCTCGGTGCGGTCCTCGACGAGGTGCTCGTAGAGTTCCAAGACCACTGCGCCGGCATCCCAGTGCGTCAGGTACGGGATGCCCGCAGAATCGCAGAGCCGCCGCAAGGTAGCCAGGTCGGTGTGCGGGCCGATCTCCTCGCCAAGGGCCTCAGAGACCGCGCCGTGCACCGTTTTGACCGCCCACTCACCGGAGATGTCGACCTTGGCGAACGTGCCGTCGTCACGGGGGCGAAGGAACACGAGTTCGCCATTGGCCGCCATCGCGGCATTCTGGATCAGTTCCCGGCAGCCGTCGATCCACACGGTGTAGTCGGCGTGAGCCTGATATGCCTCCAGCAACGTGAATTCGGGGTTGTGGCTGAAATCCACGCCCTCGTTACGGAACGCCCTACCGAGCTCGAACACGCGCTCGACGCCGCCGACGCAGAGCCGCTTGAGATACAGCTCGGGGGCGATGCGCAGATACAGATCCAGGTCGTAGGCGTTGATGTGGGTGACGAATGGGCGGGCGTTGGCGCCGCCGTGGATCTGCTGCAGGATCGGGGTCTCGACCTCCAAGAATCCCTTGCCGACCAAGGTTTCCCGGATCGCGTGCAGGACGCCGCTGCGGGCGCGGATGAGGTCACGGGCATCGGTGTTGATGGCCAGATCGACGTAGCGGGCGCGCACCCGCGCCTCCTGGTCGGTCAGCCCTTTCCACTTGTCGGGCAGCGGGCGCAGGCACTTGCCGATCAGCCGCCAGCTGTCGACGATCAGCGACCGGATACCCGAGCGGCTGTTGCCCATGGCGCCGGTCACCTCGATGAGGTCGCCGAGGTCGACGGTGCTGGTGAAGTCGGCAGTGCTGCCGCTGTCCAACTCCGAATTATCAAGCAGCAGTTGGACTTCGCCCGACCAGTCGCGAAGTTGGGCGAACAACACCCCGCCGTAGTCGCGGATGCGCAGCACGCGGCCCGCGACGGTGACGCCGGACCCGTCGGCGGTGTCGACGGCCTGGGCAATGGTGTGGCTCGGTGGCCTGCCGACGGGGTAGGCGTCCACGCCGCTGTTCTGAAGGTCCTTCAGCTTGGCCATCCGCACGCGGACCTGCTCGGGCAGCCGCGGGGGCTCCTCGATCTCCGGTAGGTCGGTCTGGAGTTCGGTCAGGTCAGGCGCACTGCCGTCGTGATGCAACAGGCCGCTGGCGACGAGGTTGTCCGGAGCGGCGATGTGCTGTCCGGTGTGCTGTTCGTTGCGCCGCGAGAACGGAAGCACCAGAAAGCCTTCGGCGATGACGGAGGCAACGCCGACCTTGGGCACCAACCGGGCGTCCTCGTAGCACGCGTAGCGCGGTACCCACTGGGGCTTGTACTTCATGTTGGAGCGGTAGAGGGTTTCCAACTGCCACCAGCGCGAGAAGAACACCAGCAGTGCGCGCCACAGTCGCGCGATCGGGCCCGCGCCCAACTGCGCGCCCTGCTCGAACGCCGACCGGAACATCGCGAAGTTCAACGAGACCCGGCTGACCCCGATGCCGTCTGCCTGCTGGAGCAGTTCGGTCACCATGAACTCGATGGTGCCGTTGGGTGACTGCGGCGATCGCCGCATCAAATCCAGCGATACGCCGTTACTGCCCCACGGCACCAACGACAGCATCGCGACCACGTTTCCGTTCTGCAGCGCCTCGATCAGCAGGCAGTCGCCGTCGGCCGGGTCGCCGAGCCTGCCGAGGGCCATCGAGAAGCCGCGCTCGGTTTCGGTGTCACGCCAGGCGTCGGCGCGCCTGATGACGTCGGCCATTTCCTCGGGCGGGATGTCTCGATGACGCCGCATCCGCGCAGACAACCCGACGCGGCGCGCGCGGGTCACCGCCTGTCGGACCGCGCGCATGTCGGGGCCGGAGAGCCGGAAGCCGTCGGGGTGCAGGATCGCTTCGTCGCCGAGTTGCAGCGCGTTGAGACCGGCTTCGCGGAACGCTTGCGCCCCTTCCGAACTGGCCCCCATCACCCCCGGCGCCCAACCGTATTCCTGGCAGAGCCGCAGCCACGAGTCGATTGCCTGCGGCCACGACTTCGGTTCGCCGACGGGGTCCCCGCTGGCGAGGCAGACACCGACCTCGACGCGGTAGGTGATCGCCGCGCGGCCGTTGGGTGCGAACACCGCAGCCTTGTCGCGTCTGGTGGCGAAATAGCCGAGCGAGTCGTTCTTCCCGTAGAGCTCCAGCAGGCCTCGGATGGCCGACTCGTCCTCGCCGGTGAGCGCATTCTCTGAGCGCTGCGACCGGAACAACACGATCGCCGCAACCATCAGCGCAAGCGCGCCGAACAGGCCGAGCAGGGCGTTGACGAGTAGGTGCGGGTGCTGGCCGTCGAAGGCCCCAGCGTCGACACCTGCGAAGGCGACGACCCGGTTGACGGCATAGCCCAGCCGGTAGTCGCGTTCGAGCGTGCCCGGAAACAGTTCGAGCAGACCCCAGCCGACGAGGATTCCGATGGCCATTCCGGCGATCAGGGTGAGTGCGGCTTTGAACAGCGCGCCGCGGCGCACCTTTGCCCAGAACTCCTTGCGGGCCAACAGGAGGAAGACGACGGCGGCGATGTGGAACGCCAGACCGATCATCTCCCCGGTCTCCCGCATCCAGGACGCGCCGCTGTCCACGATGCCGTAGACGTTCCAGCCGATCGAGGCGGCCATGTAGAGCACCAGGATCAGCCAGGCGAGCCGCTTGCGCGCCGCCAGCGCTGCGGCCAGCAGGGCCAGCACGAACGCCCAGGCGAAGCTGGTGTCGGGGAAGTTGAAGATGAAGTCGTTGACGAACTCGCGCGGTTCCTTGATCAACCACCGAATGCCCGGTGAGACGCTGGCGAACAGCGAGAGGGTCGCGATCACGCCGACGGTCCAGCCCGCAGCGGCGGGCACCCACGAATATCGGGATCTGGGCCTAACCAGCGGTGGGCTCGTGAGGGTCATACGCCGGGAGGATATTCGCTGTAACCCAGAAATGGTTGTGACGCGCTACCAGACCGGGCCGGTGAGTTTCTCCCCGGGACCTTTGCCCGGTTCATCCGGAGCGGCGCTTGACTCGCGAAACGCCAGCTGCAGGCTCTTGAGCCCGTCGCGGACCGGACCGGCGTGGGGACCGAGATACTCGGCCGACGCCGTCACCAGGCCGGCCAGCGCGGTGATCAACCTGCGCGCCTCGTCCAGATCGCGGTGCGGGCTGTCGTCGGGATCGTCGGCCGAGAGGCCGAGTTTCTCCGCCGCCGCGCTCATCAACATCACCGCCGCCCTGGTGATGACTTCGACCGCCGGAATGTCGGCGAGCTCGCGGATGTTAGAAAACTCGGTCATGCCTGATAGAGTGGCATGCGCGACCGTCTCGGCGTACGCAAGGGACAGCAAGTGGAGCCCCATCTCCCACCACCGACCATAACGGTCCAGTGGTCCGGTCTCAGACACGCAGTGTCTGACCTGGTCGGCTTTGGGCCCTGCTGTGAGCAGGGCTTCTGTCGTTTCGACGGCGGAATGCTGGTGGAGCTGGGGTTCCTCGAAGAGGACAACATAGGAGGCCCCATCAGCACTGAGACCCGTGTCAACGAGCGCATTCGAGTCCCCGAGGTCCGATTGATCGGACCGGGCGGGGAGCAGGTAGGCATCGTGCGCATCGAAGACGCCCTCCGCGTCGCCGTAGACGCCGACCTCGACCTTGTCGAAGTAGCCCCAGACGCCAAACCGCCGGTTTGCAAGATCATGGACTACGGCAAGTACAAGTACGAGGCAGCGCAGAAGGCACGCGAGTCTCGCAAGAACCAGCAGCAGACCGTCGTCAAGGAACAGAAGCTGCGTCCCAAGATCGACCCCCACGATTATGAGACCAAGAAGGGTCACGTGATCCGCTTCCTGGAGGCAGGGTCGAAGGTCAAGGTGACGATCATGTTCCGCGGGCGCGAACAGTCCCGGCCCGAGTTGGGGTTCCGGCTGTTGCAGCGCCTCGGCGCCGACGTCGCCGACTACGGCTTCGTCGAGACCTCGGCCAAACAGGACGGCCGAAACATGACGATGGTGCTGGCCCCGCATCGCGGCGCGAAGACTCGCGCCAAGGCGGCGCACGACGCCGACGAGCCGCTTGCGCGAAGAGCAACGAGCACAGACGCACCGGCTGCCCAGCGCTCCAACACGGAGCCCGGCGGTCCCGCGGCGACACCGACCGAAACAACATAGAACTCATAGAACTGAGGACACATGCCCAAGGCGAAGACCCACAGCGGTACGTCCAAGCGGTTCCGTCGTACCGGGACCGGAAAGATCGTCCGCGAGAAGGCCAACCGCAGGCACTTGCTCGAACACAAGTCGAGCAAGCGCACCCGGCGCCTCGAGGGGCGCACCGAGGTTGCGGCCAGCGACCGGAAGCGACTGAACAAGCTGCTCAACGGCTAGCTTTCGCGCGCCACCGAAGACCTTCAGACCGAACGAGAATAGGAACATCCCATGGCACGCGTGAAGCGCGCAGTGAACGCCCAGAAGAAGCGGCGGACAGTACTCAAGGCCTCCAAGGGCTACCGCGGGCAGCGGTCTCGGCTGTATCGCAAAGCCAAAGAGCAGCAGCTGCACTCTCTGAACTATGCGTACCGTGACCGCCGGGCCCGCAAGGGTGAGTTCCGCAAATTGTGGATCTCCCGGATCAACGCCGCGGCCCGCGCCAACGACATCACCTACAACCGATTGATCCAGGGCCTCAAGGCCGCAGGCGTCGAGGTGGACCGCAAGATCCTCGCCGAACTGGCCGTCAGCGACGCGGCCGCGTTCACCGCGCTGGTGGATGTGGCGAAGGGTGCACTTCCCTCCGACGTGAATGCTCCGTCAGGCGAGGCTGCCTGACGCTCACCGAGCGCTCCGACCGGGTGGCGGCGGCTATCAAGCTGCACCGCCACGCCGGGCGGAGACGCGCCGGACGCTTTCTTGCCGAGGGGCCCAACCTCGTCGAGGCGGCGCTTCGGCGTGAACTCGTCGTCGAAGTGTTCGCCACCGAAGCCGCGCTGGCGCGCTTCGGGTCCATGCTCGACGCGGCACCGGTGCGTGTCGTCACCGAGCGCGCGGCAAAGGCGCTGTCGGACACCGTGACTCCGGTCGGGCTCGTCGCCGTGTGCGAGGCACCGTCGACCACTCTTGCCGAGGTGCTCGCCGGCTCGCCCAGGCTCATCGCCGTCGCGGCGGGGATCTCCGAGCCCGGGAATGCGGGGACGCTGGTCCGGATCGCCGACGCGATGGGCGCCGATGCGGTCGTCCTGGCCGGTCACAGCGTCGATCCGTACAACGGGAAATGTCTGCGCGCCTCGGCGGGAAGCATCTTCGCTGTCCCTGTCGTGACCGAAAACGATGACAGGGCAGCGGTTTCGGCGCTTTCAGGGGCCGGGATGCGGGTTCTGGCGACCACTGTCGACGGCGAAATCAGCCTCGACGACGTCGCGCTGGACGGTCCGACCGCATGGCTGTTCGGGCCCGAAGCGCATGGGCTGCCCGCAGAATTGGCTGCGGTCGCTACCGCCCGCGTCCGCATTCCGATGTCCGGGGAGGCCGAAAGCCTCAATGTGGCCGCGGCGGCGGCGATCTGCCTGTACCAAAGCGCGAAGGCGCACCGCGCCTGACCGCCGAGTGGCCAGTCGCCGCGTGAATCGGTCGCCGAAGATCGAGCAACACCCCGTCACTCGACATTGAATTCTTGTCGTACCCGCGTGCAATTGTCTGCCCATGAGCGACTCATTACAGGTGAGGGGTACCGACCTTCGTTACCTCATCACCGCGTACCTTTTCGACCACGGCCCCGCGACGGTGGAGGAATTGGTCGACGCACTGGCCTATCACGGCTTCCGGACCGCGGGGCGCGCGTCGAAGGCGGTCTCCGACGCACTGAGCCGCGAGATCGCCCAGGGTCGGGTGACGCGATTCAAGCGAGGCCGATACCTACCCGGAGACATGCCGCGGTCCACCGAGGAACGGATCTACAAGCGGGTTCAGGAATTGCATGCCAAAGTCGCTGAACTATCGCTGCCCGTCCGCCCGCCGCGCACCGCTTAGTCGCTCAGCAGACCCCGCGCGACGTGGGTGATCTGTACTTCGTTGCTGCCCGCGTAGATCATCAGTGATTTGGCGTCACGGGCCAACTGCTCGACGCGGTATTCGGTCATGTAACCGTTACCGCCGAACAACTGCACGGCATCCATCGCGACGTCGGTTGCCGCCTGCGAGCAGTACCACTTGATCGCCGACGCCTCGGCCAGCGAGATCTGGGTGCCCGTCTGCGCCGCCTCTATGACGCGGAACAACATGTTGCGCACGTTCATTCGGGCGACTTCCATGCTCGCCAACTTGAGCTGAATCAGCTGGAACTGCGCGATCTCCTGACCCCACAGCTTTCGTGTCTTCGCGTAGTCGACGCACAGCTTCAGGCATTCCTCGATCACGCCGAGCGCCATCGCGGCCACGCCGATCCGCTCGGCGGAGAAGTTGGAGCGGGCGCTGGCGCGGCCGTCGCTGGCGGAGTCGGCCGGGTCCCCTTCGGTCTCGCCCAGCAGTCGGTCGCGGCCGAGGCGGACGTTGTTGAAGAACAGCTCCCCGGTGCGCGAGCTGTGAATCCCCATCTTGCGGAACGGCTTCGACTGGACGAAGCCTTCCATCCCGCGGTCCAGCACGAAGGTCAGCACCTTGCGGTCGCGCTTGTCGGTGCCGTCGCCGTCGTCGAGCTTCGCGTACACCACGACCACGTCGGCGTCGGGGCCG
>JAEZKH010000423.1 GCA_023415515.1 Actinomycetes bacterium
ATCAATTGAAGAGTGTAAGTTTGTTTCAAAGTTTATATCGTATTTATATAAATGGCATTTAGAGCAAAAGTATTTTAGGGAGGTTCAAAAACGTAAAAACGTTTTTGCGTTTGAAAAAAGATATAAATTATGGGTATCTATTATACACAATTATAATTTACCTACATCTTTGCGGTTACAAATTTCAACAAAAATTGCGGAAAAAAAGGAATTTTAGTTTTACGCGTATAAAAAATCGTTGTGTAATTAGTAATAGGGCTAAAAGCGTTATACGTTATTTTCAGATGTCTCGTATTGTTTTTCGTTTATATGCGCGGCAGGGTTTATTGCCAGGCGTTAGACAAGCTAGTTGGTAACATATTTTAAATAATGAGCTTTTATAATTTTAATATCTTACAAAATAAAGGGACAACGAAGGACCATGTACGTGATTTATTTTCACGTTTAAAGGATGCTTCTAAAAATAAAAAGTTATATATACATGTTGGTTACTCGAAATTAAATATATTAATTTTAAAAAAAATTTATAAAAAAGGATTGATTATGCAATATAATTTTGTTGCATATAATAATAATATTAAAGTATGGTTAAAATATGATAAAAGGGGCTTTGGTTTGTTGGATTCTTTGGAGTGGTTTTCTGTTCCTGGTAGGCGTGTATTTATGACCCAGAAATATATAAAAAAACAAAATGATGATTTTGAATATTTATACCTTACTGAGAAAGGTTTATATTTTGCAGACGAGCTGATTGAATGTGAACGTGGTGGCGAATATTTATGTAAATTTTTACGTTAATGTTAAAAAAATATTATTTTTGTTAGTAATCCTACTTTAAGGTCAAAGAGATTTAAATTTATTTTTAGAAGAATTAAAGGTAAATGGTCAATCTTTATTAATATGGCGTTTACATGGATTTTTTTGCAGTTAATTCTTTTTTATATATTTCGAAACAGCATTTTGAGAATCAATCTGTTTTGAAAAAGAAAAAATTTATATTACAAGAGTTAAATCGTATTTTTTTAAATCATAAACAACTTTGCAATTTTTACGTTTATAGATTGCGTTTAGTTGGTTCAGGTTATAAAAGTATAACGCCTAAAAAATTTTTGTATAAAAAATTATTTTTGAGAGTTGGTTATGCTATAAGAGACCTTCGTTATACTCTTAATAATGCACAATTAAGAATGCGCGCAAAAAAACAAAAGATTATTCTTTTGGGTTTTAACAAAATAAAGATTGGTCAATTAAGCAATCAAATTATTAATTTAAGAAATATTAATGCTTATTCAAGGAAAGGGTATTCGTAAAGCAAGTGATATACCTACTTTAAAAGTTACAAAACAACAACAGCGTAGTAAATAAACATGTCTGATAAATTTTTTCTTAATGGTAAAGCTATAACTGCGATTCACTATAAACAAACTGCTATACGTGTTATTTCGTCTTTTTATTGGGGGCTAAGTAATTCTAGGGTTTCCCGTTTATTAATTATTTTAGGGTATATTCCTTATATTTCTTTTACAAAATTATTAAAAAAAGAAAAAACATTAAGAAAACGTTTTTTTTTTGTTACAGCAGATTATAAAGAAACATTATTTTTTTGATCGTTTTTTAAAGCGTACAATAGATCTTCGGGTGGAAGCTTTGGTCAAATGTGGTAACTATCGTGGGTTGCGCATGAAATCTAATTTACCAGCACGTGGTCAAACGGACTCATACTAATGCGTCCTCTGCTAAACGTTTAAATAAATTACGGATTTCAGATTCATTTGTAAGGGGCGCAAGCGCTGTAGTAGTACAAAAGAAGAAAGGGAAAGATAAAAAAAAAGCTAAACGTAAATAGAAATATATTCATTAATGTTAAAAAAATTCAAAAAAACTATAATAACGTTGTCTAAAAAACAAAAAGTAAAAAAATTACGGAAGGCTCTTAAGAAAAAGCCTTTAGAACAGAAAAAGGGTGTGTTAGCTATAATTGCTAAAAATATGCATAGGGGCTCAAAAAAAAAAAAAATTAAAAAAAGGTTAGCTTGGTTATAATTATGCGACGCTTATATTTAAAAAGTTTTTACGATATCAAAGACAATATTTTTTTTTTGTAAAGAAATATTGTTTTATTTCACTTTTTAGGAAACAACGTTATCCCATTTTACCTTACCAAACGTGGAGAAATAAAATAAATAAGGAAAAATTTAAAAATAAAGCGCGTAATTTGTTAAAAGTGGATTTGCGTTCGCGAAAAGTTAATCATTCTTTAAAAGTAATTACAGGGTGGCGTAAATACAACGATAATATTGTTATGCGACCTTTTTTAAAAAATTTAATGCGATTAAACTCTTTTAACGTTGCTCTTAAAAAAGGTCGCAAAGAATCCTATATGTTTAAATGTAAACGATTCTTTTGTAAACTTACGTGATTTATTCAACTTAATGAAAAAAATTTATTTTTATTTTACTTTTATTTATTTGTATCATTTGCGTAATACTCTTTCGACTAATTATTTTTTATGGTCTTTTGCGATGTAAACGCTTGTTTTTTCGTTTAAGGAAATATCAAAAGCGTTTACAAAAATTAAGGAATAAACGTCGTTTAATTGGGATTTTTACAAAACTTAAACCTGTATCTTTACGTAGAGTAAGCCGTTATAATATTTCATTACGGAGATCGCGTAATAATAT
>JAEZKH010000125.1 GCA_023415515.1 Actinomycetes bacterium
GTTGACGTAGGTGCCGTTGAGGCTGCCCACGTCGACGACCTGGAACTCAGCGTTCTCCAACCGGAACTCCGCGTGACGACGGCTCACCGTCACGTCGTCGAGGAAGATGTCGCTGTCGGGATGACGCCCCGCCGACGTGGTGGGCTGATCCAACAGGAAGCGCGATCCCGCATTCGGACCGCGTTTGACGACGAGCAAGGCCGAGCCCGCAGGCAAACCCTCGACCCCCGAGACCGCCCCCTCGGCACCGGCCGCCGCTGGGGCGTCCAATTCGTTGAGGAAGTCGGCGCGGAACACCGATGTCGTCTCCACGGTCAGATCGTCAGACGTCTGGTCGGGCCCAGAGTTCTGATCCTTGTCCGTCACCCGCTGCTCCTCACTGGCTGCTGTGGCGATATCTGGCCGGGGCCGGGGTGGGCCCCCACTCCAGCGGTCATTCGTCTCCCGTCGACCGTACCGCGCTGCGGTCGACGTTGGGTCCACCCCCGCCGGATCGAGTTCAACTCCCGGCCGGGGTCAAACGGCGGAGTCGATCGGTGGCACCCTAACAAGATCTCACTCGGTCACCAGAGCCCGGTACGCCTCGGCGTCCAGCAGGCCGCCGAGTTCATCACCGAGCGCGGCGGGTTCAGCCTGCAGTTCGACCAGCCAGCCCCCGCCGTACGGATCGGAGTTCACCAGCTGCGGGTCGCCCTCCAGATCACCGTTGACCGCAACGACTTTCGCGGTCACCGGAGAGTAGAGGTCCGACACCGACTTCGTCGACTCCACCTCGCCGAACGACTCGCCCGCGGTGACGTCGGCGCCGACATCGGGCAGCTGGACGAAGACGACGTCTCCCAGAGACGACTGGGCGAAGTCGGTGATGCCGACCCTTACGGTGTCGTCACCGGTGCGCTGAACCCACTCGTGCTCGGCGGTGTAGGTCAGGTCGGACGGGATTTCGCTCACGGCGCTCCTTCGAAGGTGGGGCTCACTTCACGGGCTGAGCGTATTGGCGGGCTTTCGGTTGCCGCAAGGCAGTCACATCGACCCGGTCGGATTGTTGTACCACCATCGTGCCGCCCACCCGTTCGACACTGTCCATCGCACCGCCGGGAATGTTCATCGCCGCCGCCAGGGTCGGCGGATCGCCAATGGCCACAACGGTATACGGCGGACTGATGGTTTGCCCGTCGATGTCGAGCGCACCCGGCGCGCCCATCACCCAGGTGTCGACACCGACCCGCACCACAGGTCTCGGGTCACCGGCCCCGCCCGAGATCTCCATCGCCTCGGCGCCTGCGTTGCGCAACTCGTTGATCACGTCGAGCAGCGTTTCGGGCGCCACCCCGGCCGCGGCGTCGGTGATGGTCAGCGTCACGCCAGGACCGGTCGCAGGCACGGTGCCGATCAGGATGGACAGTGCGGCCAGCCGGGCCCGGGCGTTCTCGATCGCGGCCTGATCGCTGCCGCCGGAGGCCTGGAGCGCGGCCAGTGTCTGCTGCAGGTCGGCGACCTCGGTGTTCAGCGCGGCCTCCCGCTGCTGCAACGAGTCGAGCAACACCAGCAGATCGGCCGGTCGCGCGGCTTCCAGCGAGTCTCCCGAGTCGTTCTGCCTGACCTGGGTGACGATGGCGATGCCGAGCAGGACGCACAGAAGCGCTCCGAGACCCGAGAACAGCAGCTGTGACCGCCCGCGTCGCAGCATCCCCCGCAGTCCGGCCGGCTGGAGGCCGCCGATCGGCTGCACGGGTTCATCGGGCGGCAACTCGTGGCGGCCGTGCTCGCCCTTGTGGGCATCGGTTCCCATGGTCAGGCACCGAAGAGCCTGCGGCGCAGGGCCGCGGCGTTGCCGAAGATCCGAATCCCGAGGACGACGATGATCGCGGTCGACAGTTGGGTGCCCACCCCCAGTTGGTCGCCGAGGTAGACGATCAGCGCCGCGACCAGGACGTTGAACACGAACGACACCACGAAGACCTTCGAGTCGAAGATCCGCTCGAGGTATGCCCGCAATCCGCCGAAGACCGCATCGAGGGCGGCGACGACGGCGATCGGCAGATATGGCTCGATGACCTCGGGCACGCTCGGACGGAACACCAGGCCCAAAACGATGCCGACGACAAGTGCGGCGATTCCGATCATTTGTCTCCGATTCCCTTGCCGAAGTGGACATCTCGCACCGAGCCGGCGGGGATGGTCACGATGTCGCCAGCGCTGACGGTGACCACGACGCCGTAGCTGGACTCCAGGAGCCGCAGCCGTTGCAGTGCGGGGCTGCGGTCGAATGCGTCCTGCATCGCGTGCGGCGGGCCGATGGCAAGGATCACATACGGGCTGGCGATCGGTTGGTTGTCGACGAGAATGCCGCCGCCCGCCTGCCGGATGGTCACGTTGGGCCCGATCCGCACCCCGCCGACCGACACCGCTTCGGCATCGCTGGCCCACAGCGAGTTCACCACCAGCTGCAGGTCCCGGTCGAGGATCACCTGTCGGCTGCCTTCGACCCGTTCTTTGGACACGTCGCTGAGGTCTTTGGACACGCCGGGATCGGTGATCGTCACCGTCAACCCTGGGCCGGTGACCGCGGTCGCCGCGGCGGCGAAGTTGGCGCCGTCGAGATCACCGAGCAGCTGCCTGCCGCGTTCGTCGCCGGCCAGCCTGGTCCGCTGCTGGGCGTCGAGTTCGGCCGACAGTGCGTCGCGGCGAGCGGTGGCGGCCTGGGATGCCTCCTCGGCCGACCGCACGCTGGCCGAGAGCGCCTGCTGAGTCTCGCGCACGCCCGGTGCGGTGGCCTGTGCCTGCCCGACCGCGAACGCGAACACGGTCGCGATCGCGAGCGCGGCGAGCACCTCCCAGCCGGCGGTGCTCAGCCGGCATCGCGGGGGCGCAGCGGCGCGCGCGGCGGCCGCGGCCGCATACCCTGGATCGAGGTGGTTGCTCAGCAGTGAACGAAGCAGCGAGGGCACCGGAATCAACGTCGGCGCGTCGGCTTCGTGCTGATTGCGCCCCGCCTCCGGGTCGTAACCACCGAGCGCCCTGCGGTCGTCGGACGGTGTCGGCGGGGCGGGGTCAACCACGGGAAGAGACCTTCGGAATCCGGCGCATCACCAGCCCGACCTGGACGAGATACAACACCGCCGACCACAGATAAAGGGCGAGACCCCAGATCACGAACGCCCACCCGCAGGCCAGAATCACGCGGCTCCACAACGCATCCCACTGGCCGAGCAAGATCAGCGGGAAGCCGGACATCAACGCGAACGTCGCGCCCTTGCCGATGTAGGTGACCGGCAGTGCCGTCAGGCCGCGGGTCCGCAGCAGCGGAAGTGTCGCCGCGAGCACCGCGTCGCGACCGATCAGGGTGATGACGACCCACCACGGCACGAGGCCCGCGAACCCGAACGCGAGCGGCACCGTCAGCATGTAGATCCGGTCCACCGCGGGATCGAGGAGTTCGCCGAGCCGTGACGACTGATTGTCGACCAACCGCGCGATCTTGCCGTCGGCCCAGTCGGAGAACCCGCTGAACATCAGCACGGCCACCGCCCAGCCGTTGGCGTGGGCGACCAGCAGCAGGTACAGAAACACCGGGACCAGCACCAGGCGCAGCACTGACAGCGCGTTGGGCACCGTCACCACGCGGTCACGCTCCCCCGGCGCGCGGTTCATGGGAGATAACTTAGCGGAAGATCCCCGGCAGGCTCAGCGCCGACATCGAGTCTTCTGCCAGCGGATTGTCGTGCACCATGTATGTCCACGTCGAGGTCGGCCTGGCCAGCTTCGACAGGTCGAGACCCTGCTCCTCTTCGGAGACGTTCGCGGTCTCGAACGTCTGTTGCGCGGCCTCGATGGCGTCGGCCGCCAGCGATGCGAACGCGTCGACGGCCATCCGGTGGAACTCGTCGATGGGCTTCTGATGACCCAGCGCCCGCAGGTGGATGCTCTCGCGGATGTCGGCGAGGTAGGCGAGGTGATCGGCCCACCCGCGGTCGAGGTGATAGAGCATGATCTGCCTGCAGATCGTCTCCAACCGCTCCTCGCTGAGGACCTCGGCCAGCTCCTCGTACCGGTCGGGCGAGCGCTTCTGCAGCTCTTCGCGCGCAGTCGGCGTGCGCAACAACGTGTTCCGGCGTTCGACGAGAATCGCGCGTTGCTGTGCGATCAGTTCGTTGAACTGCCAGGTGGTGGCGTGCACGGACAGCAGCCTGCCCTCGGCGACCCGCTGCGCGTGGTCGAGGAGGCTGGCGGCCTTCTTGCTGACGATCCGGCCGTCGTCGTCGGTCTCGGTCGGCAGCTTGTTCAGCTTCTCCGGTTCGAGGTGCGAGACCACGACGTCGTCCTCCCAGCTGGAGAAGAACACCGAGGAACCCGGGTCGCCCTGGCGGCCGGCACGCCCGCGCAACTGGTTGTCCAGCCGCTCGGTGCTGTGTCGTCCGGTGCCGATGACGTGCAGCCCGCCCAGCTCGGCGACCTCGTCGTGATCGGACTCGTCGGAACCGCCGAGCCGGATGTCGGTGCCGCGGCCCGCCATCTGCGTCGAAACCGTCACCGAGCCCAACGTGCCCGCTTCGGCGATGACCCTGGCCTCTTCTTCGTCGTTCTTGGCGTTCAGGACCACGGCGGGCACGCCGGCCTTCACCAGCCGCTCGTGGAGTTCCTCCGATTCGGCGACGTCGCGCGTGCCGACCAGGATCGGTTGCTTGGTCTTGTGCATCTCGACGATGTGCTCGACGATCGCGTCGGATTTCGCGGCGGCGGTGATGTACACGCGATCCGGTTCGTCCTCGCGGATGTTGGGGGCGTTCGGCGGAATCGGGGAGACGCCGAGCCGGTAGAACTGCCGAAACTGCTCGCCCGCCGCCAACGCGGTACCCGTCATGCCGCACACCGTCGGGTAGCGGCTGATCAGCGCCTGGACGGTGATGGTGTCGAGCACCTCGCCGGTTTCGGTGGTCTCGATGCCTTCCTTGGCTTCGACGGCGGCCTGCAGTCCGTCGGGCCAGCGCTGCAGTTGCGCGATGCGCCCGCGGCTGGCGTTGATGAGGTGCACCGCGTCGTCGCGCACGATGTAGTGCACGTCGCGGTGCAGCAGAGCATGCGCGTGCAGCGCGACGTTCACCTCGGTCAACGTTGTGCCGACGTGCTCCTCGGAATACAGGTCGATGCCGCCGAGCTTCGCCTCGACCTTCTGGGCGCCGGTCTCGGTGAGATGCACGTTGCGGCTGTCGGCGTCGGTGTCGTAATCCACGCCGGCGACCAATTCACCTACCAGCCTGATGATTTCGAGCTTCGGGGTCTCGCGGTGCGATGTGCCTGCGAGCACCAGGGGCACCAGTGCCTCGTCGACGAGCACCGAGTCGGCCTCGTCGATCAACGCGACGTCGGGGTTGGGTGACACGAGATCGTCGACGTCGGTGACCAGTTGGTCGCGAAGGACGTCGAAGCCGATTTCGTTGACCGAGGCGTAGGTGATGTCGCACTTGTAGGCGGCGCGGCGCTCGTCGGCGGTCGAGGCGGCGGTGACCCAGCCGACGGTCAGCCCGAGCGCCTCGAGCAGCGGGCCCATCCATTCCGCGTCACGTTTGGCCAGATAGTCGTTGATCGTGACGACGTGGACATTGCGCCCGGAAAGGGCGTAGCCCGCCGCCGCGATCGCGCCCGAAAGCGTCTTGCCCTCGCCGGTGGCCATCTCGACGACGTCGCCTGCCATCATCCGCAGGGCGCCCAGCAGCTGCACGTCGAACGGACGCAGCCCGGTCTTGCGCTCGGACGCCTCTCTGGCGATGGCGAGAAACTGGGGGATGTCCTTCGACTCGGCCAGGTTCTTCAGGTGCAGCAGTCCGGTGGCCTTGCTCAGCTGCTCGTCGTCGAGGTCGGCGGCCTTTTCGTCGAACTCCGCCGATGCGCTCACCTGCGAGAGGGAGCGGGCCTGATCCCGCTCGGTGCTGGCGCCGAGCAGTTTCCAGAATCGATTGCTCGCACGGCCTGAGGTGCGGGTCTTCGTCTTCGCCACGAGAGCGAGGGTACGCGGCCGCTCCCCTCCCACCGTCCACCGCGACTCCCCTTCCCCCGCGAGCGTGCGGGTCTGCCCCCGACACGCCGCGAAACCAGCGCAGTCCGCGCACGCTCGTCGGTCCGTGAGCGTGCCCTCAACGGCTGTCCGAGAAGTCGACCCGCACCGAGTCGGCGACGGGTACGAACCCGATGCCCCGGTAGATGCCGTTCGACGTCGGATTCGCGAGATCGGCGAACAAGACCACCTCGTCGACGCCGCCGTCGCGCGCCAGTGCTGCCGCCGCGGCCGTCACCGCGGAGCCGTAACCGTGCCCGCGCGCATTCTTCGGCGTGAACACCGGGCCGATGCGCGATACGCCAGCCGCTGGCGCGCGCAGCATCGCCATGCTCACCGGCGTGCCGTCGTCGTCCCAGAGCACGAACCGGTCGCCCGCCCGTTCGGCGTTGGCGAGGAACCTCCTGCCCGCAGGCTCGTCGCGCTGATGACTGAAGGTCTCGACGAAGAAGCGTTCGATCCAGTCGACGAGCAGCGCGATGTCGTCTCCGGTGCGGTCGCGGTGGCCGCCGGATACTCCTTTCGGCGGTCGCAGGGTTCCCAACCGGTAAAGCCTCTCCTCTGTGGTGACGGTGCCCCTGCGGCCGGTGATCTCGTGCCACGCGTCGGCGAACGCGAGCGCCGACGCACGCGCGCCGCGCACACCGCTCAGGTCGGGACGGTCGCGGGCCAGCTCGGTCGTCACTGCCGGTATGGCGCTATCGCGTATACCATTGCACGCCAACGGATATGGCGGCGTCTGAAGAGCCGCGCCGACGGCAGAACCCTCGTGCCAGACGGTCAGCAGAAGCGCGTCGTCAGCGAAGGCACCCGCGTGCAGCAGGGTCAGCTCGATGGTGTTGCCGACGGGATCGCGGCGGTAGAGCGGCTCTGCGATTTCGCGGAACTCGTCGAACGTCTCGTGTATGCGAACCTCCACACCCTCAGGATGGATGGGACAGCCCGACGGCGTCGACCCGATTTCCGTTGCGCGAGCGTGCGCGAATGCAGGACTTTCCCGGCGTGTCGCGCAGGAGACACGCACGGTCGCGGTGGAAGTCCCCGGAGCGGGCGAGGTCAGGCCAGGTTCGAGCGGCGCGGGTAGGCGACCTGCGGATCGGTCAACGCATTGACCACCGCGGGCACGCCCGCGGCGAAGGCGCGTTGCAGCGCGGGTCGAAGCTCGGCGGGCGCCGACACCAGCTCGCCGTGCCCGCCCAGGGCCGTGACCACCTCGTCGTACCGCGTCCCCGGGCGCAGTTCGGCGACCACCGAGTAGCCGTACAACGCCTCCATGGGGTGCTTCTCCAGCGCCCAGATCCCGTTGTTGCCGATCACCGAGACAACGTGAACGCCGTGGCGCACCAACGTATCCCACTCCATGCCGCTGAAGCCGAACGCGCCGTCGCCCTGCAGCAGCACGACCTGCCGGTCGGGTCGGGCCAGCTTGGCTGCCAGCGCATACCCCGGGCCAGAGCCGAGACAGCCGAACGGCCCGCTGTCGAGCCACGCGCCCGGCACGTAGCTGTCGATCATCCGCCCCGCGTACGAGCCGAAGTCACCCGCATCGATCACCACGATCGCGTCGCGATCCAGCAGCGGCTTCAGCTCGGCGTAGACCCGCATCGGGTGCAGCGGACAGCGGTCGTCGGTCAGCTCGGCTTCTTCGGCCGCGCGACCTGCCGACTCGACGCTGGCAAGCTCGCCGATCCAGGCTTCGTGGTCGGCCCGTCGCCCTTCCGACAGCGCCGACAGCGTCGCGGTCAGGTCGCCGTACAACTCGGCGGCCACCGGCCGCGGGTGCGGCCGCTGCGGGCGAGCGCGGTCGGCGACGATCAGCGCGGTCTGCTCGCCGAACACGCCGCCGAAGCCGAGCCGGAAATCCATCGGAACCCCGACCACCAGAGCGACATCGGCTTCCTTGAGCGCCTTCGACCTCGCCCGTGAGAACGCCAACTCGTGGTCGGCAGGCACCGTGCCGCGCGCCATGCCGTTCATCAGCACCGGGATCCGCTGCGCCTCGGCGAGTCCGAGCAGCGCCGCCTCGGCGCGCCCCCACCACACATTCGTGCCCGCCATGATCACCGGACGTTGCGCCCCCGCGAGCAGCGCGGCCGCCACCTCTGACGCGGCGCCGTCTGCCGGAGCGGGATCGGCGAGGCCGGTCAGCGCACCAGGCGTGTCCACGTCGGCGGCCTGGCCGAAAACATGGTCCATCGGGAAGTCGACGAACGCGACACCGGTCGCGGTTCCCCCCGCGCCCGCGGCAGCCCGCAGCGCGTCGTCGATCAGCCCGCCGACCGCATCGGCCGAAGGGGCGGTCGCGGCGAACCGGGTCAGGGGCGCCACGAACGGCACGTGGTCGATCTCCTGTAGCGACCCCTGCCCCCAGCGCATCGCGGGCGCACGCCCGCCGAGCACCAGCAGCGGTGACTGGTTCTGCTGCGCGGCCCCCATCGCGCTCATCCCGTTGGTCACGCCGGGTCCTGCGGTCAGGGCAGCGACCCCGGGCGTGCGCGTCACCTTCGACCAGCCTTCGGCGGCGAACGCCGCCGTCTGTTCGTGCCTGGTGTCGATCAGCCGCACCCCCTCGGCGCGACACCCGTCGTAGATGGAGAACAGATGGCCGCCCGACAGGGTGAACATCGTGTCGACACCGCTGGCCCGGAGGCGGCGGGCGATGAGGTGTCCGGCGCCTATTTTGTTGCCCATGGAACCATCGGTGGTCATGGCCGCAGCATAATCTCACCCATGCAGCACACTGACGTTCTCATCGCCGGCGGCGGTCCCATCGGTCTCACGGCAGCAATCGAGTTGGCCCGACGCGGGGTCGGGGTCCGAATCGTCGACCCCGTCGTCGAACCCCCGCAGTACGCCAAAGCCGTTGGAGTGAGCCCTCGTACGCTCGAAGTGTTCGAGGGGATGGGGTTGGCCAACCGAATCCTGGACGCGGCGATCCAGATGTTCGGTCACCTCGTCTACGTCAATGGCGAGAAGGCGGGCCAGATCGAGTTCGGCACGCGCGCCGACGTGCCGTTCGGCTTCACCGCGATACCGCAGTACGCCACCGAGCGGATCCTCCGCGAGGAGCTTGCGACGTATGGCGTGCACGTCGAGCGCGGTCGGCGTGTCACAGGCTTCGACCAGGACGCCGACGGCGTCACCGTCTCGCTCGACGACGACGGCGGTGCCCGGACGGTTCGGGCCGGCTATCTCATCGGGGCCGACGGAGCGCACAGCACGGTGCGCAAGGCGTTGGGACTGACGTTCGAGGGGGCGGCGTTCGAGGAGCAGTACATGCTCGGCGACGTCGAGGTGGACTGGTCGCTGCCCCGCGGCTGGGCGGTCCGGTCGATGCATCAGACCGACGGCACCACCGACGACCTGTTGGTCGCCATCCCACTCCCCGGCCGCGGCCGCTACCGCATGTCGATGCTCGTGCCCGACGACCTCGCGACGACGGGTGCGTTGCCCGCCGACGGCGTCGCGCACGGCTTCGAAGGCCTGCGCAAACCGGAACTGCACCACATCCAGGCCGTGCTGGACCGATTGGCGCCAGAACCCGCCACCGCGCGAAACCTGCGGTGGTCCTCGGTGTTCCGGATCAGCCACCGCATCGTCGACGCCTACGGCATGGGCCGGGTCTTCGTGGCGGGCGACGCGGCCCACATCCATCCGCCGACCGGCGCGCAGGGCATGAACACCGGCATTCAGGACGCCCACAACCTGGCGTGGAAACTGGCGCTCGCGGTAGCCGGCGACGCGGCGCCCGGTCTGCTCGACAGTTACGACGCCGAACGCAGACCGGTGGGTGAGGAAGTGGTCGGGCGGACGGTCCGGAGCGCGCGAGACGGCATCGGCGCTGATTCCACCGACCCGGACTTCGTCATCCGCCGCGAGGCACAACTGGTGATCCGCTACGACGACAGCCCGATCGTGGCCGACGGCGCCGGCGGCCGCGCACCCGACGCCGCCGGCCTGATCCGCGACGCCGTTACCGGACCTTTTCGGCTGTTCTCGCTTCTCGACCGGCGCAGGCACGCGCTGTTGATCTATGCGGGCGCCGCCGTGAACGCCGACGACGTGGCTACGTTCGAGCGCATCGCCGAGGCCGCCGTGTCAGCCGCGCACGGCCGTCTCGACGCCTACCTGATCGCCGCGCCGAACGTCGCCGTCGGTGCCACGACGATGCCGGTGATCCGTGACAGCGCCGACGAATTCGCGCGTCGCTATCGCGCCGATGCCGCAACCGTGCATCTCGTGCGCCCCGACGGCTATCTGTCCTACACCGCCGCCGGCCTTGACGTCGACGAACTGGTCGACCACCTCGCGTCGACGTTCGGCACGAGCGTGTCGACCACCGCCGCGGCTGTCCTGCGGTAGCTTCGCCGCAGGCCGCCCGCGGCGGAGGGAGGTTCACCCGGTGGACACCGGCACGTTCAGGTCGTCGATCGACTGGACGCATGAACTCGTCAACTCCGCCGTGTGGGTGCTGGTCGCCTTCGCGATCACCGCGCCGTGCCTGATCGTCGTGCTCGTCCTGATCGGACGGATGACCGAGTGGGGCCGGCAGTTCTGGCGAGTGAGCGGGCCGTATTTCATCGGCGAACAGAGCGTCGTGGTGTGGAGCATGCTGGCGTTCCTGCTGATGTCGACGATCATCGCAGTGCGCATCACGGTGCTCATCAGCTATTACACCAACGACGTGTTCACCTCGCTTCAGGTCGCGCTTGCCGGAATCGCCACCGGCCGAGGCGATGTCACCGACTCGGGTATTCACGGGTTCTGGGTGACCATCGGAATCTTCCTGATACTGGCGGTGATCCACGTCGTGCTCAACCTGCTCGACATGTACTTGATGCAGCGGTTCATCATGAGATGGCGAATCTGGTTGAGCGCCAGGATCATCGACGACTGGCTCGGCGACTTTGCCTACTACCGACGGCAATTTCTTCGCCGGCCCAACGACAACCCCGATCAGCGGATCCAGCAGGACATCGACATCTTCACCACCGGGGTCGGCGGCCAGCCGAACAACCCGGCCTACGGGTCCGGTAACACGCTGCTGTTCGGCGCGGTGGGGGCCGTGCTGTCGGTCGTCGCATTCGGCACGATTCTCTGGCAACTGTCGGGCGCGTTGACCCTCGGTGGATTCACCGTGCCACGCGCGCTGTTCTGGATCGTCATCGCCTACGTGGCGGCCGCGACGGTCATCGCCTTCGTCATCGGCAGACCGTTGATCCGCCTCAGCTATCTGAACGAACTACGCAACGCCGGCTTCCGGTACGCGCTGGTGCGGGTGCGCGACGCCAGTGCCGCTATCGGGCTATACCGCGGCGAGGATGTCGAACGCCGTCTACTCGGCGCGCGACTCTCCGACGTGATGGGCAACTACGGCAACTGGCTCAACCGGATGCTGCGGTTCACCGGGTGGAACCTGACAGTCAGCCAGGCCATCAACCCGCTGCCGTATGTCGTTCAGGCGCCGCGACTGTTCGCAGGCGCCATCTCCTTCGGTGACGTCATCCAGTCGGCGACGGCCTTCGTCACAATCCACAACGCGCTGTCGTTTTTTCGTGAGGCCTACGACGAGTTCGCCAGCTACCGCGCCGCGGTGATCCGCCTCGATGGGCTCGTCGAGGAGAACGAGCGCGCCCGCAGGTTCAGCCGGGTGACGACGGCGGGCACCGAAGACGGAGCGTTGGCGGTTTCCGGTGTCGAAGTGCGAACACCTGACGGCGCCAACCTGATTCGTCGGCTCGACCTGCGACTCGAGCCGGGTGACACGCTGTTGGTCAGCGGTCCCTCGGGTATCGGCAAGACCGTGCTGATGCAGAGCCTCGCGGGGTTGTGGCCATTCGTGTCGGGACGCGTGGAGCTGCCCGCGGGCAGGCAGGCGGCGATGTTCGTGCCCCAGCTGCCCTACCTGCCACTCGGTGACCTGCGCGCCGTCGCGGCGTATCCCAACGAGGAGTCCGCGCTCGATGACGCAGAGATCCAGCAGGCGCTGATCAAGGTCGCCCTGCCGCAGCTGGCGATCCGGCTCAACGACGTCGGCGATTGGGGCAAGGTGCTGTCGGTCGGCGAGCAGCAGCGGATCGCGTTCGCCCGAATACTGCTGACCGAACCGAGGGCGGTCTTCCTCGACGAGTCGACCTCGGCGCTCGACGAAGGCCTCGAGCTGACGCTGTACGAGCTGCTCCGCGCCGAGCTGCCGAAGCTGATTCTCGTCAGCGTGAGCCATCGGGCCACAGTCGAGCGGTTCCACGCCCGCCACCTCGCACTCACGGGACGCGGCGAGTGGCGTCTGGACACGCTGACCACCGGTAGTTGAGGCGTCTGGAGCGCTGCTCGGAGCTTGTCGGGGTACCTTGCCGGAGTGGAAGAGGGAATGTTCAGTCCGACCCTGGACTGGGGCCACGAGCTTTTGGCCTCGCTGAAGTGGATCGCCGTCGCATGGACGATCGCTGCGATCGTCACGCTGCTGATCTGCGTCCTGATCGCCAGGTACACGGTCTGGGGCAGACAGTTCTGGCGCATCACCGGCGACTACTTCAAGGGTCCCGAGAGTGTCAGGGTCTGGCTGTGGCTGGCGGCGATCCTGCTGTCGGTGATGGTCGGTGTCCGGCTCTCTGTCCTGTTCACCTTCCAGGGCAACGACATGATGACCAGCTTCCAGGTGGTGGCCGCGGGCCTGGGCAATGGCGACGACGCCGTGCGGACCTCCGGCAAGAACGGCTTCTACTTCTCGATGCTGGTCTTCTCGATACTGGCGGTGCTTCACGTCGCCCGGATCATGTTGGACCTGTTCATGGCGCAGCGGTTCATGTTGGCCTGGCGGGCCTGGCTGACCGACCGGCTCACCGGTGACTGGCTCGACGGCAAGGCCTACTACCGCGGCCGGTTCATCGACGACACCATCGACAACCCGGATCAGCGCATCCAATACGACATCGACATCTTCACCGCAGGCGTCAGCGGCCAGCCCAACACACCGAACAACACCTCGACCGCCACGTTGCTGTTCGGCTCGGTCAACGCCATCGCCTCGATGATTTCGTTCACCGCGATTCTGTGGAGTCTCTCCGGCACGCTCACGCTTCCGATCGTGAACTTCGCGGTTCCCAAGGCCATGTTCTGGATCCTGCTGGCCTACGTCATCTTCGCGTCGGTGTTCGCGTTCTGGATCGGCAGGCCGATCATCTGGCTGTCGTTCAGGAACGAGAAGTTCAATGCGGCCTTCCGCTACGCCCTCGTGCGGCTGCGCGACGCGTCGGAGGCCGTCGCGTTCTACCGCGGCGAACTTGCCGAACGCACCGGGCTGCGGAAGTTGTTCGCGCCCGTGGTCAGCAACTACAAACGGTGGATCAACCGGATGATGGGCTTCTACGGCTGGAACCTGTCGATGGATCAGATCATCGTGGTGCCGCCGTATCTGTTCCAGTTTCCCCGCTTCTTCGAAGGCGAGATCACTCTCGGCGCCATGAGCCAGACCGCGTCGGCGTTCGGCAACATCGAGCAGGGGTTGTCGTTCTTCCGCAACGTGTATGACTCCTTCGCCGGCTATCGCGCCGCGATAATCCGTCTTCACGGCCTCGTCACCGCCAACGAAGAGGGCAGGGCACTTCCAGAACTCACCACGACGCCATGCGTCGACGGCACCGTGGAGCTGAAAGACGTCGAGGTTCGCACTCCCGACGGCAAGCAGCTCATCGACCCTCTCGACCTGCGGCTCGAAGTGGGCGACACCTTGGTGGTCACCGGTGAGTCGGGTGTCGGGAAGACCACGCTGCTGCGCAGCCTAGCCGAACTGTGGCCGTTCACCTCCGGAACGCTGACGCGCCCCTGCGGGCCCAACGAGACCATGTTCCTGTCCCAGATGCCCTACGTCCCGCTGGGCAACCTGCGCGCCGTCGTGAGCTACCCGATGGAGGAGGGCGATATCGACGACCAGACGCTCAAGCGCGTCATGGAACAGGTGGCGCTGCCGCATCTGGTCGATCGCCTCGACGAGGTGCAGGATTGGGCCAAGGTGTTGTCGCCCGGCGAGCAGCAGCGCATCGCGTTCGCGCGGGTGCTGCTGACCAAGCCGAAGGCGGTCTTCCTCGACGAGTCGACGTCGGCGCTCGACGAGGGGCTGGAGTTCTTGGTGTACAACCTCGTTCGGACCGAACTGCCCGACACCATTCTCGTCAGCGTCAGCCACCGAAAGACCGTCGAGCAACACCACACCCACGAACTCGTCCTGCTCGGCGGCGGCGATTGGCGGTTCGGCCGGGTGGAGGGCCGGGAGCCAGAACCCGCGCCGGTGTGACGCCGCCGGGGTAGCTTCCCGGCATGGATGAAACGTTCACACCGACGCTGGACTGGGGCAACGAGCTCGTCACGTCGACGCTGTGGGTGGCAAAGGCCTGGCTGATCGCGTCGGCGGTGACGCTGATCGTGCTCACTCTCCTGGCTCGCTACACCGTGTGGGGTCGGCAGTTCTGGCGCATCACCGGCGG
This sequence comes from Actinomycetes bacterium, assembly GCA_023415515.1. Taxonomy (GTDB): domain Bacteria; phylum Actinomycetota; class Actinomycetes; order Mycobacteriales; family Mycobacteriaceae; genus Mycobacterium. The sequence continues at coordinate 14,539 of JAEZKH010000125.1, forward strand.
CTACTTCACCGGCCGGGACTGCGTTCCGGTGTGGGCGCAGATGGGCGTTCTCATGCTGATGGTGATGATCGATGTGCGGCTGGTGGTGCTGTTCAGCTATCAGTCCAACGACCAGTTCACCGCGCTGCAGGACGCGGTGGCCGACGAGGGCGCGGCGAAGCAAGCCGGCATACAGGGCTTCTGGTGGTCGCTGGCGATTCTCGGCGGTTTGATCGTCGCCGAGATCGCCCGCAACCTGCTCGATGTCTATCTGATGCAGCGATTCATCATCCGGTGGCGGGTATGGCTCACCCGCCGGCTCACCGACGACTGGCTTCACGGTGACGCGTACTACCGGGGCAGGTTCATCGAGAACCCGGTGGACAATCCCGACCAACGCATTCAGCAGGACGTCGACATCTTCACCACCGGCACCGGACCGCAGACCAATACACCAGAGGTCGGTACCGCCCAAACCCTGTTGTTCGCTTCGGTGTTCAGCATCGTGTCGCTGGTGGAGTTCGTGCCGATCCTCTGGGGGCTGGCAGGCCCGCTCACCGTTTTCGGCGTCACGCTGCCGAAGGCGTTGTTCTGGATGGCGTTGGTCTATGTCTTTCTCACCACGGTCGTCGCGTTCTGGATCGGCCGTCCGCTGATCCGGTTGTCCTTCCGCAATGAGATGACCAACGCCGCGTTCCGTTACGCCCTGGTGCGGCTGCGCGACTCGGCGGAGTCGGTCGGTCTCTACCGCGGCGAGGTCCGCGAACGCGATCGGTTGATGGCCCGGTTCGACGCGGTGATCGCGAACTACCGGGCGTTCGTCAGGCGGTTCCTGATGTTCCTCGGCTGGAACCGGTCGATGAGCCAGATCGTGGATCCGCTGCCCTATGTGGTGCAGGCCCCCCGCCTGTTCAGCGGGCAGATCCAGCTCGGCGACGTACAGCAGTCGTCGTCGGCGTTTCTTCGGGTGCACGACTCACTTGCGTTCTTCCGCAGCGCATATGATGCGTTCGCCGGCTACCGGGCGGCCATTCTTCGGCTCAACGGACTGATCGATGCGAACGAAAATGCAAGGGCGCTACCGTCATTGAGTGCCGAGACCAGCTCGGACGGGTCGCTCGAACTCGATGACGTCGAGGTGCGGACGCCTGCGGGTGTCCAGCTCGTCGATGCGCTCGATCTGCGACTGGACCCCGGCCAGGCGATGGTGATCACCGGAACCTCGGGCAGCGGCAAGACCACCTTGTTGCGCAGTCTGGCTCAGCTGTGGCCGTTCTCGTCGGGAACTCTGCGCCGTCCGCGGGACGACACGATGTTCCTGTCGCAGCTGCCCTACATGCCCCTTGGCGATCTGCGCGGCGCGCTGTGCTATCCCGCCGACGCCGGTGCATATCCCGACGACGCGATCCGGTCGGTGCTGCAGACGGTGTCGCTCGGGCACCTGGCCGACAGGCTCGACGAGGTGGCGGACTGGGGGGCGATCCTCTCGCCGGGAGAGCAGCAGCGCGTTGCGTTCGGCCGCGTCCTGCTCGCCGAGCCCAAGGTGGTGTTCCTCGACGAGGCGACGTCTGCACTCGACGAGGGGCAGGAGTTCGCGCTCTATGAGACGCTGCGCGCGCGGCTGCCCGAGACGATCGTCGTCAGCGTCAGCCATCGTCCCACCCTCGAGCAGCACCACGACCACCGCCTGGAACTGCTCGGCGACGGGTCGTGGCGGCTTCAGCCGGTTTAGCCGCTTGCCGCGTGCGTGCCCGCGCGCCGACCGAAGAAGGATCCCTCGCCCAGCTGTGTGCCGCTGGCATAGCCCTTCCCGTCCTGGGCGATGTTGGACGCGCACGCACCCGCGGCGTACAGGCCGCCGATCACGGTGCCGTCCCCGCGGAGCACCTGGCCGTCGATCGTCACCGCGAGCCCACCCATCGTGAAACCCGAATACATGGCGCGGCCCAGCGACATGTCGAACGCCGCCCACGGTCCTTTCGTCTGCGGCGCAACGTATTCGGGCTGCTTGTGGAAATCGGGGTCCTCACCCTTGGCCGCATACTCGTTGTAGCGGTCCAGTGTGGCGACAAGATTGCCCGCCGGAATCTCCAGCGCGGCTTCCATCTCGTCGACGGTCTCCCAGCCGTCGATGAAGCGGATGAGCGGCATCTCCGGCATCTGCATGTGCTCCTCGTCGACGATGAGGTACGCGATCTGCTCGGGCTGCTCGAGGACGAACGCCGAGGTTCGGGAGTGATAGGAATCCTCGGCGACGAACCGTTTGCCGTCCTTGTTGACGATGATGCCGGTGAGCAGGATCTCCGGCGGGTAGGCGGCGGCGGTGATGAACAGCTGGTCGAGGTTCTTGGCCACCCCGCCCGCGGAGACCCCCATGCGGATGCCGAGGCCGTCGTCGTTGGGATTGCCGAGGATGTAGGGCTCCACGACGCCGTGGTGCTTCGTGCGCCGCTTCTGCCCGAGCGCGGGGGTGTACTCGGCGACCATCTCGGGGTTCATCGCGAATCCGCCCGCGGCGATGATCACCGACTTCGCCCGCACCGTACCGGTCTCGCCGAAGTGCTTCCACCGCACGCCCACGACCGCGTCGTCGGCAACGACGAGGTTCGTCGCGCCGGTCTCGTAACGGATCTGCACGCCGAGTTCGGCTGCGCGTTTGAGCATCAGATCGATGACCATGGCGGCGCCGCCGAGTTCGCCGGGCACAGGAACCGAGTGGCCACGCGGTGCAGGCTTCGCCGTCTCGGTGAACGGATACACCTTCTCGTTGCCGGTGTAGGACAGTCCCTCGGTCCCGGGCGGGACAACGATCTTGCCCGGGTAGAACATCCGCTCGAACTGAAAGCCCAAGTCCTCCAGCCAGTTGAAGTGCTCGACGCTGCCGTCGCAGTAGGCCCGGATCTTCTCGTGGTCGGGCTCTGGTGACACCGCGACGAGGTAGGAGTACATCTCTTCGGGACTGTCGTCGTGGCCGGTGGCCCGCTGAACCGCGGTGCCGCCGCCGAGATAGAAGTGGCCGCCCGCCATGGCGGTGGTGCCGCCCGCGTCGGCGGCTTTCTCCAGCACCAGCACGCGGGCGCCCGCGGCGGCAGCGCTGATCGCGGCCGCGCCACCCGCGATGCCGAAGCCGATCACCACGACGTCGACGTCGTCGGACCAACTCGTCACCTCGGCGGCGTCCACCGTCTCCGGTACATCCTTCATCGGTCTCTCCTCGCGCACGCGCACGTCGGCTTCACTGCTGCTCCTGCTTCACGTAGTCGAAGAACATCTGGATCTCGGGTGAGATGTGTGCGATCTCCACATACGGCACCCCGGCCGCCGCAGCGCTCACATACGCGAATTCCATTCCACCGGGCATGGTTCCGCGCTGCACCACCTCCGCCGACCCGACCGCCGCGTCGACGTCGTCGACCGCCAGGCAGATGTGGTGCAGTCCCGCGCCTGCCCGTTCGAGGAATTCGCTGTAGACGCTGTCACCGGTCACCGGCGCGATCACCTCCAGTTGGGTGTCACCGGCGTAGCTGAAGGAGATGTCGGCGGTGAAATCGGCCGGGCGCCCGCGGTAGGTGCACGTGTCAGGGCCGAAGTGCACGCCGGGCACCCTGACCCATTTTCGGGCACCCAACAGCGTGGTCAGGGCGCTCTGGGTGGCATCGAGGTCGGTCGTCACCCACGCGATCTGGACAGGTGTCTGGTCTTTCATCGCCCACGAGGATATCTCCGGCGAGACCCGCTGGCTAGAACGTGTTCTAGTTACCCGCTCGGGCCGGTCAGGTCTCCGACGCTACCGCTCGGAATTGAAGTCGGTGCTGATCAGCGTGTTCCGGAGGTCGACTGCACGACGTCCTCGCGGGCCTGCTGGCTGGCCGTCTGCCACGAAACGGCGGCCGGGTAGTTGCCCCATGTGCTGTTGAACATCCCGATGATGGCGGCCCGGCCGTCAGGGGTCACGACGTAGACCGGGCCGCCGGAGTCGCCCTTCTGGCTGACGATGCCGTTCGCCATCGTGAACCATCCGTTGTTGACGGAGTCGATGGTGCCGCAACTCTCGCCGGTGACCACGCCGAAGTGGCAGACCGCGAGGCCGGGGGTCGGGACGATGCCGGGGTCGGAGTACAGGGTGCGTCCGCCGGGCAGGATGTCGTTGACGGCGACGTCCGGCGCGATGCTGATCGCCTCCCAGTCGGAGATCATGTGATCGGTGGCGACGGTTGCGCCGTCGGGGGTGTTGTCGCGGAACATCGACAACGTCCCGATCGGGTGGTTCTCCCGGTCGACGACGGGCCCGTTGCCTCGGCAGTGGCCCGCGGTGAACGCCGTTCGAGCGCCGGGATCCACGAAGCCGAGCGTGCATACGCTCGTGCCCTGGTGGATCTCCATCCCGGGATAGACCAGCACGCCGGGATCGGCGGGCGCCGGTGCCGTCGCGAAGCTCAGCGCAAAGATCGGTGCGGCCGCGGTTACGACCAGGGAGCGCAACCACTGTCGGCGCACTGTGATCTCCGATTCGTTGGGGTCAATGGGCTTCTACCCTACCGTTGGCCCGCCACACAGCAAGGCAGCCCGGATCGTTCGACCCGGGCTGCCTGCGTCAGTGCGGCTAAGGAATCGTCAGCACCTGGCCCGGATGAATCAGGTCCGGGTTGCTGATACCGCTGGCGTCGGCGATCTGTTGGTACTTGCTGCCGTCGCCGTAGAAGCGCTCGGAGATCGCCCACAGGGAATCCCCGGAGACGACCGTGTAGGTGCGCGGCGCAGGGG
>JAEZKH010000158.1 GCA_023415515.1 Actinomycetes bacterium
GCCTCCAGCCGCATGAACACCTCGATGAAACGCAGATAACATGCGCTGAACGGGCCCTGGGGGAAGATCAGCTCGTCAACCCGGTTCACCCCACGCTCCAGTGCGAGGTCGGCCCCGGTCAGGTCGCCCGAAACCCACCGTGCCTGAGCCAATCCCGTCAAACCGAGGACAACCGGGTCGTGCGGCATGAACCACTCGGCTTCGACGTCGTGGTGTCCGCGGGCCTCCATGAGCCTGGCTGCTTCCTCCAACTGCTCGCGGGCATGGCCGAAGTCACCCCGCAACCATGCCAAAGTGCCTGATCCACCGATGTTCTCGGTTCGCCACCACTCGCGACCATTGTCGACACCGACCCGGAGCGACTCGACGATCTGCTGAGAACGGTCTAGATCCGCGCGGCCGACATAGTAGGTGAACAAAGCCATCAAGGTCGCGAAAAGCTCATCGGCGTATGGATCGGTTCCGCCGAGCTGCAGACATCGCTCGAAGTCCGCCGCCGTTTCGGCACTTCCCGGACCGTCTGACGCCGAGGCCAGAAAGCCGTGTCGCAGACGAAGATTCATCTCGCGGCGGTCGCGGTTGGGGCCTGCGGGAAGATGGTCGAGCTGGCTCAACGCGCGCGACAGGTGTGACTTGGCCTCACTGAGCGCGCCGATGTATCGGGCGGCGCGTGATGCGCGCTGGAAGGCGTCGGCGGCTTCCTCGAATCGGTGGGCATGTTCGAAATGCGCAGCCACCAAGGGCCAGTCGGGGTTCCCGCCGGCCGACGTCGATATCAGGGCGTCGGCCACCCTGCTGTGTAGCCTGCGCCGCAGGCTGGGCGGCGGAAGCTCGGCAGCGACCTCGCGCAGTAGTTCGTGGCGGAATCGCCAAGTGTGCTCATCGATCTGCTCGAGCACGGTGGACGTGTGCAACTCGGCCAGTATCCGATCGAGGTAGTCGTCGTCCATCGCCACGACCGCCTGAAGAAGACCGCGGTCGAATTGACTGCCGATGGTGGCGGCGGCTTCAACGACCGTGATCGCGGCTTGGCTCGATCGCAGCCGGGCGAACAGTGCTTCGTAGAGTGTGTCTGGCACCAGCGCCGAGTCTGTCGATTCGGTGTTGCTTTCCCTCAGCTTCGCGGCGACCTCTTCGATATAGAGCGGCACGCCGTCGCAACGTCGCCGGACGGCGCCCCGGTCGCGCGCCGACATGGCGGGGTGGATCGCCGTGATCAGCTGGTCGGCCTCGGCGTCGGTGAGCGGTCCGAGCTCGAGGATCTCTGTATTGGTGGTGGCGGGCAGCGATTTCCGTTCGCGCGTGGTCATGACCACGACGACTCGCCCGAGCCGCGCGTCGATGAGCGACTGCACGACCTCCGTCGTCGCAGAATCGAACCAGTGCACGTCCTCGGCGAGCACCAGCGCGGGCCCGTCCGTGCACGCGATCAAGTAGTCCTTGATGGCGCCCCGAATCTCCTGTTGCAGAAGAGGTCCCGCCGCGAGCGTCGGCTCGTACCCCGTCTCGGGGGCGATCCCGAGCAACGGGGCCAGCAATGCGACCGTCTCGGGCGTCGCCATCCGGCGCTCCTGCAACTCCGAGGTCAGCAACCTCAGCCGCTCGTCCGCGTCGCTCGTCCGGGTGATTCCGCACCGCCGTTCCAGCAGCTTTCGCACCGGATACAGGCCGGTTTCAGTGTGCAACGGCGAGCCGAGCAACTCCAATACGGCCGCACCCGATTGCTGGGCCATGTCGACAGCCGCACGCGCGAGGCGGCTCTTGCCGATACCCGGTTCCCCGCGGAACGCCACACCGGCGGCGACCAACCTGCCCGACTCGGCCTCCTCCCAACGCGTTCGGAGGATGGCGAGTTCGCGCCCGCGGCCGATCAGCGGGCCGGCGGCCACGGAGGTCGGGTCGCGTTCGCCGACGACGCGGTAGGAGATCACCGGCGCGTCGACGCCCTTGACCTTTTCCGCAGGCTGCTCGAGGAGGTCGAACTTGTCGCGGACGAGAACCTGGACCGCCTCGGACACGGCGACGCTCCCGGGTGCGGCAATGCTGCAGATTCGCGCCGCGAGGTTGGCCGCGAACCCGTACACGTCGTCCTGGGCCGTGTCGAGGTAGACCAAACCTCGATGCACGCCCACCCGGACGTCGATGTCGAAGCCGAACCTGCGTCGAACACGTGCGCTCAACCGCGCGACGTCGCGGGTGATCTCGAGGGCGGATTGCACTGCGCGCCACACGTCGTTCTCGTGGGGGCGAGGATGACCGAACACGGCCAGCAGTCCGTCGCCCTTGGTGTTGCCGATGTGGCCGCCGTAGGAGCTGACGATCCGCAACACATCGTCGCGATACTGCCCGACCACCGTTCGGTAGGTTTCCGGCTCGATGCGCGTCGACAACTCGGTGGAGTCGACCAGATCGGCGAACATGATCGTGATCCGTCGAATCTCGCCGTGGTCGGCCGGCGCGGCGAGCAATTCCTCCGCGTCCACGTTCGCCTGGTCCACGGCCAGCACCTGACCCGCGAGGGCGTCGGCGGTGGCCTTGTCGCCCCGGTTGATGGCGCGCACGGCGCGATCGAGCAACTCATCGATTGTCGACGGGTCGCGTCCCAGGTCGGTCACGTGTCCAATTGTCACTGCCCCGCGCAAATATTTCGCTTTGTTGGCACTTTGCGGGTGTCGCCGCAGCCGGGGCCGCGTCAAGGCAGGTAGAAGCCCCGAATACGATGGAAACGGCCCCGTCCGAGGATCACGTTCGCAGCTTGCAGACCTGACAGCACGGCGGATTCGATACATCCTGAGTTCAGGCCGGAATCGGTCCAGTCACCGGCGAGAACCAGGTTGTCGTACCCGCTCTCGTCGGGGCGGAGGCGGTATTTGTCGCTGCCGGGCACCGAGAGCACGTATCGATCCGACGGGTCGACGTTGACGCTGATGTGCTGGGTCCTCAGCGCTGCGCCGCCGCGATGGCCGTTCACCCCGGCGAGCAGATGCCATTCGAAGCCGTCCTCGGTGACCGCGCCCGGCATGTGCACACCGACGCGGTGGTCGAGGAAGTGCAGTGCCTCGGCCTCGGCCCGCCGCCTGCAGTCGGCGATGTAGTCGGCATCGGACATGGTCGTCGGCCACTCGGCGTCCATGGCCCCGCAGAAGTAGCCGACGACCTTGGGCCGGTCGTCGGCGGGCCAGGCCTCCGCCCACAACGTCTGGGGCATCGCCGAGAAGGTGTCGATGGGCGGCAGGTAGCCGCTGGTGGTGATTGCGGGCGCGGCCAGGCCCAGGTCGTTGTGATCGGGACGCAACCAGATCTGCAGGCCTTGTGTGGCGATGGTGCGGACGTTGGTCACCATCTCGCGCCATTCGGGCCGGTCGGCGATCAGCTCCTGCGCGACGACGTCCATCATCCCCAGCGAGACCGCGAGAATGACGCGGTCGAAGTCGACGCCGCGCCGCAGCGTTCGACTCTCGGCGTCGTCGCGCACACCGAAATGCGATTCGAGGTTGTCGATCCCGTCGCGGGCGATGATCTGTTCCATCCTCGGCCGGTGTGGGAAGACGGGGAGTCGGTGCACCCGGGTGAGCGGGTCGTAGGTGTCGACACCGTCGGCCAACCAGACCTGACGTCCCATCGAGATCGTCTCGATGTTGTGGCGCTGCTCATCAAGGTGCAGGGCATCGAGGCGGTGGAAGAACTCGAACCGGACACCGCGCCGGCGCAGCACCTCGTACATGGGCGCCATCACCACGTCGCCCATGCCCGCCGTCATCTTCCAGAAGATCGCGCCTTTGTAGGTGAAGAACATCAACCCGACCAGCAGCATCCCGACACCCGCGGCGAATGTCGGGCGCTCCAACTGCCCGTTCTCGTAGCCGAACACCATGTTGTACATCGCGCGAAGTACCGGAAACTCCAACACATCCGGGTGTGCGCCGTGACGGATCACCCACGCGCCGTAGTCCTCGTCGTTGATCGCCCGGAAGCCGCGCGGGTCGGTGATCAGACCATCGGCCATGACGCCACGAGTGATGGTCAGCACAAGCGACAGCAGAATCCAGCTCAACCGGTGATCTGTCCTGTGCTCGTAGTCGAGCGTGGTACGGACCGCCTCCAGCGCGTGGGTCAGCAGGTCCACTTGTGCGTCGCTGCTCGGTGGCGGATCGGTGAGGGCGGCAGAGGCGGCGAGCACGGCGCGCCGGACTGCATCCAGAGATCTCTTCTGAGAGGGTATTTCAGCCGTTGTCGACAACGTCAGGCTGTTTTCGCCCATCACCTGCAACGAGTCGGCGAAGTCTCCGATCAGCTGCAGGGCGCGTTGCACGAAATGCACGACGTTCAGTTCGCCCGCGGGTGCGTCGGGTTCGCCCGGCAATTCGTCGTTGCCGGTGAACCGGCCCAGCCACAGCTGCCACTCGTCGTTCCAGCGATCTGTCGCACCGACATCGTTGGCCGGAATGAAAGCCTGGTCCCAGGTTCTGATCGGGACGGTGGGATCGGTTGCGGGTCTGTCGAGTTCGGCATAGCACTCGCGGATCAACGTGAATGCGTTCTCGTAGGAACCGATCCAGACGTGCAGGCCGTGTTCTTCGATCCGGCCGTTCTCACCGCGGCTGGAAGCTCCCTTGCCGCCGAGTCGCCAGCCGCGTTGGTACACGGTGATCGACTCGAAGCGGTCCTGCCAGTCGGGCTCGCTGAGACGCCACGCCGCCGTCAGACCCGCCATCCCTCCGCCGAGAATGGCGATGCGTTCCTTCTTACGGTTCACGAAATCTGCGAAATATCTTGTCCTAGAGCAAGACTCACAGCGAGACGGTCACAGGTATGGGATCTCTGTCGGGACCGACTTTGTCGGCCGGATCAGGATCCGGATAGACGGCGTACACCTCACCCCGGTAGAGCCCGCTCAACAGGTCGGCCGTGTCGACGAGGATCGTGAACGTGGGGTCGGTCGCCGTCGGATCCAGCACCGGTGGCTCGAAGCTGATCTTGTGCTTCGGGATGACTGCGTCCGTGGCATCGCGTTTCAGCTCGCCGGCAACCAGCGTGCGCGGCTCATTTCTCCGTGGAGGCGGGGCGGGGAACGGATCCGATCGCAGTGGGTGCACTTCGAAGCGTGCCGGGCCGGCCGCCACCGTCTCGATGATCTCCATACCGCCTGCGATGCCGATGTCGATCATGCGGGTCATCGACTCCAGCCATTTGTTCGGCGTGTAACTCTTGTTCTCGACGTGTATCGAAGCGTCTTTCGCGACGGATCCGGTCTGGGTGACCATGCGGCGGAAGACGGACGCGATGTATTCCCCCATTGCCAGAACGTTCTCCGGCGGTTTCTCCTCGATGGCGATGCGGCCGATGTGCGGGGCGCCGGTGATGCCGATGCCGACGAGTTTCGTCACCGTGTCGATGGCGTCCTTCATCTCGTAGTTGTCGGCGTCGATCACCTTCGATTCCTCGAACACGACCTCCGCCGACTCGTCCACCATCTTCTTGGCGGTGTCCGCAACGCGTTGAGTGATTCGCGCCAACGGTGGCTCAGGTTGCGTCATCAGTCGTCCCCCTTGGTCTTGTTCGCATCGGCCTTCTTGCGATTGGGCTGCAATGCGTCGCCTGCGGCTTCGAACACACTGGTCGCGTACTCAGTCATCTCTTTTCCGTAGCGGGTGCCGAACTCCTTGACATCCGCCAAAGAGAATCCGTCGCCGTCACTCCAGCGGACGGCGAAATCGGTCCCGAGATCCTTGGCTCGCCCGATGCCTGCGGTCATCTGGGTCTGCATGGCCCTGATGATGGCGCCCCGCCAACCTTTGATCAGTTCCACATCTTCGGCGGCTTCGTTGATCTCCTCATCGGTTTCCTCGTCGTCGGGTTTCTTCGTCGTCGACTGCCCGGTGTTGGCCGGCTTGGCCTGCAGGACAGAAGCGGCGAACACCTTTGTGTTGGTCGCCGGCGACGTGCTGAACATCTGACTCATCGCATCGCCCCACCCGAAGCCACATGCCAGCGCGGCGGTCGCGGTGAGGCTGACTCCACGAATGCGTACCTGCTTGCAGGTTCGGATCCGGACAACCGAGTCGTCGTCGCCGGGAACGAGAGGTGTCGCTTCGATGAACCCCGCATCGACCTCGAGGAGTTTGCAATCACCTTCGCGCGGTGGCTCGTCGAGGTCGTAGTTGACGAAGATGGCGGTTTCGTCCCCGGTTTTCTCGTCAATCACGACGCCTTTCCAGTAGCGCAGCGCGGTCTGCATCTGCCACTGTTTCGGGTCGCCGCTGACGCTTTCCAGGACCCGGGACCAGCCGAGTGACGAATCCGGGTTCCGAACGGGCTGTTCGTCCATCGCCACGAAGAAGTCACACAGCTTGGGCCAGTTCTGCGGATCGATGATCTTCTTGACATCGGCGAGGGTGAACGGGCTGTCCCAGCAGGTCGTGAGCACGGTGCAGAATTTGCCGTCGATCTTTCGCAGCGCGCCGGTGCATACCACCGGACGGCGCAGGACATCCGCCAGGAGCGGATCAACTGTCGCCCTGGCGACCGATGTCGCCAAAGCCGCGTACTCCGCGGGGCCGCTCACCTCTCGGAGGGCCTTCTTCAGATCCTGCACGGGGTCGCCGGTGGATTCGGAATCGGCGCCGGCTACCGGCGGCAGCGGCTCGCTGTCGCTGCGGACAAGCGTCGGCACCAGCTCGTCGAGCGGGTCGGGCACGGTCTGCGACGGGTCCCATCCCGGAGGCGCGGGTAGCGATCCCTCGAGACGTTCGGCTTGGCTGAGGATCGTCGCGGCATACAGTGCCCGCGACAGCGTGGCCGGACTGGCCGCCTTCTCTTCAGCGGTCGGTTCGGCTCGGAGCTCTGCGAGCGCTTCGATGTAATCGGGGAACTCGACTGGGGCCGCCCGCTCATCGGAACCCCCCGCCGTCGCGTGGCTGGGCGCGAGTTCCTCGCGCTGAAGGAAGAGTTCCAGTTCACCGAACCAGCCGCGCTGCCCGATGCCGGTGGTGCCGGGAAGGAAGGTCTCGATCAGCTTCACGGTCTCGTCTTTGAGGTTGCCGTTGCACACGACCTCGTCGATGCGTCCGAGCAGAGCCATTTGCGCGTGAAGTTTCGACATGCCACGCCTCCCCGTGTTTGCCGATCTAGCATATCGACACAGGCGCGATCCGCAGGGGCGATTGCAGGGGGAAGGCACATGGCTGGCCGGGTTACCGACGACGACGGCAGCATCGCCGATCTGCCATGGGCGGCGGTGTTCGACCCGGCCGCCAATGCGCGCGCGCTCAGTGCAATTCAGGCGCGTGGTTTCCGCGCGGCCACCGAAGTCGTCGACCGCTTCGTGCGTATCACAGAGAGGGGATTCGGGGCGCCGACCGGTCCGGATGACGACGAGGACCTCGGCGGTTTCGAAGCGCCGCGTATCCCCGAGGTCGGCAAGATCGTTCAGTCTCTGCAGAAGGTGGTCACCCGACTCGGCGATTCGGCCCGAGGGGCCGGCGCGACAACGCCCGAGCCCGCCATGGACCTGGTGAAATCGACGGCCACCGGTGAGATCTGCCTCGAGACCAGCGGGCCGGGTCCGGCCGTCACCGAAGTCTGGCTGCACAACCGCGGACCGGTCGACATGGGCAAGGTGCGCCTACGGTGCAGCGATCTGTTGTCGCACGACGGTGTGATCATCGAGTCGTCGTGCGTCCGCTTCGAACCCGACACAGTTGTGATGCCCGGTCGGTGCAGTCGCGGCGTCACGATGGAAATCGATGTGGCACAGATCCATCCGCCCGGTTGCTACCGGGGCACGCTGCTCGCCGACGGGCATGCCGACGTGTGGCTTCCGGTGGTACTCAACATCGGATCGCAGGTGCCGTGACCGAAACGACCGACCGCGCGGACCTGGCGGCAGCGGTGGAGGACCGGTTACGTCGGGTGGGCAGGACGATTCGAACCTCGATGCTCGACGCGATGCCGGACGGCGAGCCGGTCCAATGGCTGTACGGGCCGATGCGGGAGTACCCGTCGCGGCCAGGCAAAGCGCTGCGCCCCGCGCTGTGCATGTCAGCGGGCCGGGCTTTCGGCGGCACTGCAGATGACCTGTTCGGCATCGCGGTGTCGATCGAGTTGCTGCACAACGCATTTCTGGTGCACGACGATCTGGTCGACGGCAGTGAGATGCGCCGCGGACGACCGACGCTCGCGGCCAAATACGGGGTGGCGGCCGCACTGAACGCGGGCGACGCTCTCGCGGTCGTGGCCGGTCAGGTGTTGCGGCGTGCGACCCGCCGGTTCGACCGAGACCTCGCCGATCTGGTGTGGGCGGAATTCGACACGATGGCGATGCGCACCCTCGAGGGCCAGGCGACGGAGGCCGGGTGGCTGCTCGACAACGTCAAGGAGTTGCGGCCAGAGGACTATCTCGAGTTGATCATGCACAAGACGTGCTGGTACACCACGATTCACCCGCTGCGGGTCGGCGCGATGGTCGGCTCACGTGGCAGCGCGGAGTTGGCGCCGCTAGTGCGGTTCGGTTTCCACTTCGGCGCGGCCTTCCAGATTCGCGACGACATGCTGAACCTGGTGGGGGACGAGAAGACCTACGGCAAGGAGATCCTCGGCGACCTTTACGAAGGCAAGAGGACGCTGCCGTTGGTCCACCTGTTCGCCAACGCGCGCGGCGCAGACAGCGATCTGGTCCGCGACTATCTGGGCAGGACCCGCGACGAACGGACACCTGAACTGGTCACGACGATCCGGGCACTGATGGATCAGTACGGCAGCATCCGGTTCACGACCGAATTCGCCGAAGGCATCCTTTTGACCGCCGAAGAATATTTCGAAGAGGCGTTCGCGGATGCGCAGCCCGGACCTGATCTCGATTTCCTGCGGTCGTTGGTGCCCTACGTATGGGCCAGATGGCGGTAGCCGAAAGGCTGTGAATCGCCTGTGTACTGCCGATCCAAAAAATTTGCTGGAATCCGCTCCGCGGCTTGCATCCAAATGGCAGGATGCCTCCGGGAAACCGAGGCTAGGAGCGTTGATGCAGAACAAGACCCGATCGTTAGCAAGGTCAACGGTGGTCGCGATTCTCACGGCGCTCGCCGCCCTCGTCATCGGTGTGATGTCGTCGCTGACGACGGCGGTGACTGCGTCGATCGGGCTGTCCGCATTCCAGGCGATCATCGTGCCGGGCACCGGCACACCCGACCCCTATGCGGCGGACCGACAGAACTACCTGAACAACGTCATGAACTACTACGTCAACCCGGGGGGTGATTGCGGCGCTCAGCCAGGACCCGCGACGGACTGCCCTCCGTTCACGGGCATCAAGTACTACGCCACCTTCTGGCCGATCCCCCTGCCCGGGTGGGGCGGTTTGCAAGGCCAGAAGTGGAACGTGTCCGTGGGACAGGGCGTCGAGCACCTGGGCGATGCCTGGAATGAAATCTCCGACGATGACACCGTCACGATCTTCGGCTATTCGCAGGGCGCGACCGTGGCCAACATCTTCAAGACCGCGCATCCGCAGGACAGCACGGATCCCGACCTCGACGAGCCGTTGACCGACTACTTCTTCATCGGCGATCCGCAACGCCCAACCGGCGGATTCTTCGAAAGGCTCGCGTTCCTGGGCAATGTGCCGATTCTCGACGCCCGGTTCGGGCAACCGGCGTCGACCGACACTTGTGACGGCGGTGATCGCATCTGCGCCACCGATTTCGCGCTGATGTACGACGGCGTCGCCGATTTCCCGCAATGGCTGGCCAACCCGGTCGCCGTCGCCAACGCCATCGCCGGCTTCCAGTACATCCACGGCACCTATCTGGCGCCCAACAGCGACGACCCGCCGACCGAAACGCCATACGGCTATACGCCGGAGGAAGTACAGGACTACATCACCGCCGCGCAAGCACTCGATGGCTGCACCGCGCAGAACTACTGTCAGCACGTCGACGGCAGCGACACCATCTACATCACGCTGCCCGCCAGGTACCTACCGCTGTACCAGCCGTTCGTCGACCTCGGCGATGCCACCGGGACCTCGGCGCTGATCGTTCCGATAACGGATTTCCTGTCACCGTTCACGCAGACATTGATCGAAACGGGCTACGACCGAACCGATTACAGCAAACCGCAGCCGGGTACCTTGCTTCCGCCGAAGACGTTCAACCCGATCAAGACGGCGGTGGATCTCGTCAACGACGTCCCCGAGGCCATCAACATGGCATTGACGCCGGGCCGAACACCGTTGCCGGGCTCACCGACGGTGCCACCGACCGCGACCCCGCTCTCGGAGACAGGCAGCACGCCGAACACCCTCGTCGCCAAGGCGGAAACCCCGAAGCCGAACACGCCCGAGCTTCGCCTGGGGCTCTTCGCCAAGCCGGGTGAGAAAGCCGCCGCCAACGGATCGGCGGCCAATCGTCCGCTGCGCAACGCGCTGAAGGACTTCCACCCGGTCCGCGACGCCGTGAAGGCGGTCTCGGGCACGGTCAAGAAGGCGCTCGGCAATGACGGTGACAACTCCACCGCCAAACAAACCGGCTCGGAGGACTGACTTCCGCTGTTTCGCGGAAAACGGTGAAGGGCCGTACTCCCTGGCGGCGTTAGGCTGGGCGCCGGGGGAGTATGGCTGGTCGACCGACAGCCCGGCTGCGGGTCAGCGGGTACAGATTTCTGGTGCGCCGGATGGAGCATGCGCTGCTGCGCGGCGAGGTCGACATCCAGCACGATCCGATTCGGGCACAGTCGCTTTCGATGGTCGCCGGCTGTGTTGTCGCGGTCGTGGTCGTGGCAGGGTGCGCCATCTTGGCGTTCTTGCGACCGAACGCCCCTGTCGGCGATTCGGCCATCGTGATGTCGCGCGAATCCGGCGCCCTCTATGTCCGCGTCGACGGCACACTGCATCCCGTGCCGAACCTCGCATCGGCGCGTCTTGTCGCGGGTGACGCAACCGCCCCCAAGATCGTCACCGCGGCGAGCATCGACCGGGAAAGACGCGGCTCGTTCCTGGGTATTCCGGGTGCACCCGGCGCCATCGGTGAGCCCTTGTCCCACAGCGAATCCGCCTGGACGATCTGTGACGACACGACCACCATGTTCATCGCGGGCGGTGCAGACCAACTCGAGACGGCCGAGCGCGACACGACGATCCTGGTGACAGCGCGC
Source organism: Actinomycetes bacterium (assembly GCA_023415515.1). Lineage (GTDB taxonomy): Bacteria > Actinomycetota > Actinomycetes > Mycobacteriales > Mycobacteriaceae > Mycobacterium. Next base: position 11,149 of record JAEZKH010000158.1, read on the forward strand.
TCGGCGGGCGCGGCTGCGACCTATCTGCTCTATGACGGCCGACGTTCCGAGGTGGATCTGCGCAGTCCCGGCGTCGTGTGGGCCCTACGGCTCGCCGGAGTCGAACCGCGACCGGTGTCGCGGGCACTGCTCGACGCCATTCCCGAAGCACCGCCCATCGTCGCACCGCTCATTCCGGGTGCGGGCGGGCCGGGAGCCGTGCCCGGTCTCGCGATCGGGACGGTGGTGAGGGTGACCGGGACCACCGACGACGACTTCTTCGTTGTGCTCGCCGATGGTGTCCAGCGCGTCGGGGAGGTCGCGGCGAACCTCATCCGCAGCCTCAGTTCGCAAGGAGGCCAGCAGATTCGGGCCATCGCGCCCGACCTGCTCGTCAGCGTCCCGACGGTCGATCCGCTCCCTGTTTCGACCTACCCGAAACGTGCAGTCATGCCCCTCGGCGCTCGCGACGGCGGCGCGCTGTGTGCGGCCTGGCTGCCCGACGGCCCGAAAACGATTGTGTATGCCAGGGACTCGACATCGGAACCGGTGGCTACCGTGGCTCTGGCACAGTCCGACAGCGAAGGGCCCAAGATCGACAGCGTCGCACTGCCCGCAGGCAGGAGCGGCTACGTTCGGGCCGGCTCCATGAGTCGCCAGGGTGACGAATCGGGTCCTCTTTATCTTCTGACCGACAGCGGTGTGCTCTTCGGCATCAGGGACGAAGAGACCGCCAGAATGCTCGGCCTCTCCGGCGACCCGGTCGCCGCGCCGTGGCCGCTGCTCGCCGGATTGCCCCGCGGACCGGAGCTGAGCAGAGACGCGGCGCTAGTCGCCCGCGACGGAATCGTGTCGCCGCCGTAGCCGACCTGACGACGACGCCATGGCCACCGCCGCGGCCGCCGCCGCGACGCACACTCCGGCGCCGCCGAACGCGATCCGACGCACACCTGGATCCGGCTCGGACCGCTGCGCAGGCAGGTCGGGCCGTTCGTCGCTGTAGCCCGGTTCGGGCTCGGGCACAACCATGTTCGTCGTGGCCGTGCCGCCGCTCACAGCGGCGAGCGCGTCGACGACACCGTTGCCGACGAAGGGGTTCCAACCCTCAGGCGGCCGATGAGCGGTGTCCTTGATCCGTTGAATCACCTGCCGTGCAGTCAGATGCGGCGATCGCGCCCGGATGAGTGCGGCGATACCACTCACCACCGGCGCCGCGTAGCTCGTTCCCACGATCGGTGCATCGCTCCCAAGGACTGGCAGAGAATCGACCAGACCCTCACCGTCGGCGTCGAGCGACACGACGCCCTCTCCAGGAGCCGCCACGTCCACCCACGGGCCCGCGAGCGTGAACTGCGATGGCGCGCCGCGTGGATCCGTCGAACCCACAGTGAGGACATAGTCGTCGTACCACGCCGGGCTCACAACGACTTTCACCGATTCCCAGTCCGGCCTGCCGGGGTGGGCCGGGTCCGCCGGTGGGTTCTGATCGGGGCACTGTCCCAACCCGCCGACATTGCCCGCCGCCGCGACCACGACGACGTTCTTGACGTCCACGGCGTAGGCCAGCGCCGCGCCGAGTGCTCGATCGTCGAGTTCTGCGGTCGCCTCGACGCACGCGATCGACGACACGTTGATCACCGAGGCGCCCATGTCGGCGGCGGTTCGTATCGCCGCGGCAAGCGTGTCCACGTCACCGAATCCAGGGGCCGACCTGCCTGCCGGCGCGAACTTGACGCTCGACTGCCGGATGCCGATGATCGCCGCATCAGGCGCGACGCCGCTGAACTCCCTATCGCCCGTCGGGTCTTCGGCGGCTCCGACGATGCCTGCGACCACCGTTCCGTGGCCGTCGCAGTCGTCGGTGCCGTCGCCGCTGTGCACGTAGTCGCCGCCAGGAACCAGGTGCGGAAGCAGGCGGTGGCGCGCGACCCCGGTGTCGATCACAGCGACGGTCTGGCCGGCACCGCGACTCAACGTCCACACCTCAGGCAGGTCCAGTGCCGCGAGCTGGTCTCCGTTCTCTGTGCCGCGGCGTGTCGGTGTCGATACCACGCAGTCCTGCCGTTGCTCCGTCGGTTCGGGCGGGGCGGGCGGTCGCGCATCGGGTAGGCGAGAGTCATCGACCTCCGGCGGGGTGATCGCCGCAGCGGGGGGTGACGTCCACACCGACGCGGAGGCCAATGCCACGGCGCAGGCGATTCGAGCTGACCGGCAGCTCATGTCAGGCTCAGACCGCGGACGAGGCCGAAGACGCCGCTGACCCAACACGCCACCGGCACCACCGCTGCGAGAACGAAGTACTCGGCCACCTCGAAACCGCGACGCGCGAACGGGCTCATTCGTGCTGCGAAATCCGCATACGACAGCCACAACCCACCCGCGCCGAGGGCGACCGCCGTCAGGCCGGCCCACACCGCATGCGTCGGGGTCGCGGCGAAAGTGGGTAGGAAAGCCGCAGTGGCGCAGGCCAATCCGGCGACCAGAAGGGCGGTCCGTCGAGCGGTTCCGTATTGCTGACACGCCCGGAAGACAAGAGCCGCCGAAACAACACACGCGAACGTGATACGGCTTGCGATACCGTCGCGGTGCGGGTCGGCGGCGACGAGTATGACGCCCGCCGCGGATGCCAGCGAGAAGCCGGCCAAGAGACCGGTGAGGGTGTCATGGCCCAGCTTCGCTCGCCTTGCGGCGACAGCGGCAGGCGCTTCGACGTCGAGTGCGTCGTGCGCATCCGGCAAGCGCGGCGACAACCCGGCCAAGTACACCGACACCTTGGCCGCGACACACACCGCCACCAGCGCGACCGCGGCAAGGACGGCACCCAGCGTCGTCGTCGTAACCGGGTGGACGGTTGCCCCTGCGGCGACGATGGCCGCAAGCGACGCGCCCGCTGCGATGGCGATGAGCAGCGCCGACTCGCGACACGTCACATGAAGCAAGACGGTCGCGATCGCCGCGCAGACGGTGGCGGCGAGCAGGAGGTTTGGCGGCGCCGGGCCGCCAGGCACCATCAGGAATCCGGCGACCGCACCGAACGCTGCGGCCGTCGCGCCGAGGGCAGCAGTCAGCGGGGGTTGAGTATCGGCACGGCCGACGAAGGTGGCCGCGATCGCGGCTGCCACGGCCACGACGGCCGCCGCGGCCACCCGGTCAGTCCGCGGTCCGTGGCTCTGCCAACCGAGAGCGGTCGCACCGATGGCCGCCGACCACAACCAAGCGGCGACACCCAGACGCCGCGACCACGCGGTGTCGTGATCGGCCGGCGCGCATGCGACGACGTACTGGCTCATCTCGGTGAAGTCCTCGTGGACCACAGGGTCGGCGACCGCGAGCAACAGGAGGTCGCCGTCGCGAACGTCGTTGTCCTGAAGCGACATCGACTCGTTGAGCACACAACCGTTAAGTCGCGCAAGCGTGTAATGCTCGGCGACGTGTCGACGACCGGCGTCGGGTGGCGCTCCGACGAGGTCGAGGATCGACGGCATCATCTCGCCGAGTTCCGTTTCTGCCGGCAGCGCCAGGTCGACCGCTTCTGACATACCAAACCACTGCGGCTGCACCGATATCCGGCACAGATGTGAAATCGTCATGTGACCCCCCGCCGATCACGGTAGTCACGTCCACACAGATCCGACCGCGACAAAAAGCCACCTGTGGACAGGGAACGAGATGAGGCGCGCGTGCGTCTATTCTCCGATGGAGTTCTCGATGGAACCGCGGTTGGCCGGACCGCAGCCGATGGAAGGCGAGATCGCCGTACAGCCGCCACCCGACTTGCCGAAGGAGACGCCGGCCAATCCGCTTGCCCGGCTGCTCCCCGCCGCCATGGTCGTCGCCATGGCCGGAATGACGGTCATCTACTTCACCTCGGGGTCGGCGGCGACGCGCAACCCGACGTTCATGTTCTTTCCCGTGATGATGCTGGTGTCAACGCTTGGAACGGTGGCTTCGGGCGGACGCGGCGGAATGCGGAACGCGGAGGTCGATCGCAATCGACGCGACTACGTGCGCTATCTCGCATCCCTGGAGGAACAGATCACCGAGGCCGCGCGGCAGCAGCGGCTTTCGCTGTCGTGGCACAACCCGGATCCCGCGACTTTGTGGACGCTGGTCGGTACACCGCGGATGTGGGAGCGCGGACCCGGCGACGCCGATTTCGGATGTGTGCGGATCGGGCATGGCCCGCAGGACCTCTCGACACCGCTGGCGGTACCCGACCTCGGCGGGTCGGAACGCGATCCGGTCACGACGATGCTACTGCGCCGCTTGGTCGGCCACCGTTCGACCGTTCCTGCACTCCCCGTGTCGATCTCGTTGACAGCGCACGAAACGGTCTCGATCGACGGTGACCCCGACGCCTGCCGGGGGCTGCTTCGCGCGCTGATCTGCCAGCTGGCCGTCCTGCACAGCCCACATGATCTCCGCATCGCCGCTGTCGTCGACCCGCTCACGGCGTCGGAGTGGGATTGGTTGAAATGGCTGCCGCACCACGAGCACCCGTCGGCGACCGATGACTGCGGGCAGGCGCGCCTGACCTTCGACAGCCTCTCCGCTGCTGCGGCGGCGCTCGCCTGCTGTGACAGCCTCACCGCGTTGCTCGTAGTCGATGGGAACATGTTTGCCTGCGCCCGGGCTGTGCTCGACGGACCGGATCGTGTGACGACGATCGAAGTCAGCGCGGCGAGCGGACGCCCGGCCGATCTGCGCCTCGTGGTGCGCGACGGTCTCCTGCTGACGCAAACCGACGACGGTGGCCAGCAACTCGCCCGGTGCGACTTCATGACGCCGGGTCAAGTGACCGCCGTGGCGCGCCGTATTTCCCGTTACCGCCCGGCAACCGCGTCACCGGTGCGCAGTTCATCGTCTACGCCCTGGCCGCAACTGATGGGCGCCGACTTCGACGGCGTCGTCGACCCCGCCGGTGTGCGGCCGACCCCGCGCAGCGCAGAGCAGATGTTGTGTGTTCCCATCGGGGTAGCCGAGGACGGCACTCCCGTCGCGCTCGACATCAAGGAGGCCGCCAGGGGCGGGATGGGGCCCCACGGCCTGTGCATCGGGGCGACAGGGTCGGGTAAGTCGGAATTCCTGCGGACGCTGACACTCGGCATGATCACCGCTCACCCGTCTGACGTGCTGAACCTGATACTCATCGATTTCAAAGGCGGCGCCACATTTCTCGGTTTCGAGCGGGCTCCGCACGTCGGCGCAGTGATCACCAACCTGGCGGGGGAATCACACCTCGTCACGCGCATGAAGGACGCGTTGGCGGGAGAAGTGCACAGACGGCAGGAGTTGTTGAGGGCGGCAGGCGGCTTCGCGAACACCGCGGACTACAACGCGGCCCGAAGCAGGGGGGTGAAGCTGGCTCCATTGCCCGCTCTGTTCATCGTCGTCGACGAGTTCTCCGAAATGCTCAGCCAACATCCGGATTTCATCGATTTGTTCATTGCGATAGGCAGACTGGGCCGGTCACTCGGCATGCATCTGCTGCTCGCGAGCCAACGGGTCGACGAAAGCAGGTTGCGTGGGCTGGAGTCACACCTGTCCTACCGGATCTGTCTGAAGACGTTCTCGGCCGCTGAATCCAGATCCGTGTTGGGTGTTCCCGATGCCTATCACCTGCCGAATGCGCCGGGTGCGGCCTACGTGAAGACCGGAGCGGACGATCCACTGCGATTTCAGACGGCCTTCGTGTCCGGTGCGTACGTGGTGCCCCACGTCCCCGCGACCCGAGCCGAGACAACCGGTAAGCCATCCCTTTACACCGCACGACCGATGGGCCCGCTGCTGTCACACCCGCAGCCGAGCGAAGCGGCGGCCGACTCGCCGGGGACGCTGGTCGACGCGGTGCTCGACGCGCTGGAAGGACACGGGCCGCCCGCGCACCAGGTGTGGTTGCCGCCGTTGACGACCTCGCCGGCACTCGACGCCCTGCTGAACCGTGTCGGGACGGCCGCGCCGCTGACTGTGCCGATCGGGATCGTGGACTGTCCGTTCGAGCAGCGTCGCGAGTTCATGATGGCTCAACTCGCAGGCGCCAACGGAAATGTCGCGGTCGTGGGCGGCCCGCGGTCAGGTAAGTCGACCGCGCTGCAGACGCTGATGCTCGCGCTCGCCGAGACCCTCGGCCCCCGCGATGTGCAGTTCTACTGCCTGGACTTCGGCGGCGGCACTTTGTCGGCGTTGTCGACGCTTCCCCACGTCGGGTCGGTGGCCGGGCGCAGCGACGTCGAACTGGTCCGCCGAACCATCGGGCAGTTGGAGTCACTGCTGCGCGCACGGGCGGCGCACCGAAACGGTGCCGGCGCAGGCACTGTCGACGCGTACGGCGAGATCTTCCTGGTCATCGATGGCTGGGCCAACGTCCGCCGCGAGTTCGATCTCGACTCGGCGATCACGTCGCTTGCGGCGCAGGGACTTTCGTACGGGATCCATGTCGTCGTCTCTGCGTCCCGGTGGGCCGACATCCGTCCGGCTCTGAAGGATTCGATCGGGACCCGCGTCGAGCTGCGGCTCGGCGACCCGGCGGAATCGGAGATGGACCGCAAACGTGCCCGGCAGCTGATGCAGAGCCCAGCCGGCCACGGCATCACACCCGACGGGCGTGAGTTCGTGATCGCGGTACCGCGTACCGACGCCGCCGACAGGCTCCGAGTCCGATACCCAGGTCAGCTCGCACCGCGGATCGAGGTGCTTCCCGCGCTCGTCGACTACGACGCGCTCGTCGCGGGTTCCCATGGGCGCCGAGCAGGAACAGAGGTGCTTGTGGGTATCGGCGAAGCCGAACTGACCTCTGTCGCACTCGATTTCGCTGCAGAGTCACATCTCGTCATTCTCGGGGAGGGTGAGTGCGGCAAGACCGGTGTGCTCCGAACACTCTGCACCGAGATCGTTCGATCCAACACCGCCGACGGCGCCCAGCTGTTCGTTGTCGACTTCCGCCGCACGCTGCTGGGGATCATCGAGTCACAGCACCTTGCCGCCTATGTGCCGTCGGCGGCCGCGCTCACCCAGCAACTGACGCGGCTGCTGCAACTCGTGCAGGCGCGCGTACCCGGTCCCGACATCAGTCAGCAGCAGTTGCGGGCGCGATCGTGGTGGTCGGGGCCCGAGATCTATGTCGTCATCGACGATTACGACCTGGTCGCTACCGCGACGGGTGCCAATCCGCTCATGCCCCTCGTCGACGTCGTGCCCTACGCCAAGGATCTCGGCCTGCACATGGTCGTGGCGGGCCCCGCCCGCGGGGGGGGGGGCGGGCGGGGGGGGCCC
>JAEZKH010000188.1 GCA_023415515.1 Actinomycetes bacterium
CCATCAACTACCGCACATTGAAGCCGGAGAAGGACGGCCTGTTCTGCGAGAAGATCTTCGGACCGACTCGCGACTGGGAGTGCTACTGCGGCAAGTACAAGCGCGTCCGCTTCAAGGGCATCATCTGTGAGCGCTGCGGTGTCGAGGTGACTCGCGCCAAGGTGCGTCGCGAGCGGATGGGCCACATCGAGCTGGCGGCGCCGGTCACCCACATCTGGTACTTCAAGGGCGTCCCGTCGCGGTTGGGCTACCTGCTCGACCTCGCACCGAAGGACCTCGAGAAGATCATCTACTTCGCGGCCTACGTCATCACCGAGGTCGACGACGAGATGCGGCACAACGAGCTGTCGACGCTGGAGGCCGAGATGGCCGTCGAGCGCAAGGCCGTCGAGGATCAGCGCGACGCCGATCTCGAGGCGCGTGCGCAGAAGCTCGAGGCCGACCTCAAGGAGCTCGAGGAGGAGGGCGCCAAGTCCGACGTGCGGCGCAAGGTCCGCGACGGCGGCGAGCGCGAGATGCGTCAGCTCCGCGACCGCGCCCAGCGTGAGCTGGACCGGCTCGAGGAGATCTGGACCACCTTCACCAAGCTGGCGCCCAAGCAGCTGATCGTCGACGAGGTGCTCTACCGCGAGCTCGTCGACCGTTACGGCGAGTACTTCGCCGGCGCCATGGGCGCGGAGTCGATCAAGAAGCTCATCGAGAACTTCGACATCGATGCCGAGGCCGAGTCGCTGCGCGACGTCATCCGTAACGGCAAGGGGCAGAAGAAGCTTCGTGCGCTGAAGCGGCTGAAGGTCGTCGCCGCGTTCCAGCAGTCGGGCAACTCGCCGATGGGTATGGTGCTCGACGCCGTTCCGGTGATCCCGCCGGAACTGCGACCGATGGTGCAACTCGACGGCGGCCGGTTCGCAACGAGCGACCTCAACGACCTGTACCGCCGCGTGATCAACCGCAACAACCGGCTCAAGAGGCTGATCGACCTCGGCGCGCCCGAGATCATCGTCAACAACGAGAAGCGGATGCTGCAGGAGTCGGTTGACGCGCTGTTCGACAACGGCCGCCGCGGCCGTCCGGTCACCGGGCCGGGCAACCGTCCACTGAAGTCGCTGAGCGACCTCCTCAAGGGCAAGCAGGGCCGGTTCCGTCAGAACCTGCTCGGTAAGCGCGTCGACTACTCCGGCCGCTCGGTCATCGTGGTCGGCCCGCAGCTCAAGCTGCACCAGTGCGGCCTGCCGAAGCTGATGGCACTCGAGCTGTTCAAGCCGTTCGTGATGAAGCGTCTGGTCGACCTGAACCACGCGCAGAACATCAAGAGCGCCAAGCGCATGGTCGAGCGTCAGCGTCCGCAGGTGTGGGACGTCCTCGAAGAGGTCATCGGCGAGCACCCGGTGCTGCTGAACCGCGCACCCACGCTGCACCGTCTCGGTATCCAGGCCTTCGAGCCGCAGCTGGTGGAGGGTAAGGCCATTCAGCTGCACCCGCTGGTCTGCGAGGCGTTCAACGCCGACTTCGACGGCGACCAGATGGCGGTGCACCTGCCGCTGAGCGCCGAGGCGCAGGCCGAGGCGCGCATCCTGATGCTGTCGTCGAACAACATCCTGTCGCCTGCGTCGGGGCGTCCGCTGGCCATGCCGCGTCTGGACATGGTGACGGGGCTGTTCTACCTGACCACTGAGGTTCCCGGCGCCACAGGCGAATACACCCCGGCGGCCAAGGATCAGCCGGAGACGGGTGTCTACGCCTCGCCGGCCGAGGCGATCATGGCGCTCGACCGCGGTGCGCTGTCGGTGCGGGCCAAGATCAAGGTGCGGTTGACGGCTCTGCGTCCGCCTGCCGAGGTCGAAGCCGAACTGTTCGGTGGCGCGGGCTGGAAGCCGGGCGACGCCTGGACCGCCGAGACCACCCTGGGTCGCGTGCTGTTCAACGAGTTGCTGCCCACCGGCTACCCGTTCATCAACCAGCAGATGCACAAGAAGGTGCAGGCGTCGATCATCAACGATCTGGCCGAGCGCTACCCGATGATCGTGGTCGCGCAGACCGTCGACAAGCTCAAGGACGCCGGCTTCTACTGGGCCACCCGCTCGGGTGTCACCGTGTCGATGGCCGACGTCATCGTGCCGCCGAACAAGCAGGAGATCCTCGACCGGTACGAGAAGGAAGCCGACGGGATCGAGAAGAAGTACCAGCGCGGTGCTTTGAACCACGACGAGCGCAACGGCGAGCTGGTCAAGATCTGGCAGCAGGCGACCGAAGAGGTCGGCGAGGCGCTGCGGGAGCACTACCCGTCCGACAACCCGATCATCACGATCGTCGACTCGGGTGCGACGGGCAACTTCACCCAGACGCGCACGCTGGCCGGCATGAAGGGTCTGGTGACCAACCCGAAGGGTGAGTTCATCCCGCGGCCGATCAAGTCCTCGTTCCGCGAGGGCCTGACGGTGCTGGAGTACTTCATCAACACCCACGGCGCCCGAAAGGGTCTGGCGGACACCGCTCTTCGTACCGCTGACTCGGGTTACCTGACCCGTCGTCTGGTCGACGTCAGCCAGGACGTCATCGTCCGCGAGGCCGACTGCGAGACCGAGCGCGGCATCACGGTCACCTTGGCCGAGCTGGCTGCCGACGGTTCGCACATCCGTGACCCGCACATCGAGACGTCGGCGTATGCGCGGACTCTGGCCGCCGACGCCGTCGACGAGAAGGGCAACGTCATCGTCGAGCGGGGTCACGATCTCGGTGATCCGGCGATCGACGCGCTGCTGGCAGCGGGCATCACCGAGGTCAAGGTCCGCTCGGTGCTGACGTGCACGACGGGCACCGGCGTGTGCGCGATGTGCTACGGCCGTTCGATGGCGACCGGCAAGCTGGTCGACATCGGTGAGGCTGTCGGCATCGTCGCCGCCCAGTCCATCGGTGAGCCCGGCACGCAGCTGACCATGCGCACCTTCCACCAGGGCGGTGTGGGTGAGGACATCACCGGCGGTCTGCCCCGCGTCCAGGAGCTGTTCGAGGCCCGCGTGCCGCGCAACAAGGCGCCGATCGCGGACGTCACCGGACGGGTGCAGCTCGAGGAGAGCGACTCCTTCTACAAGATCACCATCGTCCCCGACGACGGTGGCGAGGAAGTCGTCTACGACAAGCTGCCCAAGCGCAACCGCCGCCTCAAGGTGTTCAAGCACGAGGACGGCACCGAGCGGCTGCTCACCGACGGCGACCACGTCGAGGTCGGCCAGCAGCTGATGGAAGGCTCCGCGGACCCGCACGAGGTGCTGCGTGTCCAGGGCCCTCGCGAGGTGCAGATCCACCTCGTCAAGGAGGTCCAGGAGGTCTACCGCGCTCAGGGCGTGTCGATCCACGACAAGCACATCGAGGTGATCGTCCGGCAGATGCTGCGGCGCGTCACGATCATCGATTCGGGCGCAACGGAGTTCCTGCCCGGCTCGCTGACCGAGCGCGGCGAGTTCGAGACCGAGAACCGTCGCGTCGTGGCCGAGGGCGGCGAGCCCGCGGCCGGCCGTCCGGTGCTGATGGGCATCACCAAGGCATCGCTGGCCACGGACTCGTGGCTGTCGGCGGCGTCGTTCCAGGAGACCACTCGCG
>JAEZKH010000437.1 GCA_023415515.1 Actinomycetes bacterium
CCTCCGGCGCGCGGCCCGAAGGCGCGGGCGCCTGCGGCTGACCGTCGGATTGGGCTTCCGCAGGCGGCCGTGCGCCGGGCGGATTGGCGGGTGCGGGACCGGTCGCTGTCGCATCGGCGCCCGGTCCGAACAACTCGGTGAGCGCGTCGCGCACGGTCGGCCCGTAACCCACGCGGTCCTCGTACATCATCGCGACACGGATCAGACGCGGATACGACGACGACGCGTCGCTGGCGCCGGGCGAGGCATACACCGGCGCGACGTAGAGCAGGCCGCCGTTGGCCACCGGCAGGGTCAACAGGTTGCCCCAGCGGATCCGGTTCTGGTTGTCGCGGCCGATGACACCGAGGTCCTGGCTGACCGCGGTGTCGGTGCTGATGGCGTTGAAGGCCAGCTTCGGGCCGTTGACCTGACCGGGAATCGTGAGCACCGTGAGCTGGCCGTAGCTGTCGGGGTCCGAGCTGGCGCTGATGTAGGCGGCCAGGTAGTCACGCTGAAACCTGTTCATCGCGCTGGTCAGCTGGAACGACGCCGATCTGTCGTTCTTCGCAAGGTCTTTCGCGACGATGTAGTAGGGCGGCTGATAACTGCTCGCCGTCGGGTTCGGGTCCTGCGGCACGTCCCAGAAGTCCGACGTCGAGAAGAACGTCACGGGATCGTTGACGTGGTACTTCGCCAGCAGAGCGCGCTGCACCTTGAACAGATCCTCGGGATAACGCAGATGCGACTGCAGTTCGGGGCTTATGTCGCTCTTGGGCTTGACCACTCCGGGGAAGACCTTCGTCCACGCCTGCAGCACCGGATCCGACTCGTCCTGTGCATACAGCGTCACCGTGCCGTCGTAGGCATCGACGGTGGCCTTCACCGAGTTACGGATGTAGGACACCTTCTTGTCCGGGGCCAGCCGGTTGAACGCCACCTCGTTCGAGTCGGCGGTCGCACTCGACAACGACGTCAGCTCCGAATACGGGTAGTTGTCCAACGTCGTGTAGCCGTCGACGATCCACACCATCCGCTTGTTGACGATCGCCGGATACACGCTGGTGTCGGTGGTCAGCCACGGCGCGACGGCTTCCACCCGCTTGGCCGGATCGCGGTTGAACAGGATCTTGCTGTCCGGCCCGATCGGGTTGGGCAACACCAGCTTTCGCTCGGACAGCTTCCAGGCGAACAGCGCGCGGTTGAGCCAGTTTCCGATCGGAACGCCGCCCTTGCCGCTGTAGGTGTAGTTCTTGGTCTCGGTGTTGGTCTCGTAGTCGTACTCGCGGTCGTTGCCGTTCTTGCCGACGATCGCGTAGTCGGCCGACGTGCCTGCGATGACGGGGCCGAAGTAGATTCGCGGCTGATCCAGCGGCGCGGGTCCCGGCGAGACGATGCTGCCGTTCGCGCCGACCACGCTGGACAGGAACTCGGGGTAGCCGCCGTTCTGGTTGGGATCGTTTGCGACACCGCGCACCGTGTTGGCAGGCGAGGCGATGAAGCCGTTGCCGTGCGTGTAGACGAAGTGGCGGTTCACCCAGTCGCGCTGGTTGTCGATCAGGCGATCCGGGTTCAACTCGCGCGCGGCCACGACGTAGTCGCGCAAATTTCCGTCCGGGCCGTTGTACCGGTCGATGGCCAACTGGTCGGGGAAGTAGTAGAAGTTCTTGCCCTGCTGGAACTGCGTGAACGCGGGGCTGACGATCGTCGGGTCCAACAGGCGAATGTTGGACGTGGTCGCACGGTCGGCCGCCACCTGCTGCGCGGTGGCGGGCGCGTTGCCCGGATAGTCGCGGTAGGTCACCGTCTTCTCGGTCAGCCCGTAGGCCTCGCGGGTCGCGGTGATGCTGCGGCTGATGTAATCGCTTTCCTTCTGCGCCGCATTCGGTTTGACCGAGACCTGCTCGACGACCAACGGCCAGCCCGCCCCGACCACCATCGACGACAACAGCAGCAGCACCACGCCGATTGCGGGAATCCGCAAGTCCCGCAACACGATCGCGGAGAACACCGCGGCCGCACAGATCAACGCGATGGCCATCAGGATGAGCTTCGCGGGCAGCACCGCGTTGATGTCGGTGTAGCCGGCGCCGGTGAACGGCTTACCGCTGCGGGTGTTCGACAGCAATGCGTATCGGTCGAACCAGTAGGCGATCGCCTTCAACAGCACCAGCGTGCCGACCAGCGTGATCAGCTGGATGCGCGCGGAGCGGCTCAGCGCGCCCGTCCGGCCCGAGAGGCGGATACCGCCGAACAGGTAATGCCCCAACAGGTTCGCGATGAGGGCCAGGAACGTCGCGACGAACAGATAGCCGATCACCAACTGGTAGAACGGCAGATCGAACGCATAGAAGCCGAGGTCCATCCCGAACTGCGGGTCGGTGACGCCGAAGTCGCCGCCGTGCAGGAACAGCTGGACCCGCTCCCAGTACGTCTGCGCGACAATGCCCGCGAAGAACCCGATGACTGCCGGAACGCCGATCCCGACCAGCCGCAGCCGCGACATCACCGCGGTGCGATAGCGCGCGACGGGGTCGTTGGGTCCGTTGGTCGGGACGAACACCGGCCTGGTTCGGTAGGCAAGCGCGAGCGCCGCGAAGATGATGGCGCCGACGACCGCCCACACCACGAAGAACACCACCAGCTTGGTGACCAACTGGGTGGTGAACACCGACCGGTAGCCCAGCTCGCCGAACCACAACCAGTCGACGTAGGCGTCGACCAGGCGCGGTCCTACCATCAACAGCAGCACGACCACCAGAGCGATCGTGATCAGAATCCGGCTTCGTCGCGTCAGCTTCGGCATCTTCGCCGCGGGCCGCATACCCACTCGTCAACTCCTGGTTCGCAAATGCACGTCCGAATGACGTGTCACAACTCTACGCATTGGTTTTTCGCAGTTCCGATCAGCAGTGGGGGGCTTCGCCACCGGCAGAAAGCGCCTTGAGCGCATCGACTGCACCCTGCAGGTTCTCCACCTTGATCAGGTCCATGCCGTCCTCGTGGGCCGACTTGGCCTCCGCGCAGTTGTCGGCGGGCACCAGAAACACCGAGGCACCGGCGTCGTGGGCCGCCAGGATCTTGTGGGTGATGCCGCCGATCGAGCCGACCTTGCCGTCGGCGTCGATGGTTCCCGTGCCCGCGACGAACTTGTCTCCGCTCAGATCGCCGGTGGTCAGCTTGTCGATGACGGCCAGGCTGAAGACGAGGCCGGCCGACGGCCCGCCGATGTTGGCCAGGTTGAACGTGATGGTGAACGGCGCCCACGGGGCTTCCACCACGCCGATGCCGAGCATGCCCTGCTTCTTGTCCGGAGCCGAGCCCAACGTGACCGTCGCGATGCCCGGCGCCGCGTTCTTGCGGCGGAAGTCGAGGAGCACCTCGTCCCCCGGTTTGGTGTTCTCCATCAGCGCCTGGAACTGCTCGAGGTTGCTCACTGGTGTGCCGTTCACCGCGTCGATGGCATCACCCTCCTCGAGCTCTCCCTTCGACGCCCCGTCCTTGCTGACCGTCTCCACCGTCACCGCGGGCGCGTACTTCAGGTAGCCGAGCGCGGCGTATTCGGCACTGTCCTCCGAGCGCTTGAACTCCTGGGTGTTGGCCTTGTCGA
>JAEZKH010000277.1 GCA_023415515.1 Actinomycetes bacterium
CTTGACGCCGCTGCGGCCATGGGCCGAGGCGCTGGCCGCGGCGTTGGCCGGTTGATGGTTCGCTACCCTCTACGCCGTGAGTGACGGATTGGTTCCCATCGCGTGAGCGACGAACTAGCGGTGGTGACGGTGACGTACTCACCCGGTCCCCATCTGGGCCGATTCCTCGCGACACTGTCGCATGCCACGGAGCGGCCGGTGTCGGTGATCATGGCCGACAACGGGTCGTCCGACGGCAGCCCGGAGGAGGCGCTCGAGCGGTTCGCGAACACCCGGTTGCTGCGAACCGGGGGGAACCTGGGCTACGGCACGGCAGTGAACCGGGCGGTCGCCGAACTCCGCAAAGACGGGGCGGACCTCGATCTCTTCGTCGTCGCCAACCCCGACGTGCAGTGGGGGCCCGGCAGCATCGACGCTTTGCTCGAAGCCGCTGGCCGGTGGCCCCGGGCGGCCTCGCTCGGCCCGCTGATCCGCGACCCGGACGGTTCGGTCTACCCGTCGGCGCGGCACCAGCCGAGCATCGTCCGCGGCGGCATGCACGCGGTGGTCGGACCGCTGTGGCGGTCGAACCCGTGGACTGCCGCCTACCGGCAGGAGCGGCTCGATCCCAGCGAACGCCCGGTGGGGTGGCTGTCTGGATCCTGCTTGTTGCTGCGCGGCGCGGCCTTCGATGAGGTCGGGGGCTTCGACGAGCGCTATTTCATGTACATGGAGGACGTGGACCTGGGAGATCGGCTCGGCAGAGCAGGTTGGCAGAACGTATACGTGCCGTCGGCGGAGGTTTTGCACGACAAGGGCCACTCCACTGGGCGGGACCCCGCCCGCAACTTGGCCGCACACCACCGCAGCACCTACACTTTCCTCTCTGATCGGTACAACAGGCCGTGGCAGGCGCCGCTGAGGTGGACGATGAGAGGCGCGCTCGAGGCGCGCTCGCGGCTGGTGGTCAGGCTGCGCGCACGCGAGGAGCGAGGCAACCGCAGCAGGCGAAATGCGAGAGGACGGCTCTGAGGTGGCGGATTCCATCGACCCACGGGCTGTGGACGCCGTCATCCTCGTCGGCGGGCAGGGCACCCGGCTGCGGCCGCTGACCCTCTCGGCGCCCAAGCCGATGCTGCCGACCGCCGGGCTGCCGTTTCTGACCCACCTGCTGTCGCGGATCGCCGCGGCTGGCATCGAGCACGTCGTGCTCGGCACCTCGTACAAGGCGGCGGTGTTCGAGTCCGAGTTCGGCGATGGCTCCAAGCTCGGTCTGCAGATCGACTATGTCGTCGAGGAAGAGCCGCTCGGCACGGGCGGGGGGATCGCCAACGTCGCGCACAAGCTGCGCCATGACACCGTGATGGTGTTCAACGGTGACGTGCTGTCCGGCGCGGACCTCGGTGCTCTGCTTGCCGCGCACAACGAGCACGGCGCCGACGTCACGCTGCACCTCGTGCGGGTCGGGGATCCGAGGGCGTTCGGCTGTGTGCCCACCGACGGCGACGGGGTCGTCACCGCGTTCCTGGAGAAGACCGAGGATCCGCCGACCGACCAGGTGAATGCCGGGTGTTATGTCTTCAAGCGCGAGGTGATCGACCGGCTGCCCAAGGGCAGGGCGTTGTCGGTGGAGCGTGAGGTGTTCCCGCGACTGCTGGCAGACGGCCTCAAGGTGTGCGGCCACGTCGACGCCTCCTACTGGCGCGACATGGGAACGCCGGAGGACTTCGTCCGTGGTTCGTCCGACCTGGTCCGCGGTATCGCGCCGTCGCCTGCGCTGCACGGCCACCGGGGGGAGTCGCTGGTGCACGACGGCGCGGCGGTGGCGCCGGGAGCGCTGCTGATCGGCGGGACGGTCGTCGGCAGGGGCGCCGAAATCGGGCCCGGCGCACGGCTTGACGGTGCGGTGATCTTCGACGGTGTGCGGGTTGAGGCGGGTTCGGTCATCGAACGCTCGATCATCGGATTCGGTGCCCGCATCGGTCCGCGCGCGCTGATCCGCGACGGCGTGATCGGCGATGGCGCCGACATCGGGGCCCGCTGTGAGCTGTTGCGTGGGGCCAGGGTGTGGCCGGGGGTGTCCATCCCCGACGGCGGCATCCGCTACTCGAGCGACGTCTGACCCCGCGGCCGCGGGACGGTCCGCGGTCCATCTGTTCGCCGCAGGTCGGAGCTATCATCGTCGAATGCTCTGTGGGCCGATGATCCGGTGACTCGAAGGCGCGCCTGTGACTGAGCCCGATGGCGCTGCAGCCGCGGCGCGCCGAAGTGAGTCGGAGCGCCACGTCGCGGCGGCGATCCGGGCGGTCGGGGCGATGTCGGATCGGCTGGGTCGAACCTTCGCGCGCGGCAATGGCATAACGAACAACGAGCTGCTCGCGCTGCAGCACATCCTCGTCTCCGAGCAAGCCGGTCGGCCGCTGTCGTCGGGCGAACTGGGTCGTCGGCTGGATCTGTCGTCATCGGCGATCACCTATGTCGTGGACCGGCTCATCAAGGCCGGGCACGTCCGTCGCGACACCGACGAATCCGACCGGCGGCGCGTCATCCTGCGCTATTCCGATCACGGTCGGTCCGTCGCACACGCGTTCTTCGGGCCGCTGGGCGCGCACATGCATGCCGCGATGGACGACCTGCCCGAGTCCGACCTGGAGGCGGCCAGGCGTGTGCTGGCTGCGGTCGAACGGGCGATGAGCGACTACTACGGGGAGCTCGGCGCGAAGCACTGAGGTCGACGTCATCCATTCGTCACTTGTTTCAACGAGCTGAATATTTCGAAATCTGGAACTATCGGCTGGGTGGTTCCTACTCGTACCGGGCGTGAGAAGCCCCCTTCATGGTCGGCGAAGAATCGATGAGGGTAGCCGACTTCATCGTCGATAGCCTTGCGGCCGAGGGCATCTCGCATCTGTTCGGGGTGGGCGGGGCGAATATCGAGGACCTGTACGACGCAGCGGCACGCCGGCCGGACGTCACCGCGATGCTCGCCAAACATGAATTCTCCGCCGGTGCGATGGCCGACGGGTACAGCCGCTCCACCGGGCGTCCGGGTGTCGTGATGGCCACCTCCGGAGGTGGCGCGCTCAACCTGGTGCCTGCCCTCGGGGAATCCCTCGCCAGTCGGGTTCCGGTGCTGGCCCTGATCGGCCAAGCGCCCACGGTTTTCGACGGTCGCGGCAGCTTCCAGGACACCAGCGGACGAAACGGCTCGATCGACGCCGAGGCCCTGTTCGCCGAAGTGTCGCTGTTCTGCCGTCGGATGGCGACACCAACGGGCATCGGGCAGGCGCTGCATCAGGCCATTCATGCGGCGAAGCGGGGCGGGCCCGCAGTCCTGCTGTTGCCCAAGGATGTTCAGCAGTGCCCGGTCGACGCGGCAGCGATGCTCACCACGTCGCGGCCACCGGTCGTGGCATCAGCCGAACCCGAGATTGACCGCCTCGCCGCAACGCTGGGGCACCGGCAACCCGTCACGATCGTCGCAGGACGACAGGTCGCACGTGACGACGCGAGAGTGGAACTGGAACGCCTGCGCGATCTGCTCGACGCTCACGTCGCCACCACGC
>JAEZKH010000285.1 GCA_023415515.1 Actinomycetes bacterium
GTGGTATGGCAGAACCTTCCGACCCCAACCGACATCCTCGGGCCGTTCGAGGTGCGCGGTGAGGCGGGCACCCCCGCGACGGGTCGTGCCATCTCTGCCGAGGTGACCGGCGCCCGGATCACTCCCGAGGTGAACTCGACAAAACCTGCGGGCATATGGGTGGTGGTGGACGTCGCGATGGAAGGCACGGTCGACACCGAACTGACACACAGCCAGCTTGTCGTCGGCCCGAACACGTACACGCCGTCGGACGTGTTCTATTTCGACACGATGATGGGCGAGATCAGCCCAGGCATCACAGTGCGCGGGTCATGGGTGTTCGACGTGGCCCCAGAGCTGGTGGCGCCCGAGTCTTCCGACCCGATCACGCTGCTGCTCTGGGTCGGCGACGGCCGGCTGGATTCGCGGCTGGCTATCGGAATACCCACCGGTGGACCACTTTTCAGCAGAGCCGATCGGGTTACGTTGACGAAGGCCGAGAGGTCGGCGTCATGACGAAGTGGTCCACGAAACTGTGGGTGCGCAACGCAGTCGCAACGGTGGTCGCCGTTGGCGCACTCGCGGTGGTCGTGTTCACCGGGCTCAGCGATTCGTGGGCGCAGTATCGTCACACCGTCGTCCCCGACGCCGTGGTACCCAAGGGCGAGAGCGGCGAAGCGGGGGGATACACGTGGAAAGTCGTTGGCACGAGACATCTCAACCGCAGCCCGCAGAAATTCGGTCCCGAACTGCCGGCGAACACCGTGTTGCGGGTCGTCACCGTCGAGCG
The DNA here is from genome assembly GCA_023415515.1 of Actinomycetes bacterium. GTDB lineage: Bacteria > Actinomycetota > Actinomycetes > Mycobacteriales > Mycobacteriaceae > Mycobacterium. The sequence continues at coordinate 770 of JAEZKH010000285.1, forward strand.
CACGGGACCGCCTCCGGAGAAAACGGTCTGCAACGGCGTGATCTCCGACGGAGAGCGACGCTGGAAGAGCGAGAACGTCGGCGGATTCATCGCGCCCGCGGGTGAGGGCGTGACCAACCTGTGCTCGGAGACCGGACTGCTTCAGTTCACCTTTCTGCTGCCGCGCACCGTGGTGCCCACCGCGATGGACATCGTCGCATTCGACGGCACGATCATGGTGCGGTTGCTGTTGTAGTCTCCTCCTCGGCGCGGACCTGCTCGAGGCAGTACGCCACGGTCGAGGCGATCAAGCACACGCGCAGCGGTTCCACCAGCATGTGCGAGATCAGCGCGAATGTGTCGGCGAAACCGTCCCAGAATGCGATCGGATGCGGGCCGAAAAGCCATGCGATGAACCGGAAAAGGTAGCCGATGCTGATTTCGGGACGATAGAAGGCGCCTGACATGTCCAGCCACGCCAGCCCGAGGTATCCCAGGACGTACAGCGTTATCGCGAACACGCCGCCGTGCAGGATGAGCCGCGCCGAATCCACGATGTTGCCGTAGTTGCCCATCCTGTCGCGCACCCATCCGGCGAATCTTTTGGCGAGGTTCTCGTCGACCTTCAGGCCACGCTCGCTGAGCTTCTTGTGTTCTTCCGCTGCCCGGGCGAACACGGTGTCTGCGCGGCGTCCGACGACACGGCGGGCGGCGCCACGCCAGTCCGGCATCGAGACGCCGTAGATTATCCCGGCGACGGCGAGCCACAACAGCGGAATCGTGGCCCCGCCGAAGACCGTACGCAACACCGTCGCGCCGGCATTCCAGAGCACCTCCAGTGGTGCGAAGTACGCGAACAGATCTGCGCGAGTGGTGTTGGCCCACACGACGATCCGACGCTCACCGATCCATCCCATCGGATTGAGCAGAAATCCGACGCCCTGAGTGGCCGCGAAGCTGACGGTGAGGAAGACCCAGAGCGCGTCGACGTAGACGCGAACGGCGAGCGTCCAACCGGGCAGATCGTCCTTGAACTTGCTGAGGACGTAGCGCGCGACAAGTGCCGTGGCGATGATGGCCCAGGTGACACCGCTGATCGGCAATTGGTCGGGATGCAGTATGCGCTCATCGCTGCCGGTCGTCAGCGCCGTCGTCACCGTGTCCGCGATGCGGTAGTTGAGCGCGGAGGTCTCGAAGTCGATCCAGTCCTCGGCGAACAGCTTCCACGCCAGGTAGATCGCGAAGAACGGGACGATGATGTTGGCGAACACGTCGACACTGCGCGCCGAACGTCGCGGGAGGGCCGCCAGCACAGGGATCGCGGGACGCAACACCAGGAACATCGCCACATACGAGCCGAGCCGCGCCAGGCCGGCGAAGGGCATGATCAACGCGGCCCAGACATCGTTGTCCCACCCCACGTATGCGGCGAGTTCGATCGCGCCCTTGCGTCCGAGCCAGCCGATCAGGTACAGCGCGACGAGCTGCGGGAAATAACGCAACCACAGGACGAATGGCCGCAGCACGTGGTGCACGGCAACATCGTAAACGCCGGTCTAGGAGTCGGCGGCGCGCAGCCAGGCCTCCTCGAGCGAATCCTTGCGCGCCAACAACTCGTTCAGCTCGGCGTTGAGTTCGCCCGCGCGGACATGATCGGACGCCGCGTCGGCCATCGCCTCGTGGATGGCGGCGATCCGGCCGTCGAGCTTGGCCAGCTGCCCCTCGATGCGGGCCATCTCCTTGTTGGCGCGCCGCTCACGCGCCGAGGCCGACTCCGCGCGCTGTGAGTCCTGCCGCGGCGACGCCGGTTCTGCGGCCGCCGCGCGTTCAGCGAGGTATTGCTCGATGCCGCCGGGCAGCAGGTCGCAGCGCCCCGCTCCGGTCAGCGCATAGGTGACGTCGGTGACGCGTTCGAGGAAGTACCGGTCGTGCGTGACGACGATCAACGTGCCCGGCCAATCGTCGAGATAATCCTCAATGACGGTCAGCGTGTCGATGTCGAGATCGTTGGTCGGCTCGTCCAGCAACAGGACGTTCGGCTCGTCGAGCAGGATGGACAGGAACTGCAGCCTGCGCCGCTCGCCGCCGGACAAGTCGTCGATCCGGGCGGTCAGCTTGTCGCCGACGAAGCCGAAATCCTTCAGCAGGGTGTCGGCGCTGATCTCCCGCCCACCCGCCAACTGGCTGATGCGACGGCGGTTCTCGACCGCGTCGATCACCCGGCCCGCGCCCGTCAGCTCGGCCAGTGCCTGGCTCAGGTATCCGATCTGCAGCGTGCTGCCGCGCTTGATCGTGCCCGCCGCCGGTTCGAGCTCGCCGGCGAGAAGGCGCAGCACCGACGTCTTGCCCGTCCCGTTGACCCCGACCAGGCCGATCCGCTCACCGGGCCCGATCGACCAGTCGATCCTGTCGAGGATGGCGCGGTCACCCACCTCAAGGCGTAGTCGGTGTAGATCGAACACGTCCTTGCCGAGCCGGGTGGTCGCAAAGCGCTGCAGCACAAGGGGATCCCGCGGCGGCGGCTCGTTGGCGATGAGTTCGTTGGCGGCCTGGATGCGGAACTTCGGCTTGGAAGTTCGGGCCGGCGGACCGCGGCGCAGCCAGGCCAGTTCCTTGCGCATCAGGTTCCTGCGCCTGGCCTCTGTTCCCGCGGCCAGCCGCATCCGCTCGGCGCGGGCCAGCACGTAGGCGGCGTAACCGCCGTCATAGGCGTCGACGACGCCGTTGTGCACCTCCCAGGTCTTCGTCGTCACCGCGTCGAGGAACCACCGGTCGTGGCTGACCACGACAAGCGCTTGCGAACGCCGACCCGAAAGGTGCTGAGC
>JAEZKH010000299.1 GCA_023415515.1 Actinomycetes bacterium
CCCCGACACCGTCCGCAGGTTCGCCGACAAGATGGTCGCCGAGTCCAACCGGCTGGCCAACATGGTCGGCGAGCTCATCGAGCTGTCACGACTCCAAGGTGCGGAGCCGCTGCCCGATCTCGAGGCCGTCGACGTGGACACCGTTGTCGCGGAGGCGCTTTCGCGGTACCGGGTAGTCGCTGACAACGCCGATATCGCGATCACCACCGACGCCCCGACCGGGTACAAGGTGCTCGGTGACCAACCTCTTCTGGTGACTGCGTTGGCCAACCTGGTGTCCAACGCGATCGCGTACTCACCCAAGGGGTCCCCGGTGTCGATCAGTCGTCGCCGCCGGGGTGACAACATCGAGATCGCCGTGACGGATCGGGGAATCGGCATCGCCGCCGCCGATCAGGAGCGGGTGTTCGAGCGGTTCTTCCGCGTGGACAAGGCTCGATCGCGGGCAACCGGAGGCACCGGCCTCGGCCTTGCGATCGTCAAGCACGTCGCAGCCAATCACAACGGAACCATCCGGCTGTGGAGTCAGCCGGGCACGGGATCGACGTTCACGCTGTCCATCCCGGCCTACCCGGACCGCATCAGCGGGTCCGACGACCTGTCGGACCATTGAAAGGAAAGAGCTACCGCCCATGACCAACGTGTTGATCGTCGAGGACGAGGAGTCCCTGGCCGATCCTCTGGCGTTCCTGCTGCGCAAGGAGGGCTTCGAGGCGACCGTCGTGACCGACGGTCCCTCGGCGCTGGCCGAATTCGAGCGCGCGGGCGCCGACATCGTGCTGCTCGACCTGATGCTGCCCGGGATGAGCGGAACCGATGTGTGCAAGCAGTTGCGGTCGCGCTCCAGTGTGCCGGTCATCATGGTGACCGCGCGCGACAGCGAGATCGACAAGGTCGTCGGGCTGGAACTCGGCGCCGACGACTATGTCACCAAGCCGTACTCGGCGCGTGAGCTGATCGCCAGGATCAGGGCGGTGTTGCGCCGCGGCACCGACGCCGATGACACCGCCATCGCAGACGGTGTGTTGGAGGCGGGTCCGGTGCGCATGGACGTGGAGCGCCATGTCGTCTCCGTGAATGGTGAGCCGATCACGTTGCCGCTCAAGGAGTTCGACCTACTCGAGTATCTGATGCGCAACAGCGGCCGGGTGCTCACCCGCGGTCAACTCATCGATCGGGTGTGGGGCGCCGACTACGTCGGCGACACCAAGACGCTCGATGTGCATGTCAAGCGGCTGCGCAGCAAGATCGAGGGAGACCCTGCCAACCCGGTGCACCTGGTGACGGTGCGGGGACTGGGCTACAAGCTGGAAGGGTGATTTCGGCGAGGCGCGTGGCGGGATGTACGGCGATCAGCCCTAACCCCCTGCGCCGCTTGCACATTGCCGCCAATTCGGCGTACGCCTTCTCGCCGAGCAGTTCGGTGAGTTCGGGTTGGTAGGACTCCCAGACCTGCTTGTCGCCGACGTGCGCGTTCGGGTCGCCGGTGCAGTACCAGTGCAGATCTGCCCCGCCCTCACCCCAACCCCGCCGGTCGTATTCGGTGATCCAGGTCTTGAGGATCTCGGTGCCGTCGGGCAGTGTCACCCACTCCTGGCTGCGGCGGATCGGCAACTGCCAGCACACGTCGGGCTTGAGCGTCAGGGGCTCGACACCCAGCTTGAGCGCCTTGCTGTGCAGTGCGCAGCCGATGCCGCCCGCAAAGCCGGGGCGATTGAGGAAGATGCAGGCGCCCTTGTACTTTCGGGTGCGCAGGTTGGGCTTGTCCTCGTACTCGTCCATCTCGAGGTAGCCCTTGCGGCCCAGCCCTTTGTCCCGGAACTGCCAGTCCTCGTCGGTCAACAACTCCACCGCGCGGTCGAGACGCTTGCGGTCGGCCTTGTCGGAGATGAACGCACCGTGGCTGCAGCAGCCGTCGTCGGGTCTGCCCTCGACGGTGCCCTTGCATGCGGGCGTGCCGAACACGCACGTCCAGTGCGACAGCAGCCATGTCATGTCGGCGGCGATCAAGTGCTCGGGGTTGTCGGGGTCGTAGAACTCCACCCATTCGCGGGCGAAATCCAGCTCGACCTCGCCGGGATGCTCAGACGTCACGGTAATCAACGCTAGCGCCCTGACCCGCTGAACGCGAAGTAGCCACGGCGCTTCGAACGCCGACGTTTCGACGATCATGATCCGTGCCATCACCTGTGAATTCGCCTGCGGGTTCGCCACACCGTGACGCGCTCGCGAAGTTCACTCCCTCAACGGTTAGGTTGAACGCGTGCGACTTGGTGTGCTCGACGTGGGCAGCAACACCGTCCACCTCTTGGTGGTGGACGCGCGCCGCGGTGGGCATCCGACGCCGATGAGTTCGACCAAGGCGTCGCTTCGGCTCGCCGAGGCCATCGACTCGTCGGGCAAGCTGACCCGCAAGGGCGCCGAGAAGCTGATCAGCACCATCGACGAGTTCGCCAAGATCGCCACCAGCTCGGGTTGTGCGGAGCTCATGGCGTTCGCCACCTCCGCGGTGCGCGACGCGACGAACTCCGAGGACGTGCTGGCCCGGGTGCTCGCCGAGACCGGGGTGGCGCTGCAGGTGCTCAGCGGGGTCGACGAATCCCGCCTCACATTCCTCGCGGTGCGCAGGTGGTACGGCTGGAGCGCGGGCCGGATCATCAACATCGACATCGGCGGCGGGTCGCTGGAGTTGTCCAATGGCGTCGACGAGGAACCCGAGGTGGCGCTGTCGCTTCCGCTCGGTGCGGGGCGGCTCACCAGGGAGTGGCTGCCCGACGACCCGCCGGGGCGACGGCGGGTGTCGATGCTGCGCGATTGGCTGGCCACCGAGCTGGCCGACGCCGGAGCCGAGATGCTCAAGGCGGGCAGCCCGGACCTCGCCGTTGCGACGTCGAAGACGTTCCGCTCGCTGGCGCGACTCACCGGGGCGGCGCCTTCCGGCGCCGGGCCGCGTGTGAAGAGGACACTGACAGCTACCGGCCTTAGGCAGCTCATAGCTTTCATATCTAGGATGACCGCGGCTGACCGAGCAGAGTTGGAAGGGGTGAGTGCCGAACGGGCGCCACAGATCGTGGCCGGAGCTTTGGTTGCGGAGGCGAGCATGCGAGCGCTGGCGATAGACACGGTGGACATCTGCCCGTGGGCGTTGCGAGAGGGCCTGATTCTGCGGAAGCTCGACAGCGAAGCCGACGGAACCGCACTGGTCGAGACAGCTGTACGCGATGCCGACCCACAGTCCGCCAAGCCCAGAGGCAACACACGATGACAGGACCAGACGAGAGCTACAGCAGCACAAGGCCGATCTCGGTCGCGGAGTTGCTGGCAAAGAACGGAACGATCGGCGCACCGCCCGTGGGGGGCAGGCGCCGTCGTCGTCGCGGCAACACCGATGCGGTCAGCGTCGCGGAGTTGACCGGTGAGATCCCGATCGTCACCGGCGACACCCACAAAGACACCTCACATGGCACCGCAGATCCGGCGACCGATCAGCTCGACGAGGTCTCTGACGACTACCCTCGTGCCGTCCCTGGCAACGGCACGAGGTCGTACGCCGGCGCGGCCCGCGTGGCCGATGACTTTCGCGACGCGCCCACCGACGACGCTTCGCTGACCGACGAGGAAGCCGACTACGCCGCCCACCTCGAGGAGCGCGAAGCCGAACCGATGTTCTTCGAGCCGCCGGCCCGCAGGCCGCAGTACGGCGGTCTGGGCCCCAAGCGCTATCCCGGCGGCGTCGGCGCCGAGGAGATGAGCCCCGACCCGCTGGACGTCGACGACAACTCCGGCGACATTGCGGGGTCGGGCTTGACCCGGCCGTCGATGGCCGCCGCGACCGCACCCGACACCGATGCCGACGAACTACCGTCGTACCTGCGCTCGTCGGGTGCTTCGCTGTTCGACGACGACCCGGTCAGCGTGGGTTTCACGCGGCGGGGCCGCGCGAGCCTCGATGACCTCGAGTTCGGCGCTACCGACATCGACCACGACGACGACGTGGACATGGACTCGGACATGGACATGGACATGGACATGGACATGGACATGGACGTGGACGTGGACGTCGAGGATCTCGACGACGAGGATCTCGACGACGACCAGACGACCATGTCACCGGTCGCCCATGGCGCGCTGGTGGTCGGGCAGTGCATCCTCGCGGTGCTCTTCGGGGCCGGCCTGTTCATCGGCTTCGACCAGCTCTGGAAGTGGAACAACATCGTCGCGCTCGTGCTCTCCGTGCTCGTCATCCTCGGTCTGGTCGTCGGCGTGCGCGTGGTTCGCAAGACCGAGGACATCGGCAGCACGCTGATAGCGGTGGCGGTCGGCGCGCTGGTCACGCTGGGGCCGCTCGCGCTACTGCAATCGGGATAGTCGCAAGCCGACACTGTGCGCCCAGCCATCAAGGTCGGTCTGTCGACGGCCTCGGTCTACCCGTTGAGGACCGAGGCCGCTTTCGAATACGCGGCCAGGCTCGGCTACGACGGTGTCGAGCTCATGGTGTGGGCCGAAACGGTCAGTCAGGACATCGACGCCATCGAGAAGATGTCGCAGAAGTATGCGGTGCCCGTGTTGTCGGTGCACGCGCCCTGTCTCCTGATCTCGCAGCGGGTGTGGGGTGCCAACCCGATCCCGAAACTCGAGCGCAGCGTGCGGGCGGCCGAACAACTCGGCGCCCAGACAGTTGTTGTGCATCCGCCGTTCCGCTGGCAACGCCGCTACGCCGAGGGGTTCACCGAACAGGTCGCCGAACTGGAGTCGGGCAGCGAGGTGATGGTGGCGGTGGAGAACATGTTCCCGTTCCGCGCGGACCGGTTCTTCGGCGCAGGGCAGACGTCGATCGAGCGGATGCGAAAACGTGGCGGCAGGCCCGGACCGGGCATCTCGGCGTTTGCGCCGTCCTACGACCCGCTGGACGGCAACCACGCCCACTACACGCTCGACCTTTCTCACACCGCGACGGCGGGCACCGATGCCATCGACATGGCCGGCAGGATGGGTGAGGGCCTGGTGCACCTGCACCTGTGTGACGGCAGCGGCGCGTCGACCGACGAACACCTGGTGCCGGGCCGGGGCACCCAACCGACCGTGGAAGTCTGCGAAATGCTTGCGGCGAGCGACTTCTCGGGTCATGTGATCCTCGAGATCACCACCTCGGGCGCGCGGACCGCGGCCGAACGCGAGACCCTGCTTCTCGAATCGCTGCAGTTCGCCCGCAGGCACCTATTGCGCTGACGAAGGGGATGCATGTCTTCGACCCTGTTCACCGACGCGATGGCGTTGACGCCCGCCGGCGACGGTCACTACGACGGAGAACTCAACGAGCACTGGACGATCGGTCCGAGGGGCTCGGGCCCCAAGGTGCACGGCGGCGCGATGCTCGCGCTGTGTGCGAATGCGGCGCGGCTCGAGCATGGCGACCAGAACGTCTGGCCGATCGCGTTGTCCGCGAACTATCTGTGGGCACCGGATCCCGGCCCGATGCGGGTGACGACGACGGTGCGCAAGCGCGGCCGCCGGATCAGCCTGATCGACGTCGAACTCACGCAGGGCGAGCGCACTGCCGTGCGGGCCGCAATCACGATGGGCGAGCCCGAACACCACGTGGCGCCGCTGCTTTCGGTCAACCCGGTGGTGCCGCTGATGACCCCCGAGCCGCCGCCCGGCCTCGAGCCGATCGGCCCCGGCCACCCGATGGCGCCGGTGGTCAACCTCGCCCACGGCTGCGATATCCGGCCATCGCTGACGACGATGGAGCCGCGGGCGGACGGCGGCCCGCCGGTGATCGAGTACTGGGTCAAGCCGAAGGGGGTCGCTCCCGACCCGCTGTTCGCGCTGCTGTGCGGCGATGTGTCGGCGCCGGTGACGTTCGGCGTCAACCGATTCGGCTGGGCGCCCACGGTGCAGCTGACGGCGTTTCTGCGGACGCTGCCCGCCGACGGCTGGCTGCGGGTCATGTGCACGACCGTGCAGATCGGCCAGGACTGGTTCGACGAGGATCACATCGTCGTCGACTGTGAAGGCCACATCGTCGTGCAGAGCCGCCAGCTCGCCATGGTGCCGCCCGCCGGGTGACCCCGCAGGCGTCGAATGACTGGTCGCACGCGGCGTCTGCAATGCTTTGACCGTGGCAAGGATCGCGATCATCGGCGGCGGCAGTATCGGCGAAGCGTTGCTCGGCGGGCTCATCCGGGCGGGCAGGCAGACCAAGGACCTCGTGGTGGCCGAGAAGTCACCCGAGCGCGCCCGCTACCTCTCGGAGAAGTACTCGGTGCTGGTCACCTCGGTCGCCGACGCCGCGGAGAACGCGTCGTTCGTCATCGTCGCCGTCAAGCCCGCCGACGTGTCGACGATCGTCGAGGAGATCGCCGATGCCGCTGCGCACGCCGAAAGTGAAAGTGTCGAACAGGTTTTCGTGACCGTCGCCGCCGGCGTCACCACCGACTACTACGAGTCCAAGCTGCCTGCGGGAGCTCCCGTCATCCGGGTGATGCCCAACGCGCCGGTGGTCGTCGGGGGTGGTGTGAGCGCGTTGGCGCCCGGCCGGTTCGCGACCGCCGAACAGCTCAAGGAGGCGTCGGCGATCTTCGACTCCGTCGGCGGGGTGCTGACCGTCGCCGAATCGCAGATGGACGCGGTCACCGCCCTCTCCGGATCGGGTCCGGCGTACTTCTTCCTCGTCGTCGAGGCGTTGGTGGACGCAGGCGTGGCGGCGGGGCTCACCCGGCCGGTCGCCACCGATCTGGTGGTGCAGACCATGGCAGGATCGGCGGCCATGCTGCTCGAGCGCCTCGATGTCGCGCAGTCGGTGAGCGACTCCGCGCTGGGCACCGGGATGGACACCACAGCGGCCCAGTTGCGGGCCACGGTGACGTCTCCGGGCGGCACAACCGCCGCTGGTCTGCGGGAACTCGAGAAGGGCGGCCTGAGGCACGCGCTTGCGGAGGCGGTGGAGGCCGCCAAGCTCCGATCTTCGCAGCTCGGAATGACATCGGGGTAATTCAACGAATTTCAATCGATTACCCCACACCCGTCGCAATAACCCCAATAACCACGCTATTCTCCTCGGGTAAGCACGGGGTCGTACCCAGTGGTGGGGAAGCCATTGGAACAGCCCGTGCCTGAAGGATTGGGTTGCGATGACGTCTATGAACGGGCCATCGGGGCGGGATTCGGCGAACGGGAAGCATGCACGTACCGACGCGGCTCCCGACCAGCCGCCGCGGGCTCAATTTCTCACCGTCGCCGAAGTTGCCAGCCTCATGCGGGTCAGCAAGATGACGGTGTACCGCCTTGTGCACAACGGCGAGCTGCCCGCGGTGCGGGTCGGGCGGTCGTTCCGGGTTCACGCGAAGGCCGTGCACGATCTCCTGGAGACGAGCTACTTCGACGCGGGCTAGGACCTCGGCGGGCGCTCACCGTTGTACGGTCTGCGGGTGCAGAACCGTACGAGGATGAGTGCTCGGCGCTCAGATCAGCGTCCGCGGTTTTCGCTCAGCGAGAGTGGCCCGGTAAAGTGGCCGGTCGAGTCACACGACGGCTTCATACGTCTTCACACATCTAGGTAGCGGAGTTCATGGGTTCAGTCATCAAGAAGCGGCGCAAGCGCATGTCGAAGAAGAAGCACCGCAAGCTGCTTCGTCGCACCCGGGTGCAGCGCAGAAAACTCGGCAAGTAGTTCTGCTGCTCCGTCGCTAGGCTGGCCCGGATGGATTCACAAGACCGCTCCGGGGGCCGTAACCCGGGGCAGGACAAAGGCGGCTCCGACCCGCTGCCGCACCCCAAAGTCGTGCTGGTCACCGGTGCTTGCCGGTTCCTGGGCGGTTATCTGACCGCGCGGCTCGCGCAGAATCCCGAGATCGACCACGTCATCGCGGTCGACGCGATCGCGCCGAGCAAGGACCTGCTGCGGCGGATGGGCCGCGCGGAGTTCGTCCGCGCCGACATCCGCAATCCGTTCATCGCGAAGGTGATCCGCAACGGCGACGTCGACACCGTCGTGCACGCCGCCGCGGCGTCCTACACGCCGCGCTCCGGGGGCAAGGCGACGTTGAAGGAACTCAACGTGATGGGCGCCATCCAGCTGTTCGCGGCCTGCCAGAAGGCCCCCGCGGTGCGGCGGGTGATCGTCAAGTCGACCTCGGAGGTCTACGGCTCGAGCGCATGGGACCCCGTGATGTTCACCGAGGACTCCAGCAGCAGGCGACCGCCGGGCGAGGGCTTCGCCCGCGACAGCATCGACATCGAGGGCTACGCGCGCGGCCTCGCCCGCAGGCGGCCCGACATCACCCTGACGATCCTGCGGCTGGCCAACATGATCGGCCCGGCGATGGACACCGCGCTGTCGAGGTATCTGGCCAACCCCGTGGTGCCGCCTGTGGTCGGCCACGACGCGCGGCTGCAGCTGTTGCACGAGCAGGACGCGCTGGGGGCGCTGGAGCGGGCCACCATGGCAGGCAAACCGGGCACGTTCAACGTCGGCGCCTCCGGAATCATCATGATGTCGCAGGCGATCCGCCGCGCGGGCCGCGTTCCGCTGCCCATACCCCGGTTCGCGCTGGCCGCCGTGGATTCGCTGAGGCGCGCAACTCGGTACACTGAGCTCGATCGCGAGCAGTTGGACTACCTGAGCTACGGCCGAGTCATGGACACCGCGCGGATGCGGAATGAATTAGGCTATAGCCCGAAGTGGACCACGGCGGAAGCTTTCGACGATTACGTGCGTGGTCGTGGATTGACTCCGATCGTCGATCCACGATGGGTACGCTCATTGGAGAGTCGCGCCGTGGCGGCGGCGCAACGTTGGGGACGTTGAACACAGGCTCGACATCGGGTGGGGAGAAGGTTTAGACGTGGCGGGCGAATCTAAAGCCAAAGTGATTCCGCTGCACTCGAATACGGGGCGGCAGGCCGCTCAGCGACGGGCGGCCGCGCGCGGCGAATCCGCACGCAGACATCCCTCGCTGCTGACCGAACCGGACAGCCGGGCGTCGGCCGAGCAGATCGCCGCCGTCGTCCGGGAGATCGACGAGCGACGTGCGGGAGCGGCGGGGACGCCGCAGGCCGACGAGTCACCGAACGAACTCGCCAAACGAATTGCCGCGGTTGCTGAATTCGTCCGCAAGCGAATGATGGGCGATTACACCGTCGATGAATTCGGATTCGATCAGCACCTCAATGATTCGGTGTTCCTGCCTTTGCTGAGAGTGCTTTTCAACTCGTGGTTCCGCGTCGAGGTGAGCGGTATCGAGAACCTTCCGGAATCCGGCGCCGCGCTGATCGTCGCCAACCACGCGGGCGTCCTCCCGTTCGACGGTCTGATGGCCTCGGTGGCCGTGCACGACCACCATCCCGCGCACCGGGATCTCCGGCTGCTCGCCGCCGACATGGTGTTCAACATGCCGGTGATGGGCCAGGCCGCGCGCAAGGCGGGCCACACCATGGCGTGCACGTCAGACGCGCACCGACTGCTCGCCGCAGGAGAGCTCACCGCGGTGTTCCCCGAGGGCTACAAGGGACTCGGCAAGCATTTCAAGGACCGCTACAAGCTGCAGCGTTTCGGTCGCGGCGGCTTCGTCGCCGCCGCGCTGCGGGCCAAGGCACCCATCGTGCCGTGCTCGATCGTCGGGTCCGAGGAGATCTATCCGATGATCGCCGACGTGAAGCTGCTTGCGCGGTTGTTCGGGCTGCCGTACTTCTCGATCACCCCGCTGTTCCCGCTGGCCGGCCCCGCGGGTCTGGTGCCGCTGCCGTCGAAGTGGCACATCCAGTTCTGTGAGGCCATCGAAACGGCCGACTACGACGACGCCGCAGCCGACGATCCGATG
>JAEZKH010000338.1 GCA_023415515.1 Actinomycetes bacterium
TTGACTGGTGCAGTGATTGAAAAAATAAATGGTGGTGCGACTAATTTAAAAGGTTCAAAAAGAGCTTCTCCTTATGGCTTTAGATCGTATGGCCGGGTTATTTACAAAAGAGTTGATTAGATATAAGTTGCGGCGGAAAAAATTTGATTTTGTGATACGTACTTTAAAAGTGAATAAGGTAACAAAAAATTTAGTTCTTTACTATTTGTACGTATAGACGTCGTGTATTTAATAAAATTAAGAGAAAAGTAAAAATTCAACGTTTAAAGTTACGTAATATTATTATTAATCGTTCTAAATCACATAACGGGTATTCGTTTGCCTAAAAAACGGCGTGTTTAAAATGCTTACAAAAACACTTTCCATGAGGGGCGACTTTAGGAGCCCCTCCCCCTAGAATTTGTAAAAATTTGACGGGAGAATATAGTTTACGTGGTTAAAACGTTGATTTGTGGCGTCAAAGAAGCGGATTCAATTTCCGCTATTCTCCCATTTCTGTAAAAAAAACGCAAAATGGTAGGTTTCGGAACGCCGGTAGAGTAATAGGCAGCTCAACAGGCTCATGATCTGTAGGTACTGGTTCAAATCCGGTCTGGCGCAAGGGGATGGCTGAATGGTTTAAGGCACCAGTTTTGAAAATTGAGGTATAATTAATTTATTGTGGGTTCAAATCCTGCTCCCCCCGTAAGTGTGGTGATCGTCTAATGGTAGGATATCTGTTTTGCACGCAGAGGATAAGGGTTCAATTCCCTTTCATTCCAAAGGAATGTAGCTTAACGGTAAAGCAAGCCGCTTTTAACGGTTTGATTAGGGTTCAATTCCCTGCATTCTCAAAATAGAAAGAAGTAGCTTAATGGTAGAGTGCCGGCCTGTCTCGCTGCGTGATGGGGGTTCAAATCCCCTCTTCTGCAAAGAGATATAGCCAAGTGGTAAGGCGAGGGACTTTGGGATCTCTTATGCGAAGGTTCGAATCCTTCTATCTCTAAAATATAAAAGTGAAGAGGTGGCCGAGCGGTTAAGGCGGTCGACTGTAAATCGATTATCTAACGATTCGTTGGGTTCAAATCCAACCCTCTTCAAAAATAAAACTATGTGATTAAATAGTTTATTTAAAAAATTTGCTATCCCCAAAATGCCTCAATTAGACAGATTAAGTTTTTTAAACCAGTTAGTTTGGTTTTTTTCTTTATATTTTATATTTTATATCTTATATGGTAAAGACATATTTACCTGCAATTGGTCGTACATTAAAATTACGTAATAAACTTACTTTCTGTAGTATCGTCTGATGCACAACCTAAAGAAAATACTACAAAAATAATAGGATTAAGTACAAATTTAGTTAATTCTTTTTCAAATATTGCTGTTTTGATTAATAAAAATATAGATAATAAAGAGTTTTTTGACAGAATTAATAATGATGAAGCTGTTTCATGCTGTAAAGCAAGTGTATGTTAAAGAATTAACGGAAATCTATATAAAAAAAGAATTAACAAAACAACAATGATTACTTTAATTCCCTTACTTACTGTTTTAGGTATATTTATATTTAATTATGAATATTTTTTTATAAATGCTGAGGGTATTTTCATTATTTCGTTCTTATTATTTACATTTTTATTTTACACGTTTGCTTAGTACTGATATCGCTGTAACGTTGGATGAAAACGCGGAGGAAATTAATAAAAAAATAAAAGAAGTAATTCTTTTACAAAAAACAGCACTAAATGAAACCCAAAAAACATTAAATAATTTACAAAAAACACAGAAAAACCTTATACCGTTAGTCTTGTATTTGTTATATATTGTTGAAATGCGAGAAGAATATATAGAAAATATGCAAGCTAAATTAGTGAGAAATTCGCTTTGATCGTAACTTTCAACATATATTGATTGAAACAGCATTATTAAATAAAGAGATAACGGTCCAAGTTTCTAAAGACTTGTTAGATTTATATGAACAAAAATTAAACTAATGAGAGAAGAAAGGACATTTAACTTAGTTGGTTAGAGTGCTTCGTTTACACCGGATGTGGCGTTGGTTCAAATCCAGCATGTCCCAATAAGAGGAAAATTATGTTTTTTTTATCAGAATACGCTCGTATTTTTGTATTTATGTTAATTGCTATTATTTTAGCAATTGTTTTATTCGGATTATCCTATACTTTGGTATTAAAACGTGTTGATCTTGAAAAATTATCAGCTTATGAATGTGGTTTTGATCCTTTTAGTGATGCAAGAAGTAAATTTGACGTTCGGTTTTATCTTGTTGCTATTCTTTTTATTATTTTTGATCTAGAAATTACTTTTTTATTCCCTTTGGGCATTAGCTTTAAACGTAATTGGATTGCTAGGTTACCTTAGTATGCTTTTATTTTTATTAAATCCTCACAATAGGGTTTGTGTATGAGTGGAAAGCTGGAGCATTAGATTGGGAATGAAAAATCTTGTTTGGTTTTTAAATAAAAACTTAAAAAAATATATAACAAATATAACCCAAAAACAAAATATTTATTATATTTTTATAAAACATCCATTATTTTTGGAAAATGTATTATTCATTTGTAAAAATAGTTTATTTTTACAAATGAACCAGCTTCTTAGATTTATGGGTTGTTGATTTAAAACAGACTAAAAACCGTTTCCAAATAAATTATCTTCTGAATTCGACAATTTTTAATAAACGTTTTATTTTGCGTATAGTAACCGATGAATTTATTCCTGTGCCCACGGTAACTACAATTTTTCCTTCTGCTAATTGGTTAGAACGGGAATCTTATGACATGTTTGGCGTTTTATTTGCTAACCATCCTGATTTACGCCGTATTTTAACCGATTATGGTTTTGAGGGGTATCCGTTAAGAAAAGATTTTCCATTAACAGGTTACACGGAAGTTCGTTTCGACGGACGAATTAAATCGTGTTGTGTATGAACCCGTTGTATTAACACAAGAATATAGATATTTTGATTTTATAAGTCCATGGGGAACAGAAAATAGTTTAATAGATATAACTAGTGTAAAAAACTTTACCATGAATTTTTGGTCCGCAGCATCCAGCTGCGCATGGTGTGTTACGGTTAGTAATGGAATTAAATGGTGAAGTAATAGCGCGCGTAGATCCCCATATTGGTTTATTGCATAGAGGTACAGAAAAGTTAATTGAGTACAAAAATTATATACAAGCTCTCCCATACTTTGATAGGTTAGATTATGTT
>JAEZKH010000413.1 GCA_023415515.1 Actinomycetes bacterium
GACCAGGCGGCAGCGGGCATTTGCGTCTGCTCGCCGAAGAAGGTGCCCAATTGCCACCCATCCAGGCGTGCGCGGTCTCCGAATGACACGTGAAAACCCAAACAGAGGCGGCAGCGCCGTCCGCGAACAGGAAGTGGATACCGATGAAAATGACGAAGAAGACCATCGCGGTCGCAGGTTTGGCGGCCGCGGCGGCCATGGGCGTCTCCCTGACCACCGCAGGCACCGCGTCGGCCGAGCTCGTCGGGCCCGCGTGCACCGCCTATGCCCAGAAGGTTCCGACGGGACCCGGTTCGGTTGCGGGTATGGCGATGGAGCCCGTGACGGTCGCCGCTTCCAACAACCCGATGCTGACGACGCTGACGAAAGCGCTCTCCGGACAGCTCAATCCACAGGTGAACCTCGTGGACACCCTCAACGGCGGTGAGTTCACCGTGTTCGCGCCGACCGACGACGCATTCGCCAAGATCGATCCCGCCACCATCGAGAAGCTCAAGACGGACTCGGCGCTTCTCACCAGCATTCTGACCTACCACGTGGTGCCCGGCCAGGCCAGCCCCACGCAGGTCGTCGGCACACACAAGACGGTGCAGGGCGCCGATGTGAACGTGACCGGGATGGGCAACGACCTCAAGGTCAACGACGCATCGGTGGTCTGTGGTGGCGTCTCGACGGCCAACGCACAGGTGTACATGATCGACACCGTATTGATGCCTCCGACGACTTAACCTGCAGCACAACGGGATACGCACGGTGACCCGGTCATTGCGACCGGGTCACCGCGCTACCTGAACTTTCCGATGATCTCGTCGGCGAACCGCTCGATCGGTCCGCGGAACTGCTCGGGGCCCGCGCCGGGTTCAGCGGCTCCCCAGGGTCGGACCATCACCTGCGTGATACCGGCGTCCTCGGCCCGCTTGTAGAGGTCGACCGATGGCGGTTCCAGAAGCGCCAGCAGGATGTCGAACGGCTCGTTCTCACGCCCCACCTCGCGCCGCAGCGTTGTCAACCGCTTCGCGTAGCCGACCGCGTCGTCCCATCCGTACGCGTATCCCACCCAACCGTCGCACAGCAGGGCGGCCCGGCGCAGGGCGGCGTCGGACTCGCCGCCGCACAGGATCGGCACCGGCGCGGGCGGGTGCGGTTCGATGGTCATCTCCGGCACCTCGTAATACGTTCCACTCCACGACACCCAGCCGCCCTTCCACAGCGCGCGCAGCGCCGGGATCATCTCGTCGAGCCGCTTACCGCGAGTGGCGAAATCCTGGCCCATCAGTTCGTACTCTTCGCGCATCCACCCGACGCCTGCTGCGAGTGCCACTCTCCCGCCGGAGATGTCGGACGCGGTCGCGACGAGCCGGGCCACCTCGAGCAGCGGCCGGGCCGGTGCGATGTAGATCGCGTTGGCGAACCGCAGCCTGCGCGTGACCGCGGCCATCGCGCCCGTCAACACCCACGGATCGGGCCACGGGTTGTCGGGCAGCCACGGTGGCTGACCGGTCGGCGAGTCCGGATACGGGGACGACAGCAGGCGCGGATAGATCATGTGATCAGAGGTGACGATGCCGTCGTAGCCCGCGTCGTCGAGCATCGGCGCGACCGTCACGCTGTCCGCGGCGGTCATGAACGCCGTGCCGCTCCAGAACTGCATACGTCATCCTTTCGTCAGCAAGCTTTCCTGTTTCTCTAGCCGGAATTACGGGCAGCTTCAAATGCATGCCGACGATGTTGTGGTTTCGGCGCGACCTGCGGTTGCGCGATCTCCCTGCGCTGCTGGCCGCGGCCGAGCCCGACGGCGAGGTGCTGGCCTGCTATGTCCTGGATCCCCGGCTGCGGGCGTCGTCGGGTCCACGCCGACTCCAATATCTCTACGACGCACTACGCGCCCTCGACAAAGCGCTCGACGGCAGGCTCATGGTCACTTCGGGCCGTCCGGAGAAGCGGATACCCGCGGTTGCCCGAGCGGCCGGCGCCACTGCGGTGCACGTGTCGGCCGACTTCACCCCGTTCGGCCGCAGGCGCGATGACGCAGTCCGCGAGGCGCTCGGCGACATCGCGTTCGAGGCGTCGGGTTCGCCGTATCTCGTCTCGCCCGGGCGCGTCGTCAAGGATAGCGGCGAGCCCTACAAGGTGTTCACCCCGTTCTTCGGCGCATGGCGACAACACGGCTGGCGCGCCCCCGCCAAGTCGGGACCGAAGTCGGCGAAGTGGATCGACCCGGGCCGGCTCGAGGGCCGCGTCGAAATACCCGACGCCGGTGTCGAACTCGACCTGCCCGCGGGAGAAAAGGCCGCGCTGCGCCAGTGGAAGAAATTCGTCAGCGACGATCTCGACGGGTACGCCGATGATCGCAACCGGCCCGATCTGCCTGCCACCAGCCGGATGTCGGCACACCTCAAGTTCGGCACCATCCATCCCCGCACCATGGCGGCCGACCTCGGCCGCGGCAGGGACGCGCAAGCGTATCTGCGCGAGTTGGCATTTCGCGATTTCTACGCAGCGGTCGTCAACGAGTGGCCCGACAGCGTGTGGTGGAACTGGAACAGGAGCTTCGACGACATGGAGGTCGACGACGACGCCGAGGCCGAGGAGAGGTTCGAGGCGTGGAAGGCGGGCAGAACCGGCTACCCGATCGTCGACGCGGGAATGCGCCAGCTGTCCGAGACCGGCTGGATGCACAACCGGGTGCGGATGATCGTGGCCTCATTTCTGGTCAAGGACCTGCACCTGCCGTGGCAGTGGGGTGCGCGGTGGTTTCTCGAGCAGCTGGTGGACGGCGATATGGCCAACAACCAGCATGGCTGGCAGTGGGCGGCAGGCACCGGGACCGACGCCGCCCCGTACTTCCGGGTGTTCAACCCCGCCACGCAGGGTGCCAAGTTCGATCCCGACGGCACCTATGTGCGTCGGTGGATCCCCGAGTTGGACACAGCCGACTATCCCGACCCGGTCGTCGACCACAAAACCGAACGCGCAGAGGCGCTACGCCGTTACAGCGCACTCACTTGAGCGTGAGGCCCCCGTCCAGCGGCAGTGTGACGCCGGTCAGGTGCCTGCCCGAATGCCCGCAGAGGTAGACGATCGCGTCGGTCACCTCGCCGGGATCCATCGGCGGCATGGACAGTTTCGGCGCCTGGGCCTCGCCGAACGCCGGCTGCTCCCCCACGAGCGAGCCCATGGCCTCGTTGATGATCATCGGGGTCGCCACACCACCCGGATGCACGGAGTTCACGCGAATGTTCTTCTCCGCCAACGAGGTCGCGTAGTGGCGCATGACGCCGATGACGCCGTGCTTTGCCGCGGTGTATCCGGCGGCGCCGTGACTGATCGTGTCGAACGTGGTGCTGACCGACTTGAAGCCGGCCGCAGAGCTGGTGATCACGATGGCGCCGCCCTCAGCCTGCGAGAGCATCGGCGGCAGCGCCGCCTCTATCGTGAAGTAGACACCCTTGAGGTTGACGTCGACGGCGTCGACGAACGACGACATGTCCAACCGCTGGGGGCCGACCGCGGGAAAGATGCCTGCGTTGGCCAGCACGAAGTCGAGGCGGCCGAGTTCGGCCACGCCCTGGGCGACGACCTCGGACAGCCGCGCGAAATCCCGCACGTCCGCCTGTTCGGCGACGATGCGGCGGCCGGTCTTCTCGACGAGGTTGACCGTCTCGTCGAGGTCCTCGCGGCTCGGCATCGGATACGCGACGCTGTCGAGCTGTCCGCAGAGATCCA
>JAEZKH010000416.1 GCA_023415515.1 Actinomycetes bacterium
CCGACCGGGTGTTCGCCGCGGACCTGCAGCGGCTGCGGCCCCATCCGGGGCAGGCCAGGTCCGCGGCGAACATCGCGCGCCTGCTTGCCGATTCGCCGATCGTGGCGAGCCATCGTGGCGACGACTGCACCCGGGTGCAGGACGCCTACTCGCTGCGCTGCTCGCCGCAGGTCGCGGGCGCCGCGCGGGACACCGCAGATCACGCGCGGGCAGTCGCAGAACGCGAATTGGCGAGCGTCATCGACAATCCCGTGATCACCCTCGACGGCAGGGTCGAGTCGAACGGCAACTTCCACGGCGCCCCGGTGGCATATGTCCTCGACTTCCTCTCGATCGCGGTCGCCGACCTTGCCAGCATCAGCGAACGCCGCACCGACAGGTTCCTCGACGTCGCCCGCAACCACGGGCTGAACCCCTTCCTCGCCGAGGACCCCGGCGTCGACAGCGGGCAGATGATCTCGCAGTACACCCAGGCCGCGATCGTGTCGGAGCTGAAGCGACTGGCCGCGCCGGCGAGCGTCGACTCCATTCCGTCCTCGGCGATGCAGGAGGATCACGTGTCGATGGGCTGGGCGGCGGCCCGCAAGCTGCGCCGCGGCATCGACGGGCTGACCCGGGTGTTGGCGATCGAGGTCCTCAACGCCGCGCGCGGCATCGAGATGCGGGCCCCGCTGACGCCGGGACCCGGCACGGCAGCGGTCATCGCGGCGGTCAGACAGCGCGCCGACGGGCCGGGCGCCGACCGCTACCTGGCGCCCGAGATCGGCGCGGTGGTCGAACTCGCACGCTCGGGTGAGCTGGTGCGCGCGGCGGAAAGCGCAGTCGGCCCACTGGACTGATCTGCCTGCTTCAATGGACCTCATGACGGCGCAAAAAGCCAGACCGGCCGCTGAAGCGACCTTGGACACCACCGCCGGCTTCACCGCGATCGCGCAGCCGCGGGCACACGACTTCGTCGTCGAACAGATCCGCCGCCAGATCGCGCTGGGGATCATCGCGCCGGGGTCCGCGCTGCCGACCGAGCGCGAGCTGATGAAGATCTTCGGAGTCGGCCGGGTGACTGTCCAGCTCGCCATCGGCCAGTTGGAAGCCGAGCACATCATCGAGACCCGCCGTGGCCGCTCGGGCGGCAGCTTCGTCAAGTCGATCGAAGACGACTCGCGAGCGCTCGATCTGCGTGTGGTCGAACTGCGTCGCGATGCCGAGCGGGTGCTGCAGGCCGCGGAGTATCGTCGGCTGCTCGAACCGGAGGCCACCGCGCTCGCTGCCACGACACTGCGGCGGCCGCAGCTCAGCCGGTTGGGCACGATCATCGAACGCACTGCCCAAGCAAGCGACGACGCCGAGTTCATGCGGTGGGACACAGCTTTTCACCTTGCGATCGCCGAAGCCACGGGTAACCGGTTCGTCCTCGAGGCGCTCGAGCGTGTCCGGCTGGAATTGAACCCCGCGCTGCAGCTTCTCCCCGACACCCGCGTCTGGCACGAGCTGTCCGTCGAGGAGCACCGCGGGATCGCCGATGCGCTGGCTGCGAAGGACGGCGACACCGCGCGCCAGCTGATGGCGACTCACATCGCGCACGCGGAGCAGAGCATCCGGTCGCTGCTGAAAAGTCTGTCGCGACGCTGACAGTCCGCTATTGACTTGTGGACCTATGCAAGGTCCAATAAGTTCATGGTCAACTCGGTGGAGACCCCGCATCTGCAGCCGACCATCGGACTGCGCGCAATAGTGCTGTTCGGCCTCGCCTACATGGGGCCGCTGATCGGTATCGGCATCTTCGGCGTCATCGCGACCCAGAGTCAGGGCGCGAGCGCGGGTGCGATGGTCGTCGCAACGATCGCCATCCTGTTCACCGCCTTCAGCTACGGGACGATGGCGCGACTGCATCCGGCTTCGGGCAGTGCCTACACCTATGCGCGCAAGTCGATCGGCCCCAAAACCGGATTCCTCGTCGGCTGGGCAATCCTGCTGGACTACCTGTTCATCCCATTGGTGATCTGGCTCGTCGGTGTCGAGTACCTCGCAGCGGAGTTTCCGGCCGTGCCCAAGGCGGTGTGGGTGATCGCGCTGGTCACGCTGACGACGATCATCAACATCCTCGGCATCAAGGTGGCCGACAGGGCGAACTTCCTGTTCGTCACGTTCGAAGTGCTTGTCCTCCTGTTCTACATCGTCCTCACCGTCCGACACGTCTGGGGCGACGGCGGGCCCTCGGCGCTGTTCTCTCTCGAGCCGTTCACCGGGGTCGCGAACACCCTCGGGCCCATCGCCACGGGTGCGGCGGTGGCGGCCTATCTGTTCCTCGGATTCGACGCGGTCACCACGCTCAGCGAGGAGACCAAGAATGCCAAGCGCAACATCCCGCTCGGGCTGGTGCTCGTGGCGGTGATCGGGGGCGTCGTCTTCATCGTCACCCTCTACCTGCTCTCACTCGTCGCGCCGGGCGGCGATCTCGCCGACTCGGTCGCATCGGACATCGCAAAGACGATCGGCGGCAACGTATTCGGCGCGATCTTCCTCGCCGCGCTGGTCTGTCAGCAATTCACCGCAGGGATCGCCGCGCAGGCCAGCTCGGCACGTCTGATGTATGCGATGGGCCGTGACGGCGTCTTCCCGCGCGCGTTCTTCGCCAAGCTCTCCGACAGGTTCCTGACGCCGGTGAACGGCATCCTGGTGTGCGGGGTGGTCGGCCTCGGCGCGATCTGGTTGACCTTGGCGGTGTCGACCTCGTTCATCAACTTCGGCGCGTTCCTCGGGTTCACGATGGTGAACGTGTCGGTGATCGCGTACTTCCTGCGGCACAGGGCCGAGAAGAAGCTCAATCCGCTCGTATTCGTCGTTTCGCCGGTGCTCGGCGCGATCATTGACATCGCTCTGTTGTTTGCCTTGGACGGCAAGGCACAGCTGATGGGCTGCATCTGGCTCGCACTCGGGGTGATCTACCTCGGCGTGCTGACGCGTGGATTCCGCAGGCCGCCACCGGAACTGTCGGATGTAGACGCGAACGCCGACAGCACGTTGTCGGTGATGCGATAGATGTCGTTGTCGTACCCGTTGTGAGACAGGCTGCCCGCCCACGTGCAGGAGCCGACGCTGAACACCGCTCCGCCACCGGGATGGTTGCGCACGACGACGTCGGACCTGACGTCCGGACTCGTCGAACCGGTGACGTCGGCGATCGTCACCTCGGCGTCCTCGACCACGCGCAGATACACGTCGGGATGCATCCCCGCCGAGGTCATCAGCACGACTGAATCATCGGGCGAACCGAGTTCGATGTCGTGCCTGTCGATTTCGTAACCAGCGGCGCCGCCGAGGCACAGGCCGTAGTCGCCGATCACGTCGGCGTCGGAGACCCCGTCGAAGATCTGCGAGTACTCGGGGCGCCGGCTCGCAGCGGTACGGCGATAGCCGGGCGCCGTCTCTCGGGAGTCGGCCTGCGCGGCGAATCCGACGCCGACGAGTGCGTTGGGCGGCCGGCCACGGTAGCGCCACAGGCCGCCCTGTTCTCCTGTGGTCTGGTGGCGCAACTCCCCCGGACGTGAGGACCATGCCCTGGTGCCGTTGATTCCCCTGCGCACCTCGGCGCGATACGGCCGGTCCGGATCGACGGACGTCACCCAGTAGAAGCCGTTTCCGCCCAGGTACATCAGGTGGCCGCCGGCACCGAGATAGGCTTCGATCGCGATGAGCATTGCGCGCGAGCAGTATTCGGGATGGGTTCCGGTGAGCACCACCTTGTAGCGGTTCAGCAGGTCGACGCCGCGGTCGTGCAGGTCGTGGTCGGTCAGTGCATCCCAGGCCCGTCCGCGGCGGTCGAGAAAGTCGGCGATGTAGAGATCGGCGCTGAAGCGCTCCGGCGAATCGGTGTTCCACCAGACGAAGTCGGGGCGGAAGTTGGGGATGGGTCGCCGCATGGACACGAGACAGACGCCGGTGCCGTCGCGGTGTTTGTCATACACCGACGCCGCGGCCTCGGGATGGCGTCGCAGCCAGCGGTCGGCGTCCGCCGGCCGGGTGTCCGCTGCCGTCGGGACCATGCCTGCGCCCGCCGCGATCAACCGCTCGTTGCTGTAGGCCAGATACGTCAACGTCGGCAGCAGGAAGGCGATGTCGGCGGTTGCGACACCCTCCGGTGGTGTGACGACGAACGGCAGGTGGTCGACGAGGCCGCCGGACCGCAGACGGAAAGCATAGACGCCGCTCGGAAACGATTCGGGGACAACCCATGTCGCGGTTGTCGGCCAGCACGCGTCGTCAAGGTCGTCGGAGTGGAAGTGCACGGCAGCGTACTGCTCCGGGGCTGCGCGGAAATCGGTGGTGTCGTCGTCCCAGTGTCTGCCGGTGACAGCCAGGGTCGGGCCGTTGACCAGCTCGAGCGTGCGCACGTCGTAGCGGCGTTCGTCGAGCATGAGTTCCTCGAGGCGGCCGGTGAAGTGATCGCGGAAGCCACCGCGTGCCGACGGTGCGGCGGCGAGCACGACGGGCCCGGTGGGTGGCTCACCGTGAAGTTCGACCTCGAGGTGCTGCCATCGTCCGCGCTCCACCGGCTCACTGGAAATGGCGCGGCGCTCTCCACCTTCGGCCACCATGGGTATGCCGGCGGTGTCGAGGTAGAGCCGCACCTCGCCGCGGGAGAACAGCGTTTGGGAATGTCCGGCGGCCGGAAGCAGGGTCCACACCCACAGCGATAGCCGCCGCGCGGCAGGAGCGTCGCGCAGGACCGCGTGGGAGCCGGCCGCGATCGTCTGTTCGGCGGCTGGGTACGTCCCGGTGAGCGTTGTCTTCACCGGGTCGAACCGCAGGCCAGGGCCTGCGGGGTT
Source organism: Actinomycetes bacterium (assembly GCA_023415515.1). GTDB lineage: Bacteria > Actinomycetota > Actinomycetes > Mycobacteriales > Mycobacteriaceae > Mycobacterium. The sequence goes on from JAEZKH010000416.1 coordinate 4,827, forward strand.
GGGATCGCCGTGGCGCAGCTTGACGACGTCGATGTCGACGCTGCCCGCGGTGGCCGAGACGTGAAGCGACAGGGCTTCCCCCGGCGCTGCAGACCATGTGTCGGTGTAGCCGATCAGCTCGCCTTCGCCAGTGCAGAATGCCATCACTGCTCCTTTTGGACTCGATACGGGTCCAAAGTACTTGACGACGGTCGTCGCCGCGAGTAAAAAAGACCTAAGTCAGGTCCATTGGTGAAAATGGGGTTCGAAGGTCATGTCAGACAGGTCATTCGTCACCGCAGATGACACCAGCGTGTTCGTCCGCGAGCTGGATCGGCGGTATCCGCTGATCTCGCGCGGTCGGGGGGTGTGGCTGTACGACGAGGTCGGTAGCGCCTACCTCGATGGCGTGTCGGGTGGCGCCATGGTGACCAGCCTCGGTCACGGTGCGGTGCCCGAAATCCTGCAGGCGGTCGTCGATCAGACCGAGGCGATCTCGTTTCTCTACAACGTGCATGCGACCACTCCTCCGCAGGAGAAGTTGGCCCGCGAGCTGATCGGTATGGCGCCGGAAGGCTTCACGCACGCACATTTCGTGTCCGGCGGCACCGAGGCGAACGAACTGGCGCTGCGGATGGTGCGCAGCTACCACGTCGAGCGGGGGCAGGCGAAGCGGCACCTCGTCGTGTCGCCCGCTCAGGCATATCACGGCGCGAGCATCGCGACGTTCGGCTTGACCGGCAGGCCCGGTTTGCAGGCCCCGTATCAGCCCTACATTCAGCAGCAGCCCCACATTCCGCCGTCGACGTGGTTGTTCGACCCGTCGGGCGCGGCGGCACTGCACGCACTGGACGAGATTCTGGCCCAAGTGGGAGATCAGGTCGCCGCCTTCCTGATCGAGCCGGTCAGCGCTGCGTCTCTGCCGGGTTACTCACCGCCCGAGTCATTCTGGCGTGGGCTGGACGAGCGTAGGCGCGCGCACGGCTTCCTCGTCTGGTTCGACGAAGTGGTGACGGGGCTTGGCCGGACGGGGACCTGGTTCGCCGCTGACCAGCTGCCGATCACACCCGACATCATCACGACTGCAAAGGGTTTGGGGGCAGGCTATTTCCCGGTCGGCGCCATGATGGCCAGCGGAGATGTCTACCAGGCTGTCGCCGACGGTTCGCGGTCCTTCGAGCCGGGGCACACATGGGACGGTGCACCGCTGTCGTGCGCGGTGGGGTCGGCGGTGATCGCCCATCTCCAGAAGACCGGCCTCGTCGACAGGGTGCGCGAGCGGGGGCCGCGGCTGCTCGACGACCTGCGAACGGCGCTCGCCGGTTGCGAACTCGTGCGCGAGGTCCGCGGGCATGGCTTCCTGCTCGGTGTCAGCTATGTCGACCCGGCCGATGGCTCCTCGCTGCTCGATCCCGCGCTGCAGGTGGCACGGCGAATCGACGAGGAAGCCCTGCGCCGGCTGCTGCTGGTCTACTCGACGCAGCCGACCAGCGATGGCTTCGCCGGCGACCAGACCCTTCTGGCGCCTGCCTTCGTCGCGAGCGAGAGCGACCTGGCCGAACTGGTGGACAGGTTCGCCGCCACGGTCAAAGCCGTCGAAGCGCAGGTGAAGTCGCAGATGGTCGGGGCGGCGCGCTGATCTCTGGGGTGACATGTTGGTGGGGTGACCGCAGCAGCCCGCGAATGCGCTGACTCTGTGCGGCGACTGGACGCCGTGTGACGTCACGGGTGCGCCCTCACGGCGATTTCGAAACACACAGACGCGCTCTGTATCGTGGGTCGGTCGCCTTGATCAGGAGAAACGCTGTGACCCTCAACACCATCGCGCTCGAACTCGTGCCTCCCAACGTGGAGCGCGGGCAGGAGTATGCGGTGGAAGAGGCGCGCAAAGTGGCCCGGATCTCCGCGGAGTCCGGCCTGGCAGGCCGGATCAAGCACGTGATGATCCCCGGCATGATCCCCGAGGACGACGACCGGCCCGTGCCGATGCTGCCGAAGCTCGACGTCCTCGACTACTGGTCGCTCATCAGGCCCGAACTGCCGGGGCTGCGCGGGCTGTGCACACAGGTCACGCCGTTCATGGACGAAGCGGCGCTTGGTGCGCGGCTGAGGACCCTCGGCAACGCCGGTTTCGAAGGCATCGTGTTCGTCGGCGTGCCCCGCACGATGAACGACGGCGAAGGCTCGGGCGTCCCGCCGACCGATGCGCTGTCGATCTACACCGACACCGTCGCCAACCGCGGCGCGATCCTGATTCCGACCCGCGAGGGCGAACCCGGACGTTTCGAGTTCAAATGCGATCAGGGCGCCAACTTCGGATTGACGCAGCTCCTGTACTCCGATGCCATCGTCGGATTCCTGTCCGACTTCGCCCGCAAGACTGACCACCGGCCCGAGATACTGCTGTCATTCGGGTTCGTGCCCAAGGTCGAGACGAGGGTCGGCCTCATCGACTGGCTGATTCAGGATCCGGGCAATGCCGCCGTCGCCAGGGAGCAGGAGTTCGTCCGCTCGTTGGCCGGCCGCGATCCCGCCGACAAGCGCCAACTGATGGTCGATCTCTACAAGCGGGTCATCGACGGGGTCGTCGACCTCGGCTTCCCGCTCAGCGTTCACTTCGAAGCCACATACGGGGTTTCCGGCGCGGCTTTCGAGACGTTCTCTGAGATGCTGGCGTACTGGTCGCCGGATCGCTGAAGCGCGCGAATCCCGCCCTACATCAATACAATTCCAAGGCCGAGCGGACTAGCGGCCGGCAGCAGTGTGGGTGGCAGCGTTCCTGCCGTGCAGGAGGTAGGTCAGCCAGCGGAGATCGATGAGCATGTGGATCGCCCTTTCTTTAGGCGGTCTTGGTCAGGAGGGGAAGCAGGCGGCGACGTTCGCCCATGCTTGTGGCGAATTCATGGAGCGCTTCTGCGACCGAACCCACGGTGGGGAACGTCTCGCCTTCGCCGAACAGCCGCAATGTGCGGACGACGGGTTGGCTGGCCGCCACTGCCCATTCGACACCGGCGAGATCGCAGTTCTCGTCGATGCCGTGCAGCAGTGAGATGCACTCCGGTGCAAAGGAATTCACGCCGGTGAGGTCTAACACGAAGGGCTTTTCCGTCAGGACGAAGCGCCGTGCGTAGGCGCCGACACGATCGAGATTCGACTCGTCGATGTCACCGGTCACCGTCACCACGGTCGCCAGCTGACGACACAGCGCGCGCAGCTGCGCGCCGTTGCAATCGACTGCTTGGTTTCCGTACATGCCTTAGAAGTTATGCGGCCGATCTAAGGCATTGGGGAGCGTCCAGTAATACTTTGCTAAGAACCGGTTTTCGTGGTGTCAACCCGACGGCCTGCGGAATTGCGCGCCGGAGTAGTTCTCCCAGGGGCTGTAGTCCGCGAGCAGCGCTTCCTGTGGTGGACGCTGGTCTTCCGGCACGTGTTGAAGGTTGATCCGCACGCGGTACCAGACCGAGCTCGGGCCACGCATACCGTCGAGTAACACGTCTGCGGGCTTAAGATTCTTAGCCACTTCCTCATATTTCTCACGCCAGACGCCCAGCGCGGCGAGCGCCTCGTCCTTGGTCTTGGTGCGGGCGATCTCGATGAGCGGCATCGACGATTGCCTGCGTCCCGTGCCTTTCTTCGCGCCTTTCGGCGCGCGCTCGGCAGGCCCGAGCCGGTCGGCGAGGTCGAGCAACTGATCCAGGCTGCCGCTGGCGTCGTCCATGCCCTCCCACGGATCGCCGCGCTCGGCGAACCGCTGCGGCACCGTCGCGATGGTGAAGTCCTCCGCGCGGCAGCCGGCCACCTCGTCCCACGACAAGGGCGTCGACACGCGGGCGTCGGGGGTGGCCCGCACCGAATACGCCGATGCGACGGTGCGGTCGAATGCGTTCTGGTTGAAGTCGACGAACACGCCTTCGCGTTCCTCTTTCCACCATCGGGCGGTGGCGAGATCCGGCGCGCGTCGCTCGACCTCGCGTGCCACCGCCTGGGCGGCGAGTCGCACGAACTTGAACGGCCACCGCCGGTCGATGCGCGCATAGATGTGGAAGCCGCGCGATCCCGACGTCTTCGGCCATGCCGTCAGTCCGTGGTCGGTGAGCACGTCGCGCGCGACGAGCGCGACATGGATGATCTGACGCCAGTCCACCCCGGGCATCGGATCGAGGTCGACGCGCAACTCGTCGGGGTGGGCGAGGTCGTCGGCGCGCACCGGATGCGGGTTGAGGTCGACACAGCCCAGGTTGACCGCCCAGGCCAGGCCGGCGGCGTCGTGCAGGACCGCCTCTTTCGCCGACGTGCCCGACGCGTACCTCAGCTCGGCGACGTCGACGTAGTCGGGCCGGTTCTGCGGCGCGCGTTTCTGGAAGACGGCCTCCTCGGTGATGCCCTTGACGAACCGCTTCAGGATCATCGGTCGGTCAGCCACCCCGCGCAACGCTCCCGGCGCGACGGCCAGGTAGTAGTCGACGAGGTCGCGCTTGGTGACGTCGATGTCGGGGAAGACGATCTTGTCCGGATGGGTGATCGAAACCGGCTCTCCGTCGACCTCGAGCTGCACAGCCTTCGAGGACGAGGATGCTGCCATACGGCCATGGTAGTTAAGCAGCACTTTTCGCATCGCGCTGAGACCGCCGTCACATAAGGTGGTGCCATGCCGAAGCTCACCGACCTCCCTTTGCAGGCAGCGGCCAAAGTCCAGCAGTCCATCGGTAAGTACGCCGAACGCGGCGTAGCCGAGTTGCACTACGCCCGCAAGATGTTCGAGGCGGGCGCATTGCGGTTGGAGCCGCCGCAGGACATCGCCGCGTTCTTCGCCGACATCCGGCGCTGGGGCGAGTTCGGCATGATCCCGGCGCTGAACGCGCGCCGCACCCCCCACCGCACGGCCGTCGTCGACGACGACGGGGAGATCACCTTCAAAGAGCTCGACGACGCAGCGCACGCGGTCGCCAACGGACTGCTCGACATGGGGGTCAAGGGCGGCGACGGCGTGGCGATCCTCGCCCGAAACCACCGCTGGTTCCTGATCGCCGTATACGGCGCCGCGCGCACCGGTGCCCGCATCATCCTGCTCAACAGCGAGTTCTCCGGCCCGCAGATCAAAGAGGTGTCCGAGCGCGAGGGCGCCAAGGTCATCATCTACGACGACGAATACACCGCGGCCGTCTCACAGGCCGACCCGCCGCACGGCAAGCTGCGCGCGCTCGGCACCAACCCCGACAAGGACGAGCCGTCCGGCAGCACCGACGAGACGCTGGCCGACCTGATCAAGCGCAGCAGTGACAAACCCGCGCCCAAGACGACGAAGCATTCGTCGATCATCATCCTGACCAGCGGCACGACCGGCACACCGAAAGGCGCCAACCGCAGCACGCCGCCGACGTTGGCGCCGATCGGCGGCATCCTGTCCCATGTTCCGTTCAAGGCGCGCGAGGTCACATCGCTGCCCGCGCCGATGTTCCACGCCCTTGGCTTCCTGCACGCCACGATCGCGATGATGCTCGGCTCGACCCTGGTGCTGCGCCGCCGCTTCAAGCCGCCGACCGTGCTCGCCGACATCGAGAAGAACAAGGCCACCGCGATGGTCGTCGTGCCCGTGATGCTGTCCCGGATCCTCGACGAACTGGAGAAAACCGACACGAAGCCGGACCTGTCGTCGTTACGGATCGTGTTCGTGTCGGGCTCCCAGCTCGGCGCCGAGCTGGCTCAACGCGCGCTGAAGGATCTCGGTCCGGTGATCTACAACATGTACGGATCGACCGAGATCGCGTTCGCCACGATCGCACGGCCCGAGGACCTGTCGATCAACCCGGCCACGGTCGGGCCGGTCGTCAAGGGCGTGAAGGTCAAGATCCTCGACGACAACGGGAACGACCTGCCTCAGGGCGAGGTCGGCCGGATCTTCGTCGGCAACACCTTCCCGTTCGAGGGCTACACGGGCGGCGGACACAAGCAGATCATCGACGGCCTGATGTCCTCGGGTGACGTCGGCTACTTCGACGAGCACAATCTGCTCTACGTCAGCGGCCGCGACGACGAGATGATCGTGTCCGGCGGTGAGAACGTCTTCCCCGCCGAGGTCGAGGACCTCATCAGCGGCCACCCCGAGGTGGTCGAAGCCACTGCGCTCGGCGTCGAGGACAAGGAGTGGGGGCATCGGCTGCGCGCGTTCGTGGTCAAGACCGACGGCGCCAGCGTCGACGAGGACGCCATCAAGGCCTACGTACGCGACAACCTGGCCCGCTACAAGGTGCCGAGGGAGGTCGTGTTCCTCGACGAGTTGCCGCGCAACCCGACCGGCAAGATCCTCAAACGCGAACTCCGCGACATGGAGATCGACGACCAGAAGACGGAGTAGGCCCTACGGCGGGGGCTGCTGCTGATCCTGCTGCGGCGGGGTGGCCGCGCCCTGGATCTGCTGTGCGGCGTCGAGTCCTTGCTGCGCCGCGTCGATCGGCACGTTGTCCTTGGCGGTGCAGAAGCCGGCGTGCACAGGCCCGGAGGGCACCCCCGATGCGGCCATCTCGGACGGGATGCCGCCGGGCGGAATGTAGATCGGGAAACCGTTCATCCGCATGCACACCCCACCGGGTGCACCCGAGGTGGGATAGGGACTGACCGGCGGCGCCTGGCCGAGGGCCTGGCCCGCCTGGTCGGTCGCTGAACCGACGATGCCGACCGGATCCGGCTGTTGCTGTTGACACTGTTGGTCATCGGGGGCGCAGGCGGGCGGCTGCGCGGCTGCACAGGGCGCGTACGCGAGGGCGCCTGCAATCGCGGCGCCCATCAGCAAAGGCGCGAACGTCTGTGTGTGGCGTGGCATGCGCTAGAGACTGGCAGTCCCACAAGATCAGCACAGGCGATTTTGCGTACTACTATGCAAGGTCCTTGCTTTCGCAACGACTGCCCGCCTCATTGCTCAGCAAAATTTGCCGCTGACCAGGGAATCGACAGGCAGACCAGCATCAGCGTCAGCAGAAACCACCCGGCGCCCTGCCACACCGGCCAGGTACCGTCGCCACGCCATACCCGATACGCCCGCACCAGAGCGCCGACACCGCCGATGAAGAGGATCGCGGGGACGAGGGAGGCCAGCACGACAGATCCCTTGTCGACGACGGCGAACACGACGAACGCGATGGCTGCCACCACGATGACCCCGACGCCGTACTGCACCGCTTGACGCAGCGCAACCGGGTCGCGCCAACGCTTCTCCACGTCTCGTGCGTTGCTCATGGGATGCGGGTTCCCGAAACGCGCCGACGATAACTAGAAGGGCGGGTTGACATACCAGGCCAGGCACCCCGGGTGGTCCCGGCACGCGATGATGGCCCCGGCGTCGGGTGCGGCGCCGCGAACCCTCGGCCCACGGGGCGGAAGATTGCAGTTGACCACGTAAGGGTTCCAGGGGATCACGCCGTTCACGCACGGTTGCGCCGAAGCGCGCGGCGCCGTCTGGGACACCAGTGCGGGAGTCGCGACGAGGAAGGCGGCCGCCGCCGCGGCCGCGGTCAGCAGGTGAACTATCGGATGTCGGATGCTTTTCATCTCGTCACCACCAACATCTCCGAAAAGCAGACTATTTCGAGGATAGCCCCGATCACACCGCCAATGGCGGAATGGCGTCGCGCGGCACGTAGACGGTGTGCGCACCCGCGGCACCGGCCATCAACTCGCCGCGGTCGAAGAAGAACACCAGATCCTTCTGTGTGATTGCGAAGTTTCGGTAGTGCGAGGGGTCGAGGCCGGCATCGTCGGACACCGGCGTCGGTATCCCCGTCTCGGCCTCGAGCGTCTTCTGGACGACGCCGAAGATCGCACCCATCGGGTTCACCCCCGGTGCGAACAGGTCACCGAAGGTGATGGCGCGGGCGCCGGGGACGTCGTAGTTGAAGGTCCGGTACCACGTGCTCGGATGCGCGCCGCCGAGATTCTCGTACACCTCGAACGACACCGACCTCGTGGTGTCCGAAGCCCACAACATGCTCTGCATCTCCAACGCGTAGGGCACGTTGGCGAAATTGGGGGTCTTGGTCTCGTTGAGGAAACCGGTGCGGGTCTGGCTGACGAAGCCGTCGACCGCACCCTGGTCGGGAAAGTCGACCGGGAACGACATCGCCAGCGTGTAGTCCGGCTTCTCCTGCCGCAGCCGGCACAACCCGTCCTGCTCGACCGCGCCACCGAAGTCCGAGCAGACATTCGCCGCGTGCGCAGTCGCAGGAATCGCGGTGGCGCCCATCGACAATCCCGCGACCAGAATCGCCGCCGACACAGTACGCATCATGCTCGGAGCGTAGCTGTGCCGATGGAGGATCAGTACTCGATCGCTTCGATCAAGTCCGACGGCTCGTCCATCAGCGCCCAGAACCGATCGCGGATCTGCACCGTCAGTGGGCCCGGCTCGCCGTTGCCCACAGGCTCGCCGTCGAGTGAATTGATCGGTGTGACAC
>JAEZKH010000419.1 GCA_023415515.1 Actinomycetes bacterium
AACACCTCCGGGGCGTGTCAGGAGGTCCACGTGCGTCAACACACGGACCCATCAGGAATCAGTTACAGATCCCTTCCTGACACCTCCGGAGGCATTTGAGAAGGACCAACTCGATCTATATCAGCGGCTACGTACCCCGTTCCCGTTCGAGCTTCTCCGCTTCTTCGACCGCGGCGAGCGCCGACTGCTGAATCGTGGATTTCTGTTGGCCGGCAAGCATGTCCATCGCCAGCCTGGCGTAGATCATTTGGCTGGTGATCGCCATCTGTCCTCGGCTGTGGCTGATGAACGTGATGAACCAGCTGATCAGGGTGGTGAAGCGGTTCTTGAAACCGACCAGGTAGACGAGGTGCAGGACCAGCCATGCCAGCCAGGCGATGACGCCGCCGAACTCCAGCTTGCCGACCTTGGCAACGGCGCTGAACCGTGAGACGGTCGCCATGCTGCCCTTGTCGAAGTACTTGAAGGGTGCCCGGTTGGCCGGGTCGTCGCGGCCCGCGACCTCCCGCTTGATGATCGCGGTGGCGTACTTCGCCCCCTGCAGGGCGCCCTGCGCCATTCCCGGTACGCCGGGCACCGACATCAGATCGCCGATGACGAAAACGTTCGGATGGCCCTTGACCGACAGGTCCGGTTCGACGATGACCCGGCCCGCCCGGTCGGTCTCGGTGCCGTCGGACTGTTCGGCGATCATCGCGCCGAGCGGGCTGGCCTGCACTCCTGCCGACCACACCTTGCACGCGCAGTCGATCCGCTGCTGCGTGCCGTCTTTGCACTTCACCATGACGCCCATGTAGTCGACATCGGTCACCAGCGAGTTGAGCAGGATCTCGACGCCCAGCTTCTCCAACCGCCGCTGCGCCTGCGCGCCGAGCTTCGGTCCCATCGGCGGCATCAGCGCATCGGCGCCTTCAACCAGCACCACCCGGCACTCGCTCGGCCTGATCGTGCGGAACGCCCCGGCGAGCGTGCGCTCGGCCAGCTCGGCGATCTGGCCTGCCAGCTCCACGCCGGTCGGGCCGCCGCCGACGACGACGAAGGTCAGTCGACGTTCGCGTTCGGCGGGGTTGGTGCACACCTCGGCGGCCTCGAACGCGCCGAGGATGCGGCCGCGGAGCTCCAGTGCGTCGTCGATGGTTTTCATCCCGGGCGCGAACGTCGCGAACTGGTCGTTGCCGAAGTACGACTGCTGGGAGCCTGCGGCGACGATGAGGCTGTCGAAGGGGACGACGGTCTCCATCGTCATCAACTTCGAGGTGACGGTCCTGGCGGTCAAGTCGATGCCGTGGACGTCGCCGAGGAGAACCTTGACGTTCCTCTGCTTGCGCAGCACCAGCCTGGTGGTCGGTGCGATCTCACCCTCGGACAGGATGCCCGTCGCAACCTGGTAGAGCAGCGGCTGGAGCAGGTGGCTGGTGGTTTTCGAGATCAGCGTGACGTCGACGTCGGCCCGCTTGAGGGATTTCGCCGCCTGCAGACCGCCGAACCCCGATCCGATGATGACCACGCGGTGGCGTCCGGCCGCCTCGGCTTGTGATGTCATGCCGGGTCAGACCCGCGTGAACCACTTCGTCTTGATCCGCCACGAGTGCGCCGATGCCAGCGCGAAGCCGGCGCCGCACATGCAGGCGAACACCCACACCAGACTGCTGCCGACGGCTGTCTGGAAGGACGGGACGAACGCGGTGATGACGCGGACGACGCACGCCATGATGCCCGCCACCGAGGACGCGAGATAGAAGTTGGCGATGGTGCGCGAGCGCGGATCCTTGCGCAGTACGAGCGTTGCGCGGATGCCGTAGACCAACAGATACATCAGGGTGCCGCAGAGCAGCAGCCAGTACAGGTTGAGCCAGAAATCGGTGGGCACCGTGAAGAAGTCGGGTGCATAGATGTGCGCGCCGTTACCGACCGAGAAGGTGACCAGCAGCACCGGGATGCAGATCGTGGCGGGCCGCTCCACGTACTGCTTGAACGAGCGCTGCATGGCGTCATCGTCGGCGAGCCTGCCCAGCGTGTTGTAGACGATGGCCGACGCCGCGACGATGTAGCAGTCGTGGCCCAGATAGTCCTCGAGGTTCCACTTACCGGTTAGCGCGTAGAGCCAGTGGCCCACTGTCTCGGACGCCAGCGGAGACATCAACAGAACCGCCATGCCCTGCAGGGCGATGTTGAGGGTTGCGGCGACCTCCCAGCGACACGTCCACGTCACCCGTCTTATCCACAGGCTCCAGCCGATACATGCGATCGTGATCGCCAGGAGCGTTGCGAGAGCCATCTGTGTCGCCTTTGCGCTGAACTGATACCAGCAAATTCTACAGTGGCGGGGCGTCGAGTCGAGGCTTCATCTCAGACAGCTTCTGCGGGCGTGTCCGCCGCGTTTCCGCGGTTGCCACAGCAACCGAGGAGGACTCGAAGTAGCGCTGCACCTCCTGATGACTCATCAGGCCGAAGCGAACCTGGAGGTCGGGATAGCTCAGACCGAACCGGTCTGCGACCCTACGCAGTTCCTCGGCATCGGGGTAGAACTCTTCCTTGATCCGCCGGTAGTACGTGCTGCTAGACACTCCGAGAGCGTCGTAGATGTCCTTCGAGTCGACCTCACCGTCGAGGAGATAGTCGAGCAGGGCCTTTAGCTGTCGGCCGTTCTCATCTGTACGGGGCACCGCACAACTGTAACGCGTTCTCCCTCGAATGGGCAGTGCCAATCAGCTGGTGGAAAGGGTTGCTGATATTGACGTAGGTGTCACAGTTCTGGGAGAGATCTCCCATTTCTGGGACTCCCGACGTAGTGTTAGCTCCATGTTGATTGCAGAATTTGCCAGCAGCCCGCTCCGCATCACAGATCACCACACCGCCGACGCCCCGGCGGCGGCAGATCTCGCAAAGATCTCCACACCGTTGGACAGCACGCTGACCGGCGAGCTTGACGGTGCGCAGTGGTATCTGGGAATCGCCTGTGAGGAGATCGTGCTCGCGGCGCTCGGCCTTGCAATCGCCAGGACCATCGGCGAAGGCGTCGTGCTCGTCGACGTTGCCGGACACAGCGGACCCGTCCTGCTGTCATGCACATCGGCCGGCCTCGCGACCGCCACGGAGGTGCTCGGCGCCGTGCACCGCAGCCTTTCGGCACCGTCGAACGCGGCGAACGTCGAGCAGCCACCCGCCGAGATCGCCTTCTCCTATCGCGGCGTCGAGCCGGGGCGCAGGCATGCGCTGGAGCTGTGCGCCCACCGGGTCGACGGCCTCGTGCGCCTCGACTGGTGGTACGACACGCGCAGCTTCGACGCCTACACCGTCGAGGAACTCGCCGAGCAGCTGCCGCTGGCGCTGATCGAGCTGACGTCGGAGGCGTCCCCGCAGGCGCACACCCCGGTGGCCGTCGGTCATTGAGCGTTAGAATCTGATCCATCGGCACCGATCCGGCCATCACCGGGGAGCCTTCGGAAGAACAGCGCAGACAACGAGTTTCTGGCCAAGTAGAACCGAACGGGTAGGCCCGTCACAGCCGTCATTCGAGCGGCGCACCCAGGTGCGCAAGCGGGGTGGTACCGCGGCGTTCGCGCACCGGCGCGTCGTCGTCCCCGTGCCATGAACGATCGGCATGGAGACGACGCACGACCGTGAGCAGCTATCCGAGGCCCGCCGCAGGCGCCCCGAACTTTCCGGCGCTGGAATCCGAGGTCCTGTCCTACTGGGAGGACGACGACACCTTTCGCGCCAGCGTGGCGCGCCGCGACGGCGCGCCGGAGTACGTGTTCTACGACGGCCCGCCGTTCGCCAACGGCCTGCCGCACTACGGCCACCTGCTGACCGGCTACGTCAAGGACATCGTCCCGCGCTATCGCACGATGCGCGGCTTCAAGGTGGACCGCCGCTTCGGCTGGGACACCCACGGACTGCCTGCCGAACTGGAAGTCCAGCGCCAGCTCGGCATCACCGGCAAAGCGCAGATCGAAGAGCTGGGCATCGAGAAGTTCAACGACGCCTGTCGCGCGTCGGTGCTCAAGTACACCGAGGAGTGGCGAGCCTACGTGACCCGCCAAGCGCGCTGGGTGGACTTCGACAACGACTACAAGACGCTCGACCTGACGTTCATGGAGTCGGTCATCTGGGCCTTCAAACAGCTCTGGGACAAGGGCCTGGCCTACGAGGGTTACCGCGTCCTGCCGTACTGCTGGAACGACGAGACGCCGCTGTCGAGCCACGAGCTGCGGATGGATGACGACGTCTATCAGAGCCGCCAGGATCCCGCGATCACCGTCGGGTTCCGCATCACCGACGGCCCGCTGCGCGACGCCTACCTACTGGTGTGGACGACGACCCCGTGGACGCTGCCGTCCAACCAGGCCGTGGCGGTCAACCCGGAGATCGAGTACGTCGTCGTGGCGGCGGGGGACCGACGTTACGTCATCGCCGCCGCGCGGGTCGCCGCGTATGCAAGGGAACTCGGCGAAGAGCCGCAGATCATCGCCACCTATTCGGGCGCCGACCTCGTCGGCACGCGCTACCTGCCGCCGTTTCCGTATTTCTCGGACGCCGTCAACAGTTTTCAGGTGTTGCCCGGCGGCCACGTCACCACCGAGGACGGCACCGGTCTGGTCCACATGGCGCCCGCATACGGCGAGGAGGACATGGGCGTGACGCAGCCTGCCGGCATCGTTGCGGTCACGCCGGTGGACGCCAGGGGCCGGTTCGACGCGACAGTGCCCGACTACGTCGGCCAACACGTGTTCGAGGCCAACCCGCAGATCATCCGGGACCTGAAGAACCAGACCGGTCCCGCGGCGCAGAATGCGCCGGTGCTCATGCGGCACGAGACCTATGAGCACTCCTACCCGCACTGCTGGCGGTGCCGGAACCCGTTGATCTACCGGGCTGTGTCGTCGTGGTTCGTCAAGGTGACCGAGTTCCGCGACCGGATGATCGAGTTGAACCAGCAGATCACCTGGTATCCCGAACACGTCAAGGACGGCCAGTTCGGGAAGTGGCTCTCCAACGCGCGGGATTGGTCGATTTCCCGGAATCGCTACTGGGGCAGCCCGATTCCGGTGTGGACATCCGACGATCCGACCTACCCGCGCATCGACGTGTATGGCAGCCTCGACGAACTCGAGCGCGACTTCGGGGTCCGCCCGGAGAATCTGCACCGGCCGTACATCGACGAGTTGACCCGCCCCAACCCCGACGACCCGACCGGCAGGTCGACGATGCGGCGGATACCGGACGTCTTCGACGTGTGGTTCGACTCCGGGTCGATGCCCTACGCGCAGGTGCACTACCCGTTCGAGAACGCCGACTGGTTCGACTCGCACTTCCCCGGCGACTTCATCGTCGAATACATCGGCCAGACCAGGGGCTGGTTCTACACGCTGCACGTGCTCGCCACGGCGCTGTTCGACAAACCGGCTTTTCGGACCTGTGTCTCGCACGGCATCGTGCTGGGCAACGACGGTCAGAAGATGAGCAAGTCGCTGCGCAACTACCCCGACGTGACCGAGGTCTTCGACCGCGACGGATCCGATGCGATGCGCTGGTTCCTGATGGCGTCGCCGATCCTGCGGGGCGGGAACCTGATCGTGACCGAGCAGGGCATCCGCGAGGGGGTGCGGCAGGTGATGCTGCCGCTGTGGAACGCTTACACGTTCCTGGCGCTGTATGCGCCGAAGAAGGGCACATGGCGCACCGATTCCTCTCACGTGCTGGACCGCTACATTCTGGCCAAGCTGGCCAAGCTGCGCGACGATCTCACGGAATCCCTTGATGTGTGCGATATCTCGGGGGCATGTGAAAAGCTTCGGCAGTTCACCGATGCGTTGACGAACTGGTATGTGCGACGGTCGAGATCGCGCTTCTGGGAAGAGGATCCCGACGCCATCGACACGCTGCACACCGTGTTGGAGGTCACGGGCAGACTCGCCGCGCCGTTGCTCCCGCTTGTCACCGAGGTCATCTGGCGCGGTGTCACCGGGGAGCGATCGGTGCATCTCACCGACTGGCCGCAGGCAGGTGAGTTGCCGCACGACGCGGCGCTGGTCGCGACCATGGACCAGGTGCGAGAGGTGGCGTCGGCGGCTTCGTCGCTGCGTAAGGCGAAGAAGCTGCGGGTCCGGCTGCCGCTGCCGAAACTCACTGTGGCCGTTGAAAATCCACAGCGCCTGGAGCCGTTCCGGGACCTGCTCGCCGACGAGCTGAACGTGAAGGCGGTCGAGCTCACCGACGACATCGCGTCCTACGGCCGCTTCGAGCTCACCGTCAACGCCAGGGAAGCGGGGCCGCGAATCGGCAAGGACGTACAGGCCGCGATCAAGGCGGTGAAGGCCGGCGACGGGGTGGTCAACCCCGACGGCACGCTGACGGCGGGCCCCGCGGTGCTGCTGCCGACCGAGTTCAGTTCCAGGCTCGTCGCCGCCGACCCCGAATGGACGACGGCGCTGCCGGGGGGCTCGGGTCTCGTGGTGCTCGACGGAACGGTCACACCCGAACTCGAGGCAGAGGGTTGGGCCAAGGATCGCATTCGCGAACTGCAGGAACTGCGGCGAAGCACGGGTTTGGATGTGTCCGACCGGATCTCGGTCGTCATGGCCGTACCCGCGGAGCGTCGGCAATGGGCGCAGACGCACGCCGAGATGATCGCCCGCGAGATCCTGGCCACCGAGTTCTCCTTCGGTGAACTCGCCGAAGGCAGCGAGATCGGCGACGGCGTCCTGGTGGCCATCGCCAAGGCTTAGCGGCGCAGCACCGCGGAAGTGACCGTCGCGAAGTCGCCGAGCACGTCGCGGATGAAGCGGGTGCGGCGGTAGCCGATCGCATCCAGAAGCGGGCCGTGGTCGAAGGACACCACGACGGTGGCGCCGATCGCCGTCAGCCACCAGAAGGCGAAGGCCAGTGATCGCATCGCGACGCGTGATCCGGCGAACCCGGCTCGCAACCGATCCACCTGGAACCGGACGTGGGGGTGCTCGTCGGCGACGATGCGGGCCGCGACGGCCCGCACGACCGCATCGGGTCCGGAGTCGGCCAGGCCGCCGTAATAGGACAGCGCGACGACCTCGGCGACGGTCAGCACCATCAACTCGGTCCGCAGCCCCATCAGCCTGCGTAACCTCACGAACACCGCATCCGACCAGTGACCGCGCATCGGTTCGCCACCCAGGTAGCCGAGCAGGCGCAGCAGAAGCGCCGCGTGCTGCTGCTCCTCGGCGATGAAAAGCTCAGCGGCGCGCAGGTATTCGGGGTCGCCCGCCCTGGCCGCCTTGCGCAGCAGCTGTTGGCCGTCGCCGCTCTCACCGAGCTGGAAGCGGCGGACGGACTCGATGAGCGGCGGCCGGTCTTCGGCAGCGATGTCGCAGTGGCCGTCGAAGTCGATGGCCGCGTCGACCTCGGCGTGCACCGCGTCGTTGCGCTCGAAGTGGTCGATCCACCGCCCGAAGGCTCCGACGGGGCTACGCACGACCGTCAGGCTAGCGTCCTAGCATCGGCAGATGTGGCCGCTCGTTGGGTGTTGCACCTCGACATGGATGCGTTCTTCGCGTCTGTCGAGCAGCTGACCAGGCCGACGCTGCGGGGGCGCCCGGTGCTCGTCGGCGGGCTCGGCGGCCGCGGCGTGGTGGCGGGCGCCAGCTACGAATCCCGCGTCTACGGCGCCCGCTCGGCGATGCCGATGCACCAGGCCCGCAGGCTCGTCGGTCCCGCCGTTGTCGTGCTTCCGCCGCGCGGCGTGGTCTACGGGGTGGCGAGCCGCCGGGTGCTCGACACCGTTCGCGCGGCGGTGCCGGTCCTCGAGCAGCTCTCGTTCGACGAGGCGTTCGGCGAGCCCGCCGAGCTCGCAGGCGCCGGCGCCGCGGAGGTCGAGGCGTTCTGCGAAGGGCTGCGCGCCACGATCAAGGACGTCACCGGGCTCGTCGCATCCGTCGGCGCCGGCTCGGGCAAGCAGATCGCCAAGATCGCTTCCGGCCTTGCCAAACCCGACGGGATCCGGGTGGTGCGCCGTGAGGAGGAACGCGTCCTGCTCGACGGGCTGCCGGTCCGGCGGCTGTGGGGCATCGGTCCGGTCGCCGAGGAGAAGCTGCACCGGCTCGGCATCGAGACCATCGGCGCGTTCGCAGCGCTGTCGGAGGCCGAGGCGGCCAACATCCTTGGCGCCACCGTCGGGGCCGCTCTGCGCCAACTGGCGAAGGGAATCGACGACCGGCCGGTCGCCGAGAACGGACCCGCAAAACAGATCAGCGCCGAATCGACGTTCGCCGAGGATCTGACCACGCTCGACCAGCTGCGGGAGGCGGTCGGCTCGATCGGCGGCCATGCGCACACCAGGCTCGAGAAGGATGGCCGCGGGGCACGAACGGTCACCGTGAAGTTGAGGAAATCCGACATGAGCATCCTGACGCGCTCCGCGACGCTGCCGTATGCCACCACCGACGCTGCGACGCTCACCGCGATGGCGCGCAAGCTCCTGCTCGACCCGCTTGAGGTGGGCCCGATTCGCCTTGTCGGCGTTGGTTTCTCGGGTCTGTCGGAGGTCAGGCAGGAGTCGTTGTTTCCCGACCTGGATCTGATGGCCGAAGAGGTGTCCGACGCAGGCATGCCGAAGCCGGTCAGCCAAGCCGCCGAGAGGGCGCCCGCCTGGCGGATCGGGGACGACGTCGCGCACACCGAGCACGGCCACGGCTGGATTCAGGGCGCGGGCCACGGGGTGATGACCGTGCGATTCGAGACCCGCAGTACGGGCAAGGGCCCGGTGCGCACATTCACCGACGACACGCCGGACATCCAGCGGGCCAACCCCGTCGACAGCCTCGACTGGCCCGACTACATCCAGACGCTGGCCGCTGATTCAGCCCCATCGGGCGACGACGTCGTCGACGGGAGAGCCGCTCGCCAGGGCGGCGATCAGTAACACCCGCGCCTGCGGGGCCCGCAGCCGCGGCACCATCACCGCGCCTGCCTCCACCAGGTCCCGGCCCGGCCCGTACCCGGCGCTCACCTTTCCCCCCGGCACCCGCGTCGACACCACGACTGCCACCCCTTCGGCGCAGTGCCGTCCTACCGCGTCGATCACGGCCGCTCCGGCATTGCCTGCGCCGAGCGCCTCGAGCACGATGCCTTCGGCGCCCGCCGCGACGCAGGCATCCATCGCCACCCCGTCGGCGCCCGGGTACACCGCGAGGATGTCCACCCTCGGGGCATCCGCGCCGGAGAGTTCGCCGAGAAACGGGCGCTGCTTGGCCGCCGTCAGCGTGAAGCGTTCGCCGGAGACGGTGCCCACCGGCATACCGGTGAATCCCGACAGGTCGACGGTCGCGACCTTCTGCAGTCCGAGCGGCTGCCACACGGTGCCGGCGAGGGTGACCAGGACGCCGAGGCCGCGAGCCTGCGCGCTGGCGGCCACTGTCAGCGCGCCGCGCAGGTTCCCAGGCCCGTCGGCATCCGGCGCGTCGGCACTGTGCAGCGCGCCCGTCATCACCACGGGTACGGCGCCGTCGTACGTCAGCTCCAGCCAGAGCGCCGATTCCTCCATGGTGTCGGTGCCATGGGCGATCACGATGCCGTCGACGCCGTCGACGCCGTCCCGCGCAGCCAGCGCAGCGGTGGCCGTCCGCACCGAGTCCCAGTCGGCGGGGGTCAGCTGCGAGCTGTCCACCGACATGAGGTCGACGACCTCGACGTCGAGCCCGGCGACCAGGTCTACCCCGCTTGTCGCGGGACGCCGAACACCTTCGGTGTCGGCGCTGCTGGCGATTGTGCCGCCGGTGGTGATGACGACGAGGCGGCTCACGCCCTCATCATTGCAAAATCACGCTTTGGAATGATGGGGGAGTGACTGATGAATCGGCCAGCAGCGAGCCGGTGACCGCCGCCGACGTCGATCCGAAGCCGCGTCGCCGTATCCGGCTTCTGGTGACGGTGGCCGCCGTCATCCTTGCGCTCGACATCGTCACGAAGGTGCTGGCGGTCAAGCTGCTGACGCCGGGGCAGCCGGTCTCGATCATCGGCGACACCGTGACCTGGACTCTCGTCCGCAACTCCGGGGCGGCGTTCTCGATGGCGACGGGATACACGTGGGTGCTCACGCTGATCGCCAGTTGCGTGGTGGTCGGGATCATCTGGATGGGCAGGCGGCTGGTTTCCCCGTGGTGGGCGATCGGTCTCGGCATGATCCTCGGGGGTGCGCTCGGCAATTTGGTGGACCGGTTCTTCCGTTCGCCCGGCCCGTTGCAGGGCCATGTCGTCGACTTCCTGTCCATCGGATGGTGGCCGGTGTTCAACGTCGCCGACCCGTCGGTCGTGGGTGGGGCGATCCTGCTGGTCGTGCTGTCGCTGTTCGGGTTCGACTTCGACACCCGGGGGCGGCGGAGGCCCGACGGCGAGCCAACGGCCTGATGGACACCCGTTCAATGCCGGTGCCGGAGGGACTGGCGGGAATGCGGGTCGACGCGGGGCTGGCGCGGTTGCTCGGCCTGTCGCGCACCGCGGCCGCGGCGCTGGCCGAAGACGGCGGCGTCGACCTCGACGGCGCACCGGTGGGCAAGTCGGACCGGCTCACGCCGGGCGCATGGTTGGAGGTGCGCCTGCCTGAACCGCCGGCGCCTGTCGAGAACACGCCGGTCGATATCGAGGGTATGACCGTCCTGTATTCCGACGAGGACATCGTCGCGGTCGACAAGCCTGCCGGGGTGGCCGCACACGCGACTGTCGGCTGGCACGGTCCGACGGTGCTCGGCGGTCTGGCGGCGGCGGGCTTCCGCATCACCACGTCGGGGATCCACGAACGCCAGGGCATCGTGCACCGCCTCGACGTCGGCACCTCCGGTGTGATGGTGGTAGCACTGTCCGAGCGCGCGTACACGGTGATGAAGCGCGCCTTCAAGCAGCGCACGGTGGAGAAGCGCTATCACGCTGTGGTCCAAGGACATCCGGACCCATCGAGCGGCACCATCGATGCGCCGATCGGACGGCACCGGGGTCACGACTGGAAGTTCGCGGTCACGCAGGGCGGCAGGCACAGCGTCACCCACTACGACACGCTGGAGGCGCACCAGGCGGCCAGCCTGCTCGACATCGAACTGGAGACCGGGCGCACCCACCAGATCCGGGTGCACTTCGCTGCTCTGCACCATCCGTGCGTGGGGGACCTGACCTACGGCGCCGATCCGGTGCTCGCGAAAAAGCTCGGCCTGGAACGGCAGTGGCTGCATGCCCGGTCGCTGGCATTCGCCCATCCCGCGGACGGCCGCCGCGTCGAGATCAGCAGCCCGTACCCCGCCGACCTGCAGCACGCCCTCGACGTCCTGCGCGACCACCACCTGTGAGCGGCGAGCGGCGCCGTTCCGGGTTGCTCTTCGGCGCAGGGGCCTACATCTGGTGGGGACTGTGCCCGGGCTTCTTCCTGCTTCTGCTGCCGGCAACCGCGCCCGAGATACTCGCGCACCGCTTCGTGTGGAGCGCGGTGATGCTGCTGGTCCTGCTTGCGGTCGTGCGACGACTCGGCGACCTGCGCAGGCTCACCGCGCGCACCTGGCTTCAACTCCTGGCAGCCGCGGTGTTCATCGCGCTGAACTGGGGCACGTACATCTGGGCCGTCACCCATGGTCACGTCGTCGACGCCGCGTTGGGCTATTTCATCAACCCGCTGGTCACCGTCGCGCTCGGGGTGGTGATCTTCCGGGAGCGGCTCAACCGGTGGCAACTTCTGGCTCTCGTCCTCGCGGTGGCTGCTGTCGGCATCCTCACCGCCGAGGTGGGTGATGTGCCGTACGTGGCGCTGATCCTGGCTTTCACATTCGCGTTCTACGGCTTGATCAAGAAGGTCGTCGACGCCGATCCCAGGGTGAGCGTCACAGTGGAAACCCTGTGGGCGCTGCCTGTCGCGGTCGGCTTCATGATCTGGCTGCAGATGTCGGGTCAAGCCCACTTCATGAACCACGGGGTCGGCCACACGCTGCTGCTCCTGCTGGCCGGTCCGGTCACCGCGATCCCGCTTCTGCTCTTCGCGGCGGCGGCCCAACGACTTCCGATGGTGACGCTGGGCCTGCTGTTCTACCTGAACCCGGGCCTGCAGATGGCCTGGGGGGTGTTCATCGGGCACGAACCGATGCCGCTCGGCCGGTGGCTCGGCTTCGCGCTGATCTGGCTGGCGCTCGTGATCTTCACCGGCGACGCACTAGTGCGGGCCCGACGCGGCACGCGGGGCGCGCCAACCGGATCCGAAGAAAGTGTGCGAATCTCCGATCCCCGCTCCTCCTAGCCGATGAGAGCCGCCCAACCCGGGCGACGACCATCGAGAAGGAGAAGAAGATGCACCGGACCGCCCACCCCCGCCTGGGGTTCTGATGAGCGCCCTCGATGTGCTGCGAGGACCGGTCGGTCACCACATGTCGATTCGCCAGCGCGTGACTCATCATGACGGTGGGGACGTCACAATCGACACCGAGGAGGAGAACATGCGGTACTGCCTGTTGATGCACTATCAGGAAGGCGGCGAGATCGGCCTCACCGAGGAGGACATGGCGCCGGCCATGGCCGCCTTCAAGGCCTACGCCGACGACCTGTCGGCAGCGGGTGTGCTGATCGGCACCGAAGTGCTCGACTCCGTCGTCGCCACCACCACCGTGACCGGCCGCAACGGCACCCTGCAGATCCAGGACGGCCCGTTCGCCGACACCAAAGAGAAACTCGGCGGGATTTTCGTCATCGAGGTCGACAACCTCGACGAGGCGATCAAATGGGCGCAGCGCAATCCCGCCAACGGTTGGGGTTCGATCGAAATCCGCCCGGTGGCGCGGACATACGCCACCGACCGCGGGTGGTACAGCCCGTAACCCCGCGACATCGCCGCCGCCGAGGACGCACTGGCCGATGCGCTGGAGCGCGCGCTGGCGACGTGGACGGACGGTGGAATTCCGGCGAATCCCGAGGCGTGGCTGATCACGGTCGCGCGCAACCGGATGCGCGATGTGTGGAAATCCCACGCCTACCGGAAGACCGATCCTCTCGACGAAACACGCGACAGCCCAGCGGAATTCGAGGACGTACCCGAGATCCCCGACCGGCGGCTGGAGCTGATGCTGGTCTGCGCGCACCCGGCGATCGCGGCCGATATCCGCGCACCGTTGATGTTGCAGACGGTTCTCGGCGTCGGGGCGGCGGACATCGCCAGGGCGTTCGCGGTCGAACCCGCCACCATGGCGCAGCGGTTGGCGCGGGCCAAGAAACGCATCCGCGACGCCGGAATTCCGTTCACGCTCCCGGCCTCCACCGATGTGGCGGATCGACTGCCCGCGGTGCTCGAGGCTGTATACGGCGCTTACGCGGTCGACTGGCAACTCGCCCAGGAGATCGCCGTGGTGGAGACGCTCTCGGCGGAGGCCCTGCACCTCGCGCTGGTCCTCACCGAACTGCTGCCCGAGGAACCCGAGGTGCTCGGGCTGGCCGCGCTGGTGTGTCTCTCGGAGGCGCGCAGGCCCGCGCGGCGCGTCGACGGCCGGTTCGTCCCGCTCGACCAGCAGGATTCCACGTGCTGGGACGCCGGGTTGATCGCCCGTGGCGAGGACCTTCTGCACCGCGCGCACCGACTCGGCCGACCAGGCCGGTTCCAATACGAGGCTGCCGTGCAGTCGGCGCACTGCACCCGGCCCACCGACCTCGTCGCGCTGCGCACGCTGTACCGCGCGTTGGTGAACGTGGCACCCTCGCTCGGCGCAGCGGTCGCGCTGGCCGCGGTGGACGGCGAGATCGACGGACCCGCCGCAGGCCTTCGTGCGCTCGACGCGCTCGAAGCCGGGTTGATCGAGCGGTTCCAGCCCGCATGGACCACCAGGGCGCATCTTCTCGCCGCCGCGGGCCGCCCCGATGAGGCCGCCCAGGCGTATCGCACCGCGATCGAATTGACCGCCGACAGCGCCGTCGCCGACCATCT
The DNA here is from genome assembly GCA_023415515.1 of Actinomycetes bacterium. GTDB lineage: Bacteria > Actinomycetota > Actinomycetes > Mycobacteriales > Mycobacteriaceae > Mycobacterium. The sequence goes on from JAEZKH010000419.1 coordinate 13,919, forward strand.
CCGCAGCAGGCTCGGCGCGCTGATCGGCTGACTCCCGCCGCGCCTTTACCGGGTAACCGCGCCTGCGACAAGACACGCACCGCGACACGCCCGTGGGAGTCGGTGGGCGGTCATAGACTGGCGTGCCTATGACCAGTCCGTCGGCTCCTCGCGCGAGCGCTCGTCGCTCCTTCGTGCACCTCCACAACCACACCGAATACTCGATGCTGGACGGTGCTGCGAAAATCGCTCCGATGCTGGCCGAGGCCCAGCGGCTGGAGATGCCTGCGATCGGCATGACCGACCACGGAAACATGTTCGGCGCCAGCGAGTTCTACAACGCGGCCACCGAAGCCGGTATCAAACCGATCATCGGCGTCGAGGCCTACATTGCGCCGGGGTCCCGCTTCGACACCAAGCGCATCCTGTGGGGCGATCCCAGCCAGAAGTCCGACGACGTGTCAGGCAGCGGTTCCTACACCCATTTGACGATGGTCGCGGAGAACGCGACCGGCGTGCGCAACCTGTTCAAGCTGTCGTCGCTGGCATCGTTCGAGGGCCAGCTCGGCAAGTGGTCGCGAATGGACGCCGAGATCGTCGCCGAGCACGCCACCGGCATCATCGCCACCACCGGCTGCCCCTCGGGGGAGGTGCAGACCCGGCTGCGCCTCGGCCATGACCGCGAGGCGCTGGAATCGGCGGCGAAATGGCGCGAGATCTTCGGCCCGGACAACTACTTCCTCGAGCTGATGGACCACGGCCTGTCGATCGAGCGTCGGGTCCGCGACGGGCTGCTCGAGATCGGTCGCAAGCTCGACATCCCGCCGCTGGCCACCAATGACTGCCACTACGTCACTCGCGACGCCGCCCACAACCACGAGGCGCTGCTGTGCGTGCAGACGGGGAAGACCCTTTCCGACCCGAACCGGTTCAAATTCGACGGGGACGGCTACTACCTCAAGTCCGCGGCCGAGATGCGGGCCGTGTGGGACGACGAGCTTCCCGGCGCATGCGACGCGACGCTGCTGATCGCCGAACGCGTGCAGTCCTACAAAGAGGTGTGGGAGACCCGGGACCGGATGCCGGTGTTCCCCGTGCCGGAAGGCCACGATCAGGCATCGTGGCTGCGTCATGAGGTGGACGCGGGGCTGGCCAGGCGTTTCCCGGGCGGCGTGCCTCAGGCCTACATCGACAGGGCCGCATACGAGATCGAGGTCATCTGCGCCAAGGGCTTCCCGTCCTACTTCCTGATCGTCGCCGACCTCGTCGGCTACGCGCGCTCGGTGGACATCCGGGTGGGGCCCGGCCGCGGGTCGGCGGCAGGGTCGCTGGTCGCCTACGCGCTGCGCATCACCGACATCGACCCGATCGAGCATGGGCTGCTGTTCGAGCGCTTCCTCAACCCCGAACGCGCGTCGATGCCCGATATCGACATCGACTTCGACGATCGGCGCCGCGGTGAAATGGTGCGATATGCCGCCGACAAGTGGGGCCACGACCGGGTTGCCCAGGTCATCACCTTCGGCACCATCAAAACCAAGGCGGCATTGAAGGACTCGGCCCGCATCCACTACGGGCAGCCTGGCTTCGCGATCGCCGATCGCATCACCAAGGCGCTGCCGCCGCCCATCATGGCCAAGGACATCCCGCTGTCGGGCATCACCGACCCGAGCCATGAGCGGTACAAGGAAGCCGCCGAGGTGCGCGGCCTGATCGACACCGATCCCGACGTGCGCACCATCTACGAGACGGCGCGGGGGCTGGAGGGCTTGATCCGCAACGCCGGTGTGCACGCCTGCGCGGTGATCATGAGCAGCGAGCCGCTCACCGAGGCCATCCCGCTGTGGAAGCGGCCGCAGGACGGCGCCATCATCACCGGCTGGGACTACCCGTCGTGCGAGGCCATCGGCCTGCTGAAGATGGACTTCCTCGGTCTGCGCAACCTGACGATCATCGGTGATGCGCTGGAGAACATCAAAGCCAACAGGGGCATCGAACTCGATCTCGAGTCCGTTCCGCTCGACGATCCCAAGACATACGAATTGCTCGGCCGCGGAGACACTCTCGGTGTCTTCCAGCTCGACGGCGGGCCGATGCGAGACCTCCTCCGCCGCATGCAGCCCACCGGCTTCGAGGATGTGGTCGCTGTCATCGCGCTCTACCGGCCTGGCCCGATGGGCATGAACGCGCACAACGACTACGCCGACCGCAAGAACAACAAGCAGGCGATCAAGCCGATCCACCCCGAGTTGGCGGAACCTCTCGAGGAGATTCTCTCGGAGACCTACGGCCTGATCGTCTACCAGGAACAGATCATGCGCATCGCGCAGAAGGTGGCGAGCTACTCGCTCGCCCGAGCCGACATCCTGCGTAAGGCGATGGGCAAGAAGAAGCGCGAGGTGCTCGACAAGGAGTACGAAGGCTTCTCCGAAGGCATGAAGGCCAACGGCTTCTCCGCAGGCGCGATCAAGGCGTTGTGGGACACCGTGCTGCCGTTCGCCGACTACGCGTTCAACAAGTCGCACGCGGCGGGCTACGGGCTGGTGTCGTACTGGACGGCGTACCTGAAGGCGAATTATCCGGCCGAGTACATGGCGGGCCTGCTCACCTCCGTCGGCGACGACAAGGACAAGGCCGCTGTCTATCTGGCCGACTGCCGGAGGCTGGGGATCACGGTGCTGCCGCCCGACGTCAACGAGTCCAGCCTGAACTTCGCCTCGGTGGGCGAAGACATCCGCTACGGCCTCGGTGCAGTGCGTAATGTCGGCGCAAATGTCGTTGCGTCCATGATCAACTCGCGCACAGAGAAGGGGAAGTTCATCGACTTCTCCGACTACCTGAACAAGATCGACATCGGGCCGTGCAACAAGAAGGTCACCGAATCGCTGATCAAGGCAGGCGGTTTCGACTCGCTCGGGCATCCGCGCAAAGGCCTGTTCCTGGTGCACACCGACGCCGTCGACTCGGTCCTCGGGACGAAGAAGGCCGAGGCGATGGGCCAGTTCGACCTCTTCGGCGGCGCCGACACCGCCACCGACGCCGTGTTCACCATCAAGGTGCCCGACGAGGAGTGGGACGACAAGCACAAGCTGGCGCTCGAGCGCGAGATGCTCGGCCTGTACGTCTCGGGCCACCCGCTCAACGGCGTCGCGCACCTGTTGGCCACCCAGGTCGACACCCAGATTCCGGCGATCCTCGACGGCGAAGTCCCCAATGATGCGCAGGTACGCGTCGGCGGGATTCTCACAGGGGTGAACCGTCGGGTCAACAAGAACGGTATGCCATGGGCATCAGCACAATTGGAGGATCTGACCGGCGGCGTGGAGGTGATGTTCTTCCCGCACACGTACTCGAGCTACGGCGCCGAGGTGGTCGACGACGCCGTGGTGCTGGTCAGCGCAAAGGTCAGGATCCAGGATGATCGCATCTGCCTGATCGCCAACGACCTCGTGGTGCCCGACTTCTCGAACGCCTCCGTGGATCGGCCGCTGGCGGTGAGCCTGCCGACGCGGCAGTGCACCATCGACAAGGTCAACGCGCTCAAACAGGTGCTCGCACGTCACCCCGGCACCTCACAGGTTCATCTTCGGCTGATCAGCGGCGAGCGCATCACCACCCTGGAACTGGATCAGTCGCTGCGGGTCACCCCATCCTCGGCGTTGATGGGCGATCTGAAGGCGCTGTTGGGTCCCGGTTGCCTGGGTTGATGGCTTCGCCAGACCTGTACACCGAATTCCGCCGGTTGCATGAGGGCGGCTGCTTCGTGATACCGAATCCGTGGGACCGGGGCACCGCGATCGCCTTGGCCGCGTGCGGGTTTAGGGCGCTGGCCACCACCAGCGCGGGTTTCGCGTTCGCGCGCGGGTTGCCCGACTCGCCGACGTCGCTCACGACCGACGCCGTCCTCGGCAACATCGCCGAGATCGTCGATGCGGTCGCCCTGCCGGTCAACGCCGACTTCCAAGCGGGCTACGCGGACGAGTTGGATCGGTTGGCCGTCAACGTCTCTCGCTGCGTCGCCACCGGCGTCGCAGGGCTGTCCATCGAAGACGCGTGGGGCGACGGCGACGATCCGGTGCTGCCGATCGAGCAGGCGGTCGAGCGCATCCGGGTGGCGCGCTCGGCTATCAACGCCTCCGGTCGCGACGTCGTGTTGACGGCACGCGCCGAGTGCTTCCTGTACGGTCACCCCGATCCGCTGAGGGAGGCGATCGAGCGGTTGCAGGCCTTCGCCGATGCGGGCGCCGATGTGCTGTTCGCTCCCGGCATCGCGAGCCGCGAAGACATCGCGGCGTTGATGGATGCGGTGGGGCCCTACCCGGTCAACGTGTTGAAGTCCTCCGGCGCGGGGTTGTCGATGGCCGAGCTGGCCGACCTCGGTGTCCGGCGGATCAGCGTCGGGTCGGCGCTGTCGCGGGTCACCTGGAACGCCTTCCTGTCGGCCGCGCGCAGCATCGCCGACGGCGGCGACTTCACGCCGCTGGCGAACGCGGCCCCCTTCGCGGAGCTGAACGGCCTGTTCGAGGCTGATTAGAACGCGTAGCGCAGGATTCGTGCCTTGCGCCGTGCCGTCCTGCTGTGCCGCGAGAGCTTGGTCGCCACCCGAACCCAGCCGGGAAACAAGTCGACTTCCGGGGCGTCGGTCAGGCTTGCCTCTTCGATCAGTCGCAGCCGCGGATTCCAACTCTCGGGGTGATGGGCGTCCTTGAAGCCCGGATAGGCGAACTGGCTGCCGACGTCTTTGAACATCTTCTGCGGGTAGAGCTTGACCGCCAGCCTGCTGAGCCGACCGATCCTGCCGTAGTCGTTGAACGCCAGCTGACCGGACCGGAAGTGCTTGGTGATGTGGGCGAAGATACCCACGATGACCGGCTCGTCGAGGAAGGCGAACAGCCCGTCGGCGATCAGCATTGCCGGGCGATCGGCCGGTATCGCTTCGCTCCAGCGGTCCCCGGCCAGCGAGGCGGCCACCGAATGCGATTGTGGCGCCGAGGGAAGCGTCTCACCCCGCACGTCGATGATTCCCGGCAGGTCCACGCTGTACCAGTCCACCGTCGGCGGCGGTGCGACGCGGTAGTACCCACTGTCCAGGCCGGCGCCGAGGTCGACGACGACCGCATCGGGATGCGCGTCGACGAATGCACGCACCCGGTCGTCGAGCATCTTGGCGCGCAACGCGGTCTGACACACCACGCTGGTCTGCACTCCCAGGCCCTCGAAGTCGTAGTCGATCTTGCCGACCACCTCGTCGGCCAGCGCGTCGCCGAGGATGGGTTCGGTCCACCGGCTGTCCAACGCCCTCGCGTATTCGGTGAGGAATGCGGTCTGCTCGATCGGCGACAAGTCGGTTGTGGCGATACCCATGACCCGAACGTACCCCTGCGCCGCGACTGAACGTTCAGCCCAAAACGTTCACTGCCCTGGCGATTACGAGTGCGGCGGTGGACAACGCCACCATCGCCTGCAGGGCCATCAGCATCTTGGCCCAGCGCGCCAGCGGCATGGTGTCGGTGGGGGAGAACGCCATCACGTTCGTGACGCTGACGTACAGGTAGTCGACGAAGGTCGGACGCCAATCCGGCTTGGCCACATTGGGAGTCGTCATCTGAGGGAACAGAAAATCCGGATATGGCCGCTCGCCGACGTGTCGGGCGAAGGGGCCGCCGCGGTCGAGTTCCCAGTACCAGACGCCGAACACGATGACGTTGGTGACGAATACCGCCGCGCCGCTGCCCAGCAGCACCGCGGCGTCGTTGCTCACCTCGCCGGTGAGGATGCGCACATCGAGGACGATGGCCGATGCCGTGTTGTCGACGGTGATCGCGGCGAGCAGCACCCACGTGGCGTACTTGCCGAACCGGGTCCGGCGCGACATGACGCGCGGATTGATCGCCAGCAGTGCGACCAGGAGAAGACCTTCGAGCACCAGCAGGGGCCAGCGCGGCACCACCGTGTATGCCCTGGGGATCGCGATCTGCTGGGCCATGACCGCCAGCACGGCGATCCGCACGGGTATCGCGCTTTCCGGGTCGCCGTGGCGGACCCAGGCGGGCACCCGTTTGTCGGCGTCGGCTGCGAGTTCCTGTGCGAGGCGGATGAGGCGATCGCGGCGCGGATCGGATTGCGGTGAACCGTCCATCTGCACAGTGTGATTGCCTAAGTTGAGAATCATGAGGACATCCGATCGGCCCGCCACACTCTGTGAGCAGAGGGTCACGAGCGCAGCGCAATGACGTCGCGACACATCAGCGTCTGGGTCGGCGCCCCGCCCGATGTCGTGTACGCCATTGCCGCTGACCCGCAGCAGCTGCCCACATGGGCATCCGGCCTCGCCGAGGGGGCGTTGCGGCAGACCGTCGACGGGTGGGTCGCCGACTCGCCGATGGGTGAGGTGATCGTCGAGTTCGCGCCCGTCAACGAGTTCGGGGTGCTCGACCACGTCGTGCGGATGCCTTCGGGGGAGTCGGTCTACAACCCGATGCGGGTGATCCCCGCCGGGCTGGGGCAGCCGCGCTGCGAGGTGGTGTTCACCATCCGGAAGCGGGACGGCATGTCCGACGAGGAGTTCGAGAACGACGCAGCGACTGTGGCCGCGGATCTGGACCGGTTGCGGCGGCTGGCGGAGAGCTAGTGACGTGAGACGACGACCCGCAGGCCGAGCCACACGGCGGTGGCAGTGCCTGCGGCGGTGAGCACGGCGGGGGCCGCGCTGCCGGTGACGACGCCCACAACGACCAGTACGAAGGCGCCGACCAGCAGCGCAGCCAGTTTGTACACCGGCCAGGGCACCCCGGCGATCGGTACTTCGTCGTTCACGGTCACATTGTCACGATAGCTCGTAAGCAAAGTTTCGGGCAACCGAAACACTCGATCAGGCCCGGCTGTTCTGCCTGGCGCGCCTAAGCTCACGACATGCCACTTTCCGGAGAATATGAGCCCAGCGCGTCCGACTGGGTTCGCGACCACGTCGAGAAGATCGAACGGTCCGGTGGCCGGGACGCCGAACTGAACGGGAAGCCGGTCGTCGTGCTCAACACCATCGGGGCCAAGAGCGGCAAGCTGCGCAGGACCCCGCTGATGAAGGTCGAGCACAACGGCGAATACGCCGTGGTGGCGTCGCTGGGTGGGGCTCCGAAGAACCCGGTCTGGTACTACAACGTCAAGAAGAATCCTCGGGTGGAACTGCAGGACGGCGACACCACCCGCGACTACGACGCTCGCGAGGTCTTCGGCGACGAGAAGGCGGCCTGGTGGGACCGTGCGGTCCAGGCCTGGCCGGACTACGCCGAGTACCAGAAGAAGACCGAGCGCGAGATCCCGGTGTTCGTGCTGACCCCCGTCGACTGAATTCGGTTTTGGCGGGAAAACCCCCAGATGGCACCATTGATCGGTGTCCGTTGAACTGAGTCCGAGTACCCGTCCGTCGCCGCCGGTGTCCGCGGCCGACATCGATGCGGCCGCTCAGCGAATTTCGGACGTGGTCTCCAGGACCCCACTGGAGTACAGCGAGCGGCTGTCCGAGGCAGTCGGCGCGACGGTGTACCTCAAGCGCGAAGACCTGCAGGCGGTGCGCTCCTACAAGCTGCGAGGAGCCACCAACCTGCTCAGACAGCTCTCACAGGACGAGATCGCGGCGGGGGTGGTCTGCTCGTCGGCCGGTAACCACGCGCAGGGCTTCGCGATGGCGTGCCGCTCGATGGGCATCCGGGGTCGGGTCTACGTACCGGCCAAGACGCCGAAGCAGAAGCGCGACCGCATCCGCTACCACGGCCGCGAGTTCATCGAGTTGATCGCCGTCGGCAAGACCTACGACGAGGCCGCCGCCGCTGCGCTGGAGGACGTGGCGCGCACGGGGGCGACCCTGGTGCCGCCCTATGACGACCCGCGCACGATCGCCGGGCAGGGCACCATCGCCGTCGAACTGCTCGATCAACTCGACGCGGAACCGGATCTGGTCATCGTGCCCGTCGGTGGGGGCGGCTGTATCTCCGGCATCACCACCTACCTCGCCGAACGCACGACGAACACCTCGATTCTGGGCGTCGAACCGGCAGGGGCGGCCGCGATGATCGCCGCGCTCGCCGAGGGCCACCCCGTCACACTCGAGCAGGTCGACCAGTTCGTCGACGGCGCCGCGGTCAACCGGGCGGGTGACCTGACCTATGCGACGTTGGCCGCCGCGGGTGACATGGTGTCGCTGACATCGGTCGACGAGGGCGCCGTCTGTACCGCCATGCTGGACCTCTACCAGAACGAGGGCATCATCGCCGAGCCCGCCGGTGCGCTGTCGGTGGCCGCGCTACTGGAAGCCGACATCACGCCGGGATGCACTGTGGTGTGCCTCATCTCGGGTGGCAACAACGACGTGTCGCGCTACGGCGAGATTC
>JAEZKH010000113.1 GCA_023415515.1 Actinomycetes bacterium
GACCAGGACGGGCAGCTGGGCCTCGGTGACGGTGTCAGGATCGAGTTCGGCCAATACCGGTACGCCGGCGGCCGCCATCATCTTCTTGGCCTCGATCTTGGAGCCCATCGCCGAAACCGCGGCCACCGGCGGCCCGATCCACGTCAGCCCGGCGTCCAGCACTGCGGCGGCGAAATCGGCGTTCTCGGAGAGGAATCCGTAGCCGGGATGGATCGCGTCGGCGCCCGATGCCCGCGCAGCCGCGATCAACTGTGCACGGTCCAGGTAACCGTCGCGGCCGTCCAGTCGGACCGCGGCGTCGGCCTCGGCGACGTGCGGCGAGGCCGCGTCGGGGTGGGTGTAGACCGCGACCGTGCCGATGCCGAGGCGACGACAGGTGGCGAAGACACGGCGGGCGATCTCACCGCGGTTGGCGACCAGAACGCGTGAAATCATGTGACTCACATCCGGAAGACGCCGAAGTTCGACGTCCCCTTGATCGGGCCAGTGGCGATGGCGGACAGGCACATTCCCAACACGGTGCGGGTGTCGCGCGGGTCGATGACGCCGTCGTCATAGAGCATTCCGGACAGCACCATCGGCAGCGATTCGGCTTCGATCTGGCTTTCGACCGCCGCGCGCATCGCCGCGTCGGCCTCCTCGTCGACCTGCTGACCGCGCGCTTCGGTCGCGGCGCGGTTGACGATCGAGAGCACGCCCGCCAGTTGCGCACCGCCCATCACGGCGGATTTCGCGCTCGGCCAGGCGAACAGGAAACGCGGGTCGTAGGCGCGTCCACACATCCCATAGTGCCCGGCGCCGTACGAAGCTCCGATCAGCAGGGAGATGTGTGGGACGGTCGAGTTCGAGACGGCGTTGATCATCATCGAGCCGTGCTTGATCATTCCGCCTTCCTCGTACTGCTTACCGACCATGTAACCGGTTGTGTTGTGCAGGAACAGCAATGGCGTGTCGGACCGGTTGGCCAGCTGGATGAACTGGGTGGCCTTCTGCGACTCCTCGGAGAACAGCACCCCGCGATGGTTGGCGAGGATGCCGATCGGATATCCGTACAGGTCGGCCCACCCGGTCACCAGCGACGAGCCGTAGAGCGGTTTGAACTCGTCGAAGTCCGAGCCGTCGACGATGCGCGCGATTACGTCGCGTGGATCGAACGGGATCCGCAGATCGGACGGCACGATGCCCATCAGTTCCTCGGCGTCGTAAAGCGGTTCCCTGACCGGTCGAGGCGTCGGGCCCTGCTTTCGCCAGTTCAGCCTCGCGACGATGCGACGACCGATCCGGATAGCGTCGAGTTCGTCGACGGCGAAGTAGTCGGCAAGCCCCGAAACCCTGGCGTGCATCTCGGCTCCGCCAAGCGACTCGTCGTCGGACTCCTCACCGGTGGCCATCTTCACCAGCGGCGGCCCGGCGAGGAACACCTTCGAGCGTTCCTTGATCATCACCACGTGATCGGACATCCCGGGCATGTACGCACCGCCGGCCGTGGAGTTGCCGAACACCAGCGCGATGGTCGGGATGCCTGCCGCGGACAGCCTGGTGAGGTCGCGGAACAGTCGCCCACCCGGGATGAAGATCTCCTTCTGGGTCGGCAGGTCCGCGCCGCCGGACTCCACCAGCGAGATCAGCGGGAGCCGGTTCTCGAACGCGATCTGGTTGGCGCGCAACGTCTTCTTCAAGGTCCACGGATTGCTGGTGCCGCCCTTGACCGTGGGGTCGTGGGCCACCAGCATGCATTCCACGCCCTCGACGGCTCCGATGCCCGTCACCACGCTGGCGCCGAGCGTGTACTGGCTGCCCCACGCGGCGAGCGGACTCAACTCGAGAAACGGCGAGTCCGGGTCGACGAGCATCTCGATGCGCTCGCGTGGCGTCATCTTGCCGCGGTCGTGGTGGCGCTTGACGTACTTCTCGCCGCCCCCCGCCAACGCCTTGGCGTGTTCGACGGCGAGCTCGGCGAGCTTGGCCGTCATCGCCTCGGCGGCCTCGGCGTAGCCGGGCGAGCGGGGGTCCAGGGTCGACGTCAGCGCCGAGGAGCCGCCCGGGCGGAGAGCAGAGTGCGTCACATCTGGTATCCAAGCGTCTTGGCGGCCAGCGAGGTGAGGATTTCGGTCGTCCCGCCGCCGATGCCGAGGATCCGCATGTCGCGGTACTGGCGCTCGACCTCGGACTCGGCCATGTATCCCATTCCGCCGAACAGCTGCACGGCCTGGTTGGCCACCCATTCGCCGGACTCGACGGCGGTGTTCTTCGCGAAGCACACCTCGGCGATCAGGTTGGTCTCACCTGCGAGCTGTCGCTCGAGCACGTTGCGGGTGTAGACGCGCGCGACGTCGATTCGCCGGGCCATCTCCGACAGGGTGTTCTGCACGGATTGCCGTGCGATCAGCGGCTTGCCGAACGTCTCGCGGTTGCGGCACCACTCGACGGTCAGGTCGAGGCAGCGTTGCGCGCCCGCATAGGCCTGCACGGCCAGGCCGACCCGCTCGGAGACGAACGCCGAGGCGATCTGGATGAAGCCGGTGTTCTCGTCGCCGATCAGGTTGGCGGCAGGAACGCGCACGTCGGTGTAGGACAGTTCGGCGGTGTCGGAAGAACGCCAGCCCATCTTGTCGAGCTTGCGGGTGACCTCGAAGCCGGGGGTGCCCTTGTCGACCACGATCAGCGAAATGCCCGCCGCGCCAGGGCCGCCCGTGCGTACGGCGGTGACGACGAAGTCGGCCCGCACGCCGGAGGTGATGTAGGTCTTGGCGCCGTTGATGATGTAGGACCCGCCGTCGGGCCCGGGATCGAAGACCGCCTTGGTGGTCAGGTGCCCGACGTCGGATCCGCCGCCGGGCTCGGTGATCGCCAGCGACCCGATCTTCTCGCCGCGCAGGGTCGGCCGCACGTAGGTGTCGATCAGTTCCCTGCTGCCGAAACCGACCATATGTGGCACCGCGATACCGCAGGTGAACAGCGAGGCGAACACACCGCCGGGAACCCCCGCGTAGTGCAACTCCTCGCAGATGGTCAGCGTGTCGGCACCGTCACCGCCACCGCCGCCGACGGACTCGGGGAAGCCGGCGCCGAGCAGGCCGGCCTCGCCCGCCTTGACGTGCAGCTCGCGCGGCAGCATGCCCTCGCGCTCCCACTCGTCGACGTTCGGCAGAATCTCGCGTTCGGCGAAGGCGCGCACCGCCTTTCGCAGCTCTTCACGCTCAGGGGTGTGCCAGGTGCTCATTGCAGAAACCTTTCGGGTATGTCGATGTGGCGGCTTCGCAGCCATTCGCCAAGGCCTTTAGCCTGTGGGTCGAAGCGGGCCTGATAGGCCACGCCTGCGCCGAGGATGCCTTCGATGACGAAGTTCACGGCGCGAAGATTGGGAAGGAGGTGGCGGGTGATCGTCAGATCCGCTGCTTCCGGCAGCATTTCGCGCAGCCTTTCGACCGTGAGCGCACGGCACAGCCAGCGCCAGTGATCGGTGGTGCGAACCCAGACGCCGACGTTGGCGTCGCCGCCCTTGTCCCCGCTGCGCGCTCCCGCGATGCGGCCGAGTGGGACGCTTCGGGTGTCGGAGAACGGAAGCGGTTCCGGCAGCGCGAACGGCGTGACGGGTTCGAGCACCTTGGTCTCTGCCGCCGCGGGGATGCCGACGCGGGTGCCGTCGGCGTGCACGGCGATGTGCGGCACCAGGGTGGCGTCGACGTAGGCGGGGGTGAACACACCGTAGACCTGGCCGTCGCCAGGCGGCGCGGTCGTCGTGAAGCCCGGATAGCTCGCGAGCGCCAACTCGACTGCGGCCGAGGAGAATCGGCGCCCGACGTTGGCCGGGTCGGGGTCGCGGACAACGCAGTGCAGCAGTGCGCTGGCGGCCTCCTCGGTGTCGGCGTTCGCGTGGTCGGTTCTGGCCAGCGTCCATTCCATCTCGGCCGGTTTCACGGGCAGCCCGTGCTCGAGCTGCCTGCGCACCAGCTCGGCCTTGGCGTCGATGTCCAAGCCCGTCAGCACGAACGTCATCGCGTTGCGGAAGCCGCCGATGCTGTTCAGCGACACCTTCAGCGTCGGTGGCGGCGGCTCGCCGCGGACGCCGTCGATGCGAACCCGGTCGGCACCGTCGGGGGACAGTTCGATGCTGTCCATCCGCACGGTCACGTCGGGGTTGGCGTATCGCGCGCCGGTGATTTCGTACAGCAGCTGCGCGGTCACGGTGTCGACGCTGACCAGGCCGCCGGTGCCCGGGTGCTTGGTGATCACCGACGCCCCGTCGTCGTAGATCTCGGCGAGCGGGAAGCCCGGATGCAAGAGGTCGGTCACCGCTTCGGCTTCGGCGAAGAAGGCGTAGTTGCCGCCGGTGGCCTGCGCTCCGCACTCGATGACGTGGCCTGCGACGACCGCGCCTGCGAGCCGGTCGTAATCGTCACGCGCCCAACCGAAGTGGGCGGCGGCCGGACCGACGATGACCGACGCGTCGGTGACCCGTCCCGTCACGACGACGTCGGCGCCGCCGTTGAGGCAGTCCACGATGCCCCATGCGCCGAGATAGGCGTTCGCGGCCAGCGGACTGCCCAACCCCAGTTCGTCCGCCCGTGACACCACGTCGTCGCCCTCGACGTGGGCGACCGTGGCCTGCAGGCCGAGCCGGTCGGCCAGCGCTCGCACCGCGGCGGCGAGGCCGGCCGGGTTGAGCCCGCCCGCGTTCGCGACGATCCGCACGCCGCGGTCGAGCGCCGTCCCGAGGCACTCTTCGAGCTGGGTTAGGAAGGTCTTGGCGTATCCGCGGTCGGGCGACTTCGCCCGGTCGCGGGCCAGGATCAGCATGGTCAGCTCGGCCAGATAGTCGCCGGTGAGATAGTCCAGGTCGCCGCCGGTCATCATCTCGCGCATGGCGGCGTGCCTGTCACCGTAGAAACCGGAACAGTTGCCGATGCGTACCGCAGAGACGTCTGCAGGGGTCACGCATCCTCCTCACCGACCAGCATGCCAACCAACCGGTAGGTTAGCCGGTACTGCCGCTCCGCCGTCAAGGCACCCGACGCGAGATGGCCGGGTCTACGAGCCGCGCCCGAGATGGATGTATTCACCCGGGATTCGCACAGCTCGGAGGCTACGCTTGTGGTGAAGGGGTACCTATGGACTGGATTGCGTGGATCGTGCTGGCCGTTGTGGCGGCGGCCGTCGTGATCTGGCTGGTGCGCCGGTTCCGCACCGAGAACCGCCGGATCGACAGCATGCTGCGCGACTTCGACCGCGAGAACCCCCGCCGCGAGCCTGGCGGCCCGTCGCCTGCGCGAAAAGTCGCGAGCTTGCGCCGACGCCGATAACCAGTGTTTTGCCACGAATATCGACCATTCCGGCAACAATTCACAGCTATGAACGTTCGCGTCTCGATCATGGCCGCGACCTGCGCACTGAGCCTTGCGCTCGCCGCTCCTGCCGCCGCCGATGAGCCGGGGTACTTCGGTTTCTACGGCACCTCGTCGGAGTACCCGCCCGGCACGTGCATCGACGTCCCCAACATCGACATCGACGTCGACCAATTGAAGAACCTGCGTCCGGTCCCCTGCGACAGCGGCTTCCGCGACGAGCGCGTCGTGCAGTGGGCGTCGACCGAAGCGGAGTGCATTCAGCCCATCGACAACACCATCTGGACCGTCGACGGCGTCCTGCTGTGCACCGTCTGGGACTACACCTGATCGCCGCAAACCGCGGTTTTGGAGGCCGCGCAGGTCACCGGCTATCCTGATAGGCAATTGCCGACGCCGGATCTGCGCGGCAGACCCCTCAAGAGGAGCTTTCACCCATGGCTGTGCCCAAGCGCCGGATGTCGCGCTCGAACACCCGTAGCCGCCGCTCGCAGTGGAAGGCCAAGCGCACCGAACTCGTCGGGGTGACGGTCGCAGGCCAGCAGCACAAGGTGCCGCGTCGTCTGCTCAAGGCCGCCCGCCTCGGTCTGATCGATCTCGACCGCCGCTGACCCGCGAGTCCCGCGTTTGACCGACCGGAGCGCGGCGAGCCTCTTAGGTCACTCTCAGGCGATGGGTTAACACTGGTGGCCGTGCGAATCCTTGTCGTCGACGACGATCGTGCCGTGCGCGAATCCCTGCGGCGCTCGCTTTCCTTCAACGGCTACTCCGTCGCCCTGGCCCAGGACGGCGTCGAAGCGCTCGAACTGATCGCCAGCGACCGGCCCGACGCTCTGGTGCTCGATGTGATGATGCCGAAGCTCGACGGCCTCGAAGTCTGCCGTCAACTCCGCAGCACCGGAGACGACCTGCCCATTCTGGTTCTCACCGCGCGCGACTCGGTGTCCGAGCGTGTCGCGGGCCTCGATGCGGGGGCCGACGACTATCTGCCCAAGCCGTTCGCGCTCGAGGAACTGCTGGCGCGGATGCGCGCGTTGCTTCGCCGCACCACGCCTGATGACGGCGGCGAATCGCCTGCGATGACGTTCGCCGACCTGAGCCTCGACCCGGTGACTCGCGAGGTCACCCGCGGCACACGCCAGATCAGTTTGACCCGTACGGAGTTCGCGTTGTTGGAGATGCTGATCGCCAACCCGCGACGCGTGCTCACCCGCAGTCGCATCCTCGAGGAAGTGTGGGGATTCGACTTCCCGACCTCAGGCAACGCCCTGGAGGTCTACGTCGGCTATCTACGCCGGAAGACGGAAGCAGAGGGTGAGCCGCGGCTGATCCACACCGTGCGCGGAGTGGGTTACGTGCTGCGCGAGACACCACCATGATGTGGGGGTACCGCCCGCCTGCGGGGGACGCTTGCGCGAAGAACCGATAACACCGATGGCTCACTTCCGGCCGCTTCCCTTCCGGCACAATTCGCTTCCAGAACCCAGCTCGTTGTCACTGCGGTGGCGGGTGATGCTGCTCGCGATGTCGATGGTGGCCATGGTCGTCGTGCTGATGGCGCTCGCCGTCTACGTCGTGGTCTCCCGCGCGCTCTACGACGACATCGACAACCAGCTCCACAGCCGGGCGCGCCTGCTGATCGAAAGCGGTTCGCTGGCAGCCGATCCCGGCAAAGCGATCGAAGGCACCGCGTACTCCGACGTCAACGCCATGCTGGTGAATCCCGGCCGGTCGATATACACCGCCAACCAGGAAGGCGAGACACTGCCGATCGGCAAGCAGGAGAAGGACGTGATGTCCGGTCAGCTGCTGTTGTCGCTGCGCACCGCCAACCATCAGCGTGTGCTCGCAGTTCACCTCAACAACGGCAGTTCCCTGCTGATCTCCAAGAGCCTCGCGCCGACGAGCAAGGTGTTGAAACGTCTTGGCACCGTGCTGCTCATCGTCGGAGGCATCGGGGTCGCGATCGCGGCGTTCGCAGGCGGCATGGTCGCCCGCGCGGGCTTGCGACCCGTGGCTCGATTAACCGAGGCCGCCGAACGGGTGGCCCGCACCGACGACCTGAGGCCGATCCCCGTGGTGGGCAGCGACGAACTCGCGCGGCTGACGCTGGCGTTCAACCTGATGCTGCGCGGGCTCGCCGAATCGCGGGAGCGTCAGGCGCGGCTGGTCACCGATGCGGGCCACGAACTGCGCACGCCGCTGACGTCGCTGCGGACCAACGTCGAGTTGTTGATGGCGTCGCAGCAGCCCGGCGCTCCCCGGTTACCCGAGGAGGAGATGGCGGGCCTTCGCGCCGACGTCATCGCCCAGATCGAGGAATTGTCAACGCTGGTCGGCGATCTGGTGGATCTCACCCGCGACGAGGCGGGCGGCGTGGTCCATGAGCCCGTGGACATGTCGGAGATCATCGACCGGTGCCTTGAACGAGTTCGCCGGCGCCGCAACGATATCGAGTTCGACGTCAACATCATCCCGTGGCAGGTGTACGGCGACGCGGCGGGTTTGTCGCGCGCGGTGCTCAACCTGCTCGACAACGCCGCCAAGTGGAGTCCGCCTGGCGGGCGCGTCGGGGTCCAGATGACGCAGACCGACCCTGTGCACGCCGAACTCGTGGTGTCCGACCACGGCCCCGGCATTCCACCGCAGGAACGCCAACTGGTTTTCGAGCGGTTCTACCG
>JAEZKH010000115.1 GCA_023415515.1 Actinomycetes bacterium
TGCTGGTGCCGAGCACCAGCAGCACCCCGTCGTCGACAGCGGTCTGGGATTGTTCGGCTGCCGCGCCCGCGTAACGCAACTCCACCCCGCCGTCGTCGAGTCGGGCCCATCGCAGGCGCGGAACGACCGCCAGTTCGACCCCCATCCGGGCCGCCCGGACATGGAGCAACTCCACGAGGCCCGCCGACCGCGGCGTCGTGAACGGTCGTCGGTCCGACCGCCTGCGCGGGATGGCGGCCGCCAGTTCGAGGAGCGACGCCGGCGGCGGTTCATCGAGCACCTCGAGGACTGCCAGGTGGCTGCGGTGGTCGCCGCTGGGGAACCGGTGTATCCGCGGCGTCCAACCGGTGGCCGCCAGCGCCATCGCGCAGTGGTCGAGAACCGCGCCGCAGCCAAGCAGCACGTCGCGGCGGTCCACCAGGGCGTCCCCCGCCCGGCGTCGCCAGTCGGCGTAGAGGTGGACTCCGGCGTCGTCGACCCGCCAACGCCACGGCTGGAGGTTCTTCGACGACGGTGCGCGAGAGGCGGTGTCGAGCGCGCTCTCCAGCGTCGCCCGATCCGGGAACGGCCTCGCCAGCTGTCTCACCTCCTCGATCACCGGTGCGACTGAAGCGTACGACGTCTCAGCGCTACGTTCGGTGTAGCGTCAGCGAAGCTCGCAATCACCCGGGCAGGACAGGAGAGCCGATGGCACAGCCGGGCAGCGTCGATGAGCGCATCTCGTCGGCGGCCCTGCAGTTGCTCCGCACCGGCGGTCCGCGGGCCGTCACCATGGAAGCGGTCGCAGCGGCGTCGGGGGTGGCGAAGACCACGATCTACCGCAGGCACCGCGACAGGCGCGACCTGCTCACCACGACGTTGTCGAGTCTTGCCACCCCGGCGCCGCTCGATCCGGCGAGCGAGCCGCCCGATCGGCTGCGAGGGCTCATCGACCGCACCGTCGAGATCGTCGAGAACGGCGTCGGGTTGGGCGGTGTGGCCGCGATGCTGACCGACGAGGATCCCGAGTACAGCACACTGTTCCGACACATCCTCAGTGACCGGCGTGGCCACCTGACCTCGGTGATCGACGCGTGCAAGGCTGACGGGTCGATGCGCGGCGACGTCGACGCGGCCACGCTCATCGATGCGATCGTCGGTGCCTACCTCGTCGAATACGCCCGCAGTGGCGACGTGGCCGCCGGATGGAGCACACGGCTGTTCGACCTGCTGTGGCCTGCGGTCCGGCCGCCTCACTGACCAGCAGGGCCAACCCGTTACTGTGCTTTTCGTCGGCTTCAGTGAACGGCCGGCCGGAAAGTTGAGCAATTCATGACCCAGGCATCAGAAGCGTCGCCGCTGCAAGCGCGAGTCGGCCACTGGTACCAGATGGACGACACCTACGTGGTCGGCCGCGAGAAACTTCGCGAGTACGCCCGCGCGGTGCAGGACTACCATCCCGCGCACTGGGACGTCGCCGCCGCCGCGAAGCTGGGCTATTCGGACCTGATAGCCCCGGCGACGTTCACGTCGACGCCCGGCATGACGTGCAACCGCCGCATGTTCGAGCAGGTGGTGGTCGGCTACGACACCTACATGCAGACCGAAGAGGTCTTCGAACAGCACCGGCCGATCGAGGCAGGCGACGAACTGCGGGTGGACGTGGAACTGACCTCGGTCCGCCGGATCGCGGGCAGAGACCTCATCACGGTGACCAACACCTTCACCGACACGGCAGGCGAACGGGTGCACACACTGCACACCACTGTCGTCGGGCTCACGGCGGAGGACGTCGATCCGGCGATCAAGACGGCCGTGCAGCACAAGATGATGCACGACGTCGACATCTTCGGAGTCGGCGAAGAGGACTACACGAAGACCACGCGTCCCGACGGTGAGGTCCGGGTGGCCGAGGCCGGTAGCACCCGCACGCCGGGTACGCCGTCGTTCGACGACGTGAAGGTCGGCGACGAGCTACCCGTGCGCCACACCCGGTTGTCGCGCGGGGACCTGGTGAACTATTCCGGCGTTGCGGGCGACGCGAATCCGATCCACTGGGACGAGGACATCGCCAAACTGGCCGGGCTACCCGATGTGATCGCCCACGGGATGCTCACGATGGGTCTCGGCGCAGGGTTCGTGTCCGCGTGGTCGGGTGACCCCGGAGCGATCACGCGCTACGCCGTACGGCTGTCGGCCCCGGCGATCGTGTCCGCCGACGCGGGCTGCGACATCGAGTTCAGCGGCCGGATCAAATCGCTTGATCCCGAAACCCGCAGCGGCGTCGTGCTTGTCGCGGCCAAGTCCGACGGCAAGAAGATCTTCGGCCTGGCGACGGTGAACATCCGCTTCAGCTGAAGAGGCCCACCGCGACATCCCGCCCTGGTGAGCCTGGCGTATTCCAGCCAGCACCCATGGTGGACTCCGGCCAGCCCGTGCTGGTGTTGGGGGTCAGCGTGGCAGACGCCGCGCTCGGGGCCCGGCAAGGTGGCTGGCAATCCGCTGGAACGAGCCCAGGAGTTTCCCCAATGCCGACTCACACCTCCACTCAGGCAACAGGTCTCGACTCGACCGCCGTCGACCGCTTCACCGACGCCGTCGCCGATCACGGCGAGATCATCACCGACGCCGCGGTGGTCACCGACCGCGGCCACGACTTCTGGGGCGTCGGCGGCACCGCCGACCTGCTGCTGCGGCCCCACAGCCGCGACGAGATCGCCGCGATCATGCGGATCGCGGCGGAGTACGGCGTCGCGATCGTGCCCCGCGGCGGAGCGTCGAACTGCGCGGGCGGGATGATGCCCGCCCACGGACGCGTGCTGCTCGACCTGTCCGGGCTCAATCAGATCCTCGACGTCGACGTCGAAGGGCGGCGTGCCCGCGTCGAACCCGGCGTCATCAACTCCGATCTGCAGGACCGGCTCGCCCCGCACGGTCTGTGCTTCTCCCCCGACCCGGTGTCGGCGCATCTGGCCACGGTCGGTGGCAACATCATCGAGAACGCCGGTGGCCCACACGCGTTGAAGTACGGCGTGACCTACAACCATGTGCTCGCCGCCGAAGTCGTGCTGCCCGACGGATCGGTTGTCACGCTCAGCGCCGAAGACGACGGTCCCGACCTGCTCGGGCTGATCATCGGGTCGGAGGGCACCTTGGGCATCGTCACCGAGGCCACGGTCGCATTGCGTCCCGTCGCCGAGGTCACCCACAGCCTGATGGGCGCGTTCGCCACCGCCCGTCAAGCTGCGGACACCATCGCGGCGGTGATCGCCACCGGCGTGGTACCCGCAGCGGTGGAATGGTTGGACCGCGCGGGAATCGCCGGGCTGCAACAGTTCTACGACACCGGCTACCCGCTGGACGCCGATTCGATCGTTCTCATCGACGTCGACGGCACCGCCGAGGAGGTGGCCCGCGACCAGGCGATCGTGGAACGGGTGCTGCGCGAGCACGCCATCGAAGTGCGGATCGCCGAGAGCGACGACGACCGCGCGGCGCTGTGGTACGGCAGGCTGCACGCGCCCGACTCGGTGGTGGCCAGCGGCAAGGGGTTCTTCATCGGCGACGTCACCGTGCCCCGCGACCGCATTCCGGAGATGCAGGAGGCCATCCAGGCCACCGCCGCGCGTCACTCCGACGGATTGCTGTTCATCGCGGTGTGCGGACACGCGGGCGACGGCGACCTGCACCCGACGACCTTTTACGACAAGGACAACCCGCTCGCGCCCTCGGCGCTTGCGGCGGCCAACAACGAGATCATCGCGGCCGCTTTGGATTTGGGTGGCACGATCACCGGTGAGCACGGCGTCGGCACCGAGAAGATCCCCTTCATGAACCAACGCTTCACGCCGGTCGAGATCTCGGCGCAGCGCTCGATCAAGCGGGCGTTCGACCCCGCCGGGTTGCTCAATCCCGGGGTCATGCTGCCCGAGCCGTCGGCCCACGAACCGGCCACCGAGATGTTCGGCGCCGCCGTGCGCGACGCGCTGACGGGCAGCTTCACCCCCGACCCGCACTGTGCGCTCACCGCGGGCGGAGACACCGACATCGCCGTCAACCTCGGCAACCTCAGCCTCGTCGTCGGGGCCGAAACCACACTCGACCGGCTCACCGCATACCTCGACGAGCACGGTGTCACGTGTGCGGCGGTCCCGGCTTCCGGCGGCGGGCGCAGCATCGGCGAACTGGTCGCCACCGCAACCGGAGACGAACGCATCGCAGTCCGACACGCACTGCTCGGCGCCGACGTGCTCCTCGTCGATGGCCAGACCCCGGCCCGCTTCGGCGCCGAGACCATGAAGGATGTCGCCGGTTACGACACCAAGCGGCTCTACATCGGCGCCAACGGCGCCTTCGGACCCCTGGCCAGGCTAATCTTCAAGATCGGAGTGAAGGCGTGACCCGACCCACTGATCGGTGAGCAGAATGCGCGTAACGGCTGTTTCGCGCATTCTGCACTCAGTGCGCACAAGCACGACTCCGTCGTCTGAGCTCCGTACTTTTCGAGGCACGCCCCACGCACGCTGACCTCAGACGGAGCCCGCCAATGTCGATCACACCGCCCACGCGGGAAATCAGCGCTGCCGCTGCGCGCCGCATCATCGCCGTCCTGGTGCTGGTCAGTCCTCTCGAGCAGGTTGGGTTCGACATCTACGCCCCGGCCCTGCCGAAGATCGCCGAGCACTTCGCGGCGTCCAACACGTTGGTGCAGAACACCGTGACCGCCTACGTGCTCGGTATGGCGATGGTGGTGTTGCCCGCCGGACTCGTCGCCGACGCGATCGGCCGCAAGCGCGTGCTGCTGGCGGGGCTCGGGCTGATGACGCTGACGAGTATCGGCTGCGCGCTTGCGGGAAACCTGCCGATGATGATCGGGCTGCGGTTCCTGCAGGGTCTCGGTGCGGGGACGTGCCTGCTGCTGGCCGCAACGGTGGCCGCCGACTGCTTCCGCGACAAGAAGTTGGTCTCCGTGCTCGGCCTGCTCGGCGCGGCGTGGGGTTCGGCAGCCGTCGGAGCGCCCGCCGTCGGCGGCTTCATCTCGCAGTTCGGTTCGTGGCGGCTGGTGTTCGTGGTGCTCGCGGCGTTGACCGCGACGGTCACGGTCCTGGTGGCCGCGGTGTTGCCGGAAACCCTGCGGCAGGAGCGCCGTTCGCCGGTCGACCTGCGGGCCGCCGCCGGGGTATTGGCCGAGGCGCTGCGCCACCGCGCCTTCGTCGCCTTCGCGACGATGTTCGGTGTGGTGGCCGCGGCCCAGGCGGTGTTCGGTGTCGTCGGGCCGTTTCTCTATCAGAGCGGGCTCGGATTCTCGGCAGGCGCATACGGATTCATCGCGCTCGGAGTCGGGGTGGCCAACTTCGTCGGCGCGGCGGCGTGTGGTGCGCTCGCCCAGCGCACCACCACACAGCGGTTGGCCGTCGCAGGTTCGGCTGTGTTGGCATCGGCGGGCATCGTCCTGCTCGTATCCGCCCAGTGGGTCGGGCTGTCCGCGCTGGCGATCACCGGTGGCGCGTCCCTCGCACTGCTGAGCATCGGTGTCCTCGACCCGTTGACCAAAGGCCTTGCGATGGGCGTGTTCACCCGCAACATCGGGCTGATCACCGGATTGATCAGCACGTTCTGCTACGGGTCGATCGCCGTGGCGATGGCGCTGATGGCATGGCTGCCGGAACGGTCGCAGGCCCCGCTGGGCTGGTTCTATGTGGCAGCGGCGGCCGCGTTGCTCGCCGCGCTGATGGCGACGGGTCGGCGGCGCTCCCCGCTCGACAGCGCCGGAATCGCCTGAAAGATCTCGCGCCCCGCGCGCCGATGAACAACAATGTGGTCTCGGTTGGCCCAACGAACAACTGACAGGACCAACGTGGCACGCGACGTGATCGCTTTCGACACAACGCTTAATCACGGCTGCCCGGAAGTGTGGCGACTCCTGCAGGCGCCCGAGTGGTACCCCCGGTTCTTCCGCGGCCTCGGATCGTGTGAACAGCTCCCCCACGTTGCACATCAGTTCACGGTCCGGCTGGCCACCCCCCGCCAGAGCTGCGTCGTGCGCACGATGCGTCGGCAGGTCCGTCCGG
>JAEZKH010000129.1 GCA_023415515.1 Actinomycetes bacterium
GTGACGTCGGCGCGCATGTGCTTGGCAACCGAGTCCGCGAGCACCGCGGTGATCTCGTCGTAGCGGGCCTGCTCGCTTCCCGCGGCGAACGGCCTCGCAGCGAACCGCGGAGTGAAGTACCGCGTCACGGCCGGGGCGCCCCCAGGGCGCACCCGTGCGTAACTGCCCGACTCGAGCCTGCGCACGCCTCGGTGCAGTGTCTCGGGTTCCGGCACGTACTGCAGCACGGTGTAGTGCTGAACGGCGCGTTCGTCGATGCCGAGGTCGATGCCGAGGTCCTCGGCGATGGCCAGCAGGCACTTCTTCTCGCTGGCGACCGCCGTACCCGCCGTCCCGGTTGCCATGAACAGCGGCTTGATGCCGAAGGGGTCGCGCGCGCAGAACAGTTCGCGTTCGACGGTGTCCCACAGCGCGAACGCGAACATCCCCCGCAGGCGGGAGAGCGACTCGGTACCCCAGTAGTGGTACGCGGCGATGATCGCCTCGCCGTCGCCGTCGGTGTGGAACTGCGCGCCGTGGCCCGCGGTGAGTTCCGCCCGCAGTTCCAGGTAGTTGTAGATCTCCCCGTTGAAGACCAGCACGTAGCGGTCCGGCGTCTCGGGCGGACCCCAGCGCAGCGGCTGGTGGCTGTGGGCGATGTCGATGATCGACAGTCGGTTGAAGCCGAGCACAACGTCGCCGTCATGCCAGGTCCCCGGCTCGTCGGGACCGCGGTGGCGCATCAGATGGGATGCGCCCGATACCGCCTCGACCAGATCGGCGGAGACGTCCGCGGACGGGTCAGTCAGCAGGGCCAGGAGTCCGCACACCGCGCCAGTATGCCGAATTGGCCGCGGACGAGAGGAGCACCCTTATGTGGGAGCCACGCGCAGACCTGCAGCCACGGGTGGTCTACGCTGCGTAGTATTCGGCATGTTCCACCGACTTCAAGGAGGCTCCAACGTGACACCTCGCGGACGCTGGGTGGTGGCACGGAGAGCAGCATTGGCGGTCGTCCTTGGTGCGACTGCGCTGCTGCTCAGCGGGTGCAGTTGGTCGGAGGTCCTTGGCCTCGGCTGGCCGAAAGGCATCACCCCTGAGGCACACCTCAACCGTGAGCTGTGGATCGGTTCGGTGATCGCCTCGCTGGTCGTCGGCGCGATCGTCTGGGGCCTGATCTTCTGGACCTCGGCCTTCCACCGGCGCAAGGAGGGCGACACCGAGCTTCCTCGACAATTCGGCTACAACATGCCGCTCGAACTCGTACTGACCGTCGTGCCGTTCCTGATCATCTCGGTGCTCTTCTACTTCACAGTGGTGGTCCAGGAGAAGATGCTGCACAAGGAGGCCGACCCCGAGGTCGTCATCGACGTGACCGCCTTCCAGTGGAACTGGAAGTTCGGCTATCAGAAGGTCGCATTCGCCGACGGCACCTTCGATTACGACGGCGCAGATCCTGCCCGCAAGACGGCGGTCGCCTCAGGGCCGGAAGGGCTCGAGGGTGAGCACGGCGGCGAGTTCGGCACGATCGGGAACAAGAACCCCGAGGACCGCACCTATCTCAACTTCGACAAGGTCGAGACCCTCGGCACGAGCAGCGAGATCCCGGTGCTGGTGGTGCCGTCGGGTAAGCGCATCGAGTTCCAGCAGGCGTCTGCCGATGTCGCGCACGCGTTCTGGGTCCCGGAGTTCCTGTTCAAACGCGACGTGTATCCCGATCCAGCGGCCAACAACCAGGACAACAAGTGGCAGATCAGCGAGATCACCAAGACGGGAGCCTTCGTCGGCCGTTGTGCTGAGCTGTGCGGCACCTTCCACGCGATGATGAACTTCGAGCTGCGGGTCGTCGAGCCGAACGATTTCAAGGCCTACCTGCAGCAGCGCATCGCGGGCAAGTCCAACGCGGAAGCTCTGGCGGCCATCAACCAGTCGCCGACCGCAGTCACCACCCATCCGTTCGACACCCGCCGCGGCGAGCAGGTCGGGGCGCCGGCGCAGGCCAGCAAATAGGGGTCTCATGCATATCGAAGCCAGGCTGTTCGAGTTCCTGACCGCTTTCTTCGTCCTTGCCGCCGTGGTCTATTCGGCGCTCACCGCGTTGTTCGGCCCTGGCGGCGTGGAATGGGCCGGCGCGACCGCGCTCGTCATGACCGCCGGCTTGACACTGATCACCGGCACGTTCTTCCGCTTCGTCGCACGTCGGCTCGACACGCGGCCCGAGGACTACGAGGACGCGGAGATCAGCGACGGCGCCGGCGAACTGGGCTTCTACAGCCCGCACAGCTGGTGGCCGGTGATGATCGCGCTGTCTGCATCGGTAACCGCGGTCGGCATTGCATTTTGGTTGCCGTGGTTGATCATCGCGGGCGTCGTTTTCGTGCTGTCCTCGGCAGCAGGCCTGGTGTTCGAGTACTACATCGGGCCCGAGAAGCACTGACCTGCGCCCGTACCGACGGTCGGGAAGGTCACATCTGGGCTTCAGTTGTCTGCTACCACGGTGTGAGAATTCGATCCGATCATCGGTTTGGGTAGGGTTGCCGAGGCCGTGCAAGTCGCCATCCGTGCTTGCTGTCGCGCCGAGGAGTAGTGGAGAAGGACAGGCGTAAATGAGCGGGCCGAACCCCCCAGGACCGGATCCCGAAGGGTCGGAAAATCCGGATTCGGAACCGGGCGAGCCGATTGCCGGGGCCGACGGCGTCCAGGATGCGACCGGTGAGACCGAGATCCACTCGCGCGCGTATTCGGCGCCCGAGTCGGAGCAGTTCACCGCGGGCCCCTACGTCGCCGCCGACCCGGACCTCTACGACTACGACGACTACGACCGGACCGAGCTCGTCGACGCGGGCAGACCGCCACGCTGGCCGTGGGTGGTGGGTGTCGTCGCGATCATCGCGGCGATCGCGCTTGTGGTCTCGGTGTCGTTGCTCGTGACCGGGACGGAGTCCGACAACCTCAACGCGCAGGGCGGCCCGACGTCCTCGACCACCACGGCGCCGCCCGTGCAGGACGAGATCACCACGACGACCCCGCCGCCACCGCCGCCGCCGTCGTCCGAGGAACCACCGCCGCCTCCGCCGCCGGAGACGGTGACCGTCACCGAGCCGCCGCCCGCTCCTGCGCCGCC
>JAEZKH010000178.1 GCA_023415515.1 Actinomycetes bacterium
CTCATGAAAGCCGAGGCCAAGCTCAAGGAGATGAGCTCGGTCGGCAGCCAAAGCATCGGAACGTTCGGCCTCTTGACGCTCGCTTTCTGCGGCGGAACGCAGTGCGGCGCACTTGAGCTCGATGTCGTCCGGGTCCGGGGTGCTCAGCCGCTCTGCACGCTGCCAAGCCTGCGGGACGGCTGCGGCCGTGCCCTCGGTGATGAGTGGTCGAACGGCGTCGAGGTTGGGCTTGGTCTTGCGAACCTGGGCCAAAGCGGTTGCTGCGCGGGGGTCTTCGTGCGATTCGAGGATCGGTTTGAGCGCCTCGCGCGCCTTGCGTAGGTCAGCGCCTGGTTGGCGAAGTTGCTTGACTTCAGCTTCGAGGCGAGTGATCGCATCGCTCAGTTGCTCCAGTCCCAGCAGCTTGTACAACTGGTCGTAGAACGCGCTTGGGGTGCCTTCGAGAATGCCGCTCAACTCGTCGTAGCTCATCAGTGGCCGGTACATCTCGAGTGCGCTATCCCAGCCGAGCGCCGCGATGTCTTCACGTTTCTGCCCGCCGCGCTGGACCCACCTCTTGGCGTCGTCGACAGGGATATCGCCGGGTGGCCAGTCGACGCCGATTGCCGTCGCGCCCGATCCCTCCTCGGCGAGACCGACGCGCATCTCTGACGTGTCGCCAGCATGGAGGTTGCGCCAGTCTTGCGACCAGATCGCGGGCTTGTTCTTCCACCGCGAGTTGGTGCCGGTGAGCGCAAGCTCGAGGCCCTCGGCGAGCGTCGACTTGCCGGAGCCGTTGCGGCCGGCGACTACGGTAAGACCGGGACCAGGCGTCAAGGGCAATGTCACCTTCGGACCGATTCCACGGAAGCCCTGCACACTGATCGACGCCAAGTAGGCACCGGCGGGTTCTGGTGCCGCGTCGATCGGCGTGGTTAGTGAGTCGACGAGCGTCGCCTTGGTGGCGCCGGCGCCGAGTACCTCGGTCAAATCTTCTTCCGACTCCATGGCGGCCAGGACGACGAGACGCGCGTCATCACTGAGGTTGGCGTCTTCATCAGCGCGTGCGAGGACGTAGTTCTTGAGCCGCTCGTCCCCGAGAACGGGCGCGCCGGCATCGGCCGGCGTCATGGCCGCGTCTCGGGTGGGTCGATGCGATCCAGCCATTGCCGCATGTCAAAGCCTCCCCGCTCGACGCGTTTCCTTCGTGCGACGCCGACGATGGTATCGAGGGTCGCACCATGATCGGCGGCGATCGCGGCGAGAAGTTCGAGCAGATCGGCCGCCTCCGCCAACTCCTTCTGGCATTTGCTCGGCTGCGAGCTCTCGTACTCGCATGCGCGCGATGCAACGGCGACAAGAGCGGAGCCTTGCCCGCGGTGCGCATCGTTGATCAAGTGCTGCAACGGAATAGGCAGGTTCTTGAGCAGATCGCCCACCTCCAGTGGCAGACGCAGCATGAGCGTGTTGTCGCGGCAGCGCACGGCATCTATCGTGGCCAACCTGCCGGCGTGCCGACGTGGTCGGGCTTCAAATCTGTCGACATCAGCTTTTCACCGCCGTGGATTAGTTCATGATCGCTCTCTCGCAACTGCTCGACGGCGAATTGCTGTCGCTGTCATGCGTTCCAATGAGCGGAGGCTGGAGTGGTTGCCGGCGACGCTGAATATGGCTGCGGACCAGGCGCATAGCACGGCACCGTTGCTCCGCGGTGACCCGCCGGTGTCGGTGCGGGAGTTTCAGCGGTTAGTGGCGGCGCTGGATCGGTTGCCGATTGCGCAGCGGGTGGCGGGCCGGGACCGGTTGAATCAGATGCTGTACGTGAATGCGCGAACGGTGATGCCGAGCTTCATCGTGAGCTATCTGGCGGATCGGATGGAGATGGCGCATTCGATCGAGGGGCGGGTGCCGTTCCTGGATCACCATGTAGCGGAAGCGGCGGCGCGGGTGCCGGTGAGCATGAAGGTCAAGGGCATTCGGGAGAAGCATGTGTTGCGAGAGGCGGCGAAGGATGTGTTGATCCCGGAGGTGTATGACCGGCAGAAGCATCCGTTCACGACGCCGCCAACGCGCAACCCGATGGCCCGATGCTGGAGCTCTGGGGACATGTTCGCGTCGCAGCGGCGAAAAATCAGCCGATCTACGACATCACGAAGGTGTCGCCGGCGCTGGATCAACTGCTCAACTACCCCGACGATCAACGCCTCGCGACGGAAGGCAACCTGCAGCGGGTGGCGAGCGTCGTCGTGATGCAAAGACGGGTAGAAGAGATCGAACAACCCGCTTCCAGCACAGCGCGACGCGGCCAGTGTAGGCGCGCTTGGCGATATGCACCGACGAGGGGCGACGACGTCGCGCTCGCGCACGCCCGCATGCGGCGCCACAGCAGCAAGTCCAGTCCGCAACCTGCGGCCCAACCGGCCGCAAAGCATCTGCGTCATTTGGCGTCTCTTGCGTCAGAGACGGCGGCCCAGTCCCGGACGAGGCGGGTGCCTTCGTCACCTCTTGCTTGATGGGACTACCTTTTGAGGGCAGAGGTCGGTTCTTCCAGCGACGAAGGGATTCACGTGGCAGAAAAAGACGAGCACGCCTCCCTCCACTATCCCGGTGGCGAGCTTGAGCTGGACATCGTCGGCGCCACGGAGGGGTCCGACGGAATCGCACTTGGCTCCCTGTTGGCCAAGACCGGCTACACCACGTTCGACGAGGGCTTCGTCAACACCGCCTCCACCAAGAGCGCCATCACCTACATCGACGGTGATGCGGGCATCCTGCGCTATCGGGGCTATCCGATCGAGCAACTGGCGGAGAAGTCGAACTTCATCGAGGTCAGTTACCTGCTGATCTACGGTGAGCTGCCCACGCAGGAACAGCTGGACAAGTTCACCCATCAGATCCAGCGGCACACGCTGCTGCACGAAGACCTCAAGCGTTTCTTCGATGGCTTCCCGCGCAACGCCCACCCGATGCCGGTGGTGTCCAGTGCGGTGAACGCATTGAGCGCGTACTACCAGGATTCGCTGGATCCATTCGATGACGAACAGGTCGAGCTGTCGACGATCCGGTTGCTGGCCAAGCTGCCGACCATCGCCGCCTACGCCTACAAGAAGTCGGTGGGACAGCCGTTCCTCTACCCGGACAACTCGCTGACCCTGGTGGAGAACTTCCTGCGGATGACGTTCGGCTTCCCGGCCGAGCCCTACGAGGTGGACCCGGAAGTCGTGCGGGCGCTGGATCTGCTGCTGATCCTGCACGCCGACCACGAGCAGAACTGCTCGACGTCGACGGTGCGACTGGTCGGCTCGTCGCAGGCCAACCTGTTCACCTCGATCTCCGGCGGCATCAATGCGCTGTGGGGCCCGCTGCACGGCGGCGCCAACCAGGCGGTGCTGGAGATGCTGGAGAAGATCCGCCAGGCCGACGGCGACGTGCACGACTTCGTGAAGAGGGTGAAGAACCGCGAAGACGGCGTGAAGCTGATGGGCTTCGGCCACCGGGTGTACAAGAACTACGACCCGCGGGCGCGCATCGTCAAGGAGCAGGCCGACAAGATCCTCGGCAAGCTCGGCGGCGACGACGAACTGCTCGACATCGCCAAGGCCTTGGAAGAGGTCGCCCTCACCGACGACTTCTTCATCGAGCGCAAGCTCTACCCGAACGTCGACTTCTACACCGGCGTGATCTACCGCGCGATGGGCTTCCCGACCCGGATGTTCACCGTGCTGTTCGCCGTCGGCCGGCTGCCGGGTTGGATCGCGCACTGGCGCGAGATGCACGAGGACGGCAGCGGCAAGATCGGCCGCCCGCGCCAGATCTACACCGGCTACACCGAGCGCGACTACAAGACGATCGACGGCCGCTGACCGCCCCAATACGAAGCGGCGAGAGCGACCTGAGCACCACAACCGGCACTCATTATATGACCACTTATTAGATGAGATGTGCGTGCAGCCTCGCTATCCCTCACCCCCCGCCATTCGCACGGTCGCATGGTTGCGCGCGGGCGAAGCGGACTGCGCGCCCGTAAGGTACCAATGTCAATCGCGAGCAGTGGATCCTACTGTTACCCCCGAAGCTGTCCTTCATGAAAACTTGGCTCACGTGGTACCAGTCGCGGGGCGATCGGCGTTGCGTCGGCGCTTGTACTCGCGACTCCTTTTGTTGTGTTCTAGCCGACAAACGTCGCAACGGCAGCCGGACGCATACGCCGCTTCCGTTCCATGCGTGCTGAGAATCCGGCCTTCCGCCCGCACTCTGGCTATATACCGACGGTGTTCGTCGGTGTTTGCCTTGCAACATGCCGGGCATCGGCAGCCGTGATTGCGGTAACCGTTACTCGTTCCATGCCGAATATCGTCGGGCTCTAACCGATGGATCCACGACGGGTTTGCCAAATGCCCCTCATCCTGCACGTGCGATAGCTTGCCATACCGAGCATTCGCCAAGTTCACAGCCACGCATCTACGCACGTCGACTAAGACCAAGCGCGATCAGCGGTAAGGCAAGAGGGTCACTTAGTTGCCTCCAAGCCGGCGGGCCCGAATTTTGGTCAGCATGGCCGTGGTCATCGAACACCCATTGCTTAACTCTGCCTAGCCCCGACGAAGAGTTAGGGTCCTCATTCCGGCTTATCGCCGCCCCGTCTGTGACGGGATCTAACCGCTGCTTCGACGCGGTTCACGACAGAGCCCGGGTCCTCATGCTCCCAGAAGCGCATCGGTAACCACCCATTTGCCCTGAGTCGATCGCACACATAAGCGTCGCGGGCTTGATTGCTCGCAATCTTTTGTCGCCAGTATGCTGAATTCGCCGTTGGCTGGCGATGGTGGCTCTTGCAACCATGCCAGAAGCAACCATCAACGAACACAGCAACCTTGGCGCCCGGAAATACAAGGTCTGCTGTGAACCGTTCCGACCGCAGTGGCCGACAGTCGACGCGATACCGCAAGCCTCGTGCGTGGGCGGCGCGTCGAACGGCCAGCTCAGGTTTAGTGTCGCGCCTCCGGTTCGCCTGCATCGCGACCCGAGTGGCGGCGGAGCTCGCCCAGCTTGTCATGCTCCGAGATTACGCGTCGAGCGACTTTGCGATCTGTTCTGCTAGTGCCGCGGCCAGAAGCGGAGGTACAGCACTGCCCACCATCTTGGCCACGTGTGGCTCGGATTTACTAAGAAAGTCGAAATCGTCGTCGAAGCTCTGTAGCCGAGCCGCCTCGCGCATAGTGATTCCCCGGTCCTCCTCTGGGTGTCCGAAACATCCCGATCCGAGATAATTGCAGCTCTTGGTTATGGTCTTGGCAGGTTTGTCCCATGCCAATCGGCCGTAGCAATTGTAGTAATGGGATTTCGGAAGCAGCTCCGGAGGAAGCTCGGACGTGATCATTCCTGGTCGCATGGCGCGTAGTCGCCGCAACACCATATCGCCGGGTATGCGGGCCACATGATTCATTGGCGTCGCCGTCGTCGACTGCATGGACTTTGCGTAATCGGACGTGGCCTTGAGGTAACCACGTGCGCCACCGCGACCTTTCTCGGTTTTTGTCGCAGGTGGCAGATCGGCGATGGCGTCCTTCACCGTCACGATCGGCAACAACGCGGGATCGGACCCCGGCTTTGAAAGACCGTGCGTCGGCTCCGGCCATTCGAATCCGCCAACATCATCCCGGCACGCGACGACGAACGCCCTCCGCCTGATCTGGGGGACGCCGTAATCGGTAGCGAGCAAGATTCGCCAATCGGTTTCATATCCAATCGATCCAAGCGTGCGCTCAATTTCATGAACAGTGGCGCCCTTGCGCGACGAGATCATCTGCGGCACATTCTCTATCAAGACTATGCGGGGGCGCAGCAGGTCGACGAGCGCCAGGAAATAACGGAAAAGGTCATTTCGGGCGTCGTCATTGTCGAGCGGATTGCGGATAAACGCTCGCTCGCCGCTCGGCATCACAACCTCGTGTCGACGGTTTTGGCTGAACCCCTCGCAGGGAGGTCCACCCACAAGGACGTCGAGGCTGCCGGGGCGATCAAGACCGAAAACTTCGAGCTTCCCCGCTAGTTCGCTGGGCGCAAGGGATCTGATGTCACCCGAGACCGTCACTGGATTCGATCCGTGCTTGGTGTGATTGTGCGCGAACGTTTCGAGTGCGCGCTCGTCGATGTCGGTGCCAAGCACGACGTCGAAAAGTCCGGTTCGCACGAATCCATGCGACAGCCCGCCGCATCCCGCGAATACGTCAGCAACCGTGAATCTCATTTATCACCTCCAGGGTCACCATCGAGATAATCGCCAACAAGCTCTTCCATCATCGTTGTGTTATCCGGCAGCATCGGAACGCCGCCGACCCGCACCGCATGCCAACTGCGGAAGAATCGGTGGCTGCGATAACGTGCCGATTCCCGTCCGGGGAACGCGATCAGCCCACCATGCGCGATCCGACGGTATGGCGGTTGATTGTGCACGATTGCGTCCCGGTAACGGTGAATCACGTTAATGTCCGCCGCAAGTGGGCCCGGCATACCGAACCGCGCAACGTAGTCGCTGTCAGCCTGCACGCGGTATTTCGCATCGATGATCAGCATCCGGTCGACGTTGTCTATCCATATGACAGAGTCTGGCCGCTGACTAGTCGTCGGAAGATTCATGAACGAGCGGTTGTACTCGCAGCGCACCTCCCGGCCGGCGTTGTCGCGAAGTCGAACCTGTGACCGCCGGCCCGTGACCATGACGAGCTGCGAACCAGCGCGCTGAACGAGTGGCTCAGCAAAGGATACGACCGTAGTGAACCTAGTACGAAGGATCTGCACGACTCGCAGAAAGACCCAGTATTCGTAAAGGGTGGGTAGGTCCTTCAGGCCGACGAGCGAAGCTCCCTGCAGAGGCACGAGCGCATGCCTCAGTGCACGCAAATGTCGAAAAGCACCTTCGTACAACGGGTCTCGAAGATTCGTCTGCAAACTCGGCAGATTCATGACCGCTGGGATGTGCGCGAGACGGTTGGACCACTCGCTGGCACTCTGCAACAGATTATCGACTTTGGCCCGCAGGTCGCTGTTGACTGTGCCGTACCACTCAGCCGTGGTGACGCTCAACGCAGTGGCCACCAGTTGGTCAACTTCCCACCGCAGGTGACCGTTCAAAGGCGTCGCCTCGGTATCGGTGATTCGCTGCACGAGTATGGGTTTCGGCCTACCGAACAGTGTGCCGTGTCGACGTGAAATCGGACGCGAGTTTCGCAGTCGATCCGACATCATCACCTGTACGCCGCGATCCACGCGCCGACGCAGCATCGGCAACAGCCGATGAATCTTCACGGCTAGGCTATCGAGTTCACGACTCACCATGGTCATCCACTCGATGTCGGTCTGTTGCGCAACGTTTGAGATACTTTCGAAGCCGGTACCGGCGGCTCCTGACGCCGAAGCGGTAAGCAATGGCGCTATCGACTCCAGATCTTCGCGGATAGCGGCGAAGTCCTTGCGGTAGTCAAGCTTGGTCGGGAAAGATTCAAGACTGATCGTAAGCTCGCCTTTCGACGTAGCCCAGCGCCACTGAATATCACCGACGGCTCCGCGGTACTGAAGCGAGAAGTGCTGAAAGTTACCTTGGTGGAACACATCCCTGAGCGTTGCAGGGTTGGGCGCGGTCGACAGCACAGAGGGCAGTGGACCGTCCACGTAGACGTCGATCGTGTCGTTCTCTTGAACTAGCGGTCGTGCGAGCACTGCAGATCCGTCCGTGGCGACAGCGACCTCGAGACCGCCTACGGAAACGGTGAGAGCTGTGGCATCTGCGCCATCGATTCGTATACGGGTGGGCGCGTACTCCGGCCTCGGGGTGCCAGTAAGAGCTCGCAAGGTGTAATCACCCCACATCACAGTGAGAATATTCCGTTTCGTCACCATGCGCTGAAATACCCCAGAGCCATTGCCTGTTCGAGCATCGACGTCAACTTTTCAACAGTGCGAGGGAATCGGCTACCCGGGATGCGGGAGCGCACAACTTCGGGCGTTATCTCCGCGATGTCACTATCGGCGTTCGCGTCCAACAGAAAAACGATCAGGCGGCGCAGAGCGGCGATGGCCGCCTGTGTCGAGCCTTGCCATTTCGGCACTATGCATGATCGCAGCCCGATGTCCACAACCGCCGAGCGAGTGAGGATGTCTGCAAGCTGATGCTTTTCAGCCAGCGTGACCATGTTTAGCAATGCGTCACGCGCCCGGTAGGCGACGGGGCCTCCCAGTGACCGACCATAGGCATTGATACCCTCGAGCAGGTCACCGAGCTCAGCAACGAGGCCGTCTGGCAGAGCCAGATCACTCAGCGAGTGCGGCCGGTCCCCTAGCAAGCGGCGCAGAGCCGGAAAGTCGGATGATTTCTGGGCCGAGGGGCCACCCGCCACTGATGGGATGCTCGAGAGGTCGACGTGGTGCAGATCGTAAACTGCTGCTCGATCGAGAACCTTTGGGCTGAGCGGGCGAGTGGTCTCATCGATATTCACGGTTCCGACTAGAAAAACACGATCTGTCAGAAATATTTGCGGCAATTCAATGTCGGTCGGCGCGGGCGGCAACTGAACTGAGTCTGATCTGTACTGACCATCTGAGTCGCGTTGCCATCCCTCGCCAGCACTTAAGACTTCAGCAAGGTAGTACTCTGGAGACGCCAAATTCATTTCGTCAAACCGTATGAAATGAAGGTTCTCATCGCAGCCTGCGGCCATCAGTGCAGACGTGAGAATACCCGGGACGAACCCGCGAGAGGTTTCCGAATAGTAACCGAGCGTGTCTTCGGATGAGATCCAATTCGGCTTCACTTGGATGTCGTGCATAGTCCCGCCGAGCGCTGAGGAGATGTGCCGGACGATGCTGCTCTTGCCGGTCCCTGACGGCCCGGACAGCACAAGCCATTGACGCGCTGCCATCATTAGCAGGATGGAGGCCACCTCTTCCACCCCGCAGAGGTAGCCGCTACTCTCCAAGTCATCCCGAAGTAGCCTGATTTCTTGGCTGGCGTCGCTCAGCGTCACGGCCGCCGGATCACCGGATGTCTCGGCAAAGGCTAGCTGCGAGCCTGGCCGGCTATAGACGGCGATCAACCGGCCCTTGCTTTCGGGGACGAGCGACTTGATGCGTCCGACTTCTTCGATCAATCCATCGCGGCGAGCCTTACTGAACACCCCGGGGATGGCCCGCGGAGAAACACCCTCAGGTAGCAGAGGCCGGACGTCGTCAGGGGTAAAGGTGTCACGATCTGCGGCGAGTTGCCGGACGATCTCGTAAAGCTCCTCACGATCTGCCACGTCTCCCCCTTCCTTTCGCCGCAGGATATGGCCCGTCACCGACAAGCTAGTGGGCAACTGGACGGATGCCCGGTTGCCGCACCGTAGCAAGCGAACACCGTCTAGAAGTGACTACCACGCAAGCATCAACTGCCACATGAAAAACAGAGCTCGTAGCAGTGGCGCTGGAAATCCCCCACTGAAGGCCGACGAGCGGCGTCGCGATCCCAACCCTTATCGATCTGTCTCGAAAAGTCAGTACTGGTCAGGGGGAGGCAGGGTTACCTACGCTAGTCACTCCAGACCAATGCGTGAGTTGTCACCAGAATGGAGGTTGCGCCAGTCTCGCGACCAGATCAGGGGCTTGTTCTTCCACCGCAAGTTGGTGCCGGTGAGCGCAAGTTAAAGGCCCTCTGCAAGGGTCGACTCACGGAGCCCTGCGGCCGGCGATTACGGTGAGACCCGGGTCGGGCTAGGAAAGTAATATCCCCTTCGGACCTATTTGCGGAAGCCCCGCACGCTTATCGACGTGAAATAGGCACCGGTGTTTTCTGGTGCCGCTTCGATCGGTGTGGTTAGCGAGTCGACGAGCGTCGCCTTGGTTGCGCCGGCGCAGAAGACCTCGGTCAAATCTTCTTCCGACTCCATAGCGGCTAGGACGACGAGGCGTCATCGCTGAGGTTGACGTGTCCATCAGCGCGCACGAGGACGTAGTTCCTAGCCGCTCATCCCCCAGAAAGGCACCCCGGCATCAGCCGACGCCATTGGCGCCTCTCGTGTAGGTCGTCGAGCCATAGCCGCATACCAACCCCTCCCGCTCGATCGTTTCCTTCGTGCGACGCCGACGATGGTATCGAGAAGGCGACCGCCGCCCGAGCTCTGTCGGACTCCCGTCGTAGGGTCAGATCTGTTTGAGCGACGGAAGGGCCAACTTTGGGTCGTCGATCTGAAAACCGGTGTAAGAGAAGCAGAACCGACACCTGCGCAACGCGATCAGCTGCTGTTCTACTGCGGTTTGGTCGATGCGGTAATTGGCCAGAAGCCGACGCACGCAGCCGTTTCAACAACTAGCGGTGATCAGTACCACCTGTCATTTGAGTGGCCCGAAGTCGAGAAAGTGCTCGATGATGCCGTCAACATATTGATGCAACTCAATCTTGCCGGCTCTGCAGGAATGGACGAGTCGCAGGCGACACCTATAGCTGAGTCTTGCGGCTGTTGTCCCTATCTGCCAGCCTGTGATCCATTCTTCGACGCATGCGAAGAGACTTGGCCGACCCCTCACGCGCTACAGTTCGAGATCAGATCGGTTGAGCCTTCGCCCCATGGTCTCAGTGTGGAAGCTGTCGTGCTACGTCCAGGATGGCGACAAGGCGAGGACATACATGTGCTCGGGTTTCCCTTTGAATATCGAACCGGCGGTCGGCGAAGTGTGGGGGGCAACAAACTTCGCAGGTCGGGCTTCTTCGGCCATCGGCGCCTGGAATACCACTGTCTTCAGGTGGCGCTGACCGTCAGTCGGTACGACGAGGTGAACCGAGCGCGGAGAACAGCATCGCCGCACCATCGTCAAGCACCTCGAGCAGGTCAACCAGGTCAGCAATCGCGTAATGCATTTTCGGCCGGATACATTGACGAAGCACAGCAACTGCTGTTGGAGACTGGTGCTTGAATTGGCTGACTGAGTGTGACGGGTTGCGCTACTAGCGACTCCGTGCGATATCGCCAGGATCCATAATCACCTGAAACGTGCTCGCTCATCGGCGCCGCCGCCCCAGCGCCGAATTCGCCCGCGCCAGTCCGACCGTCATGCTCACTTTGCGCGTCCACCGCGCAACGCCTCTTGGGTCGCCATCCGGCGACGCAACCGCACCGGACTCGCTATCCTTCGGATCTCGGACCTAGCCCACCGTGCGTGCGCACTAACAGCCCCGCCCCTCCTCCGACTCGGCAATGTTAGGCCGCATCGTCGTCGCCACGTCGACAACGCCGCGTGGGACAGCTAACGCCTCTCTGAGCCCGCCAGTTGATCGAGCCAGTCCGAATCACCGTCGACGGGCGCGCCGTTGATCACTACGAGCGGGACACCGGGTTCGGGAAACTGGCGCAGCACTGCGAGGTTGTTGCCTGCGATCGCGTGGGCGTCGTACCCGATTGGCAGGCCGATTCTGATCAGATCTTGCGCCGGTCCAGGCGCTCCGACGCGGCCGGCCAACTCGGCGAGCTGGTTGTTGTCCAGATCTGTCGCTCCTCCCTCCTCCGGCTGTTGTTCGGCGGAAAAGATCTGCTGGACAAAGCGCCACGTGACATCGCTGGACCGCGACTGATCCGCCACCACGTATGCCGCATAGATCGCTCGATCGTCGTACGTCTTGCTCGCCGAGTACTTCTCGAGGAAGTCCACGAAGCGCAGGTTGACCCGCAGCAAGCCGTCCTCGATGCGCTGACCGATCTCCTCGCCCTGCTCGCGGACCATCCCCCCGCTGAACGGGCACATCGGATCCACGTACAGATCGACCACCCCGACGGCGTTCGGGTCCCCGATCTCGATGGCATCGCCCGCCGGCGCCGCGACCGCCGCCCGCACGACTCCTGCCACCGGTCCGCACATCAGCAGCGCCACGATCACGGCCCCCACCGCCCCGAGCGCGCGCATCCTCCGGTTCACCCGTCTCCCGTCCATGGCTCCCATCATGTCGTGCCGTCCAACTGGGCGCTTCAGCCCGTCGGCACACGAGCCCCGCAAGCCTCGTCATTCACACCAGTCCCAGGCCGCGACGACACGCCCACAATCCCTTGAGCCCAAGGCGATTCCGCTGACGTCGGCAAACGCCGCCGTGACGAAAATCCCCGCCGACACGGCCCGTCGCCGCACCGGACATGTCACCCCCGTGCCCTATGTTGAGGCCTCCGGATCAACGCACTGAATAGAGGACACGGGTGGACGACAACGCAGGGCTGTCCGACCTGCTCGAGCTCAACCGCGACCTGCAGGGGTCCCGCGCCATCCGCCTGCTCGCCGCCACCAACCTCAGCCTCTACGCCACCCTGATGGAGCGCCACCTCTCCGACGGCGCCGTCCCCGAGACCGAGCTCGTCATCCACCTCGAACGCGACCTCGCCGACCTCGGCGACCCCCAGTCCGGCCTCGCCCTCATCAAGTCCTGGGCCGCCCAGGGCTGGCTGCACCGCATCGTCGACGGACGCCACGACCACAACGTCTGCTACCTCACCCAGGACGCCCGCCGCGCCCTGGACTTCCTGCGCGGCATGCGCCGCCAGGACACCATCGCCACCGGCGGCTCCATCACCGGCATCGCCGCCCGCCTCAAACAGGTCGCCCTGCGCGTCGACAACGACCCCGCCCGCATCCGCAAGCACATCGAAGCCGAAATCGCCGCCCTGCACGAAGAACTCGACCAACTCGACGCCGGCCAACGCCCCCAACCCGACGTCACCGACTGCTACGACGAGGCCCGCGCCATCGCCCTGCAGATGGAACGCCTCATCACCGACATCGGCCAGTACGGCACCATGATCGAGCAGGCCACCGCCGCCCTCGACGAGCCCATCGACTCCAACACCGAGTACCGCGACCGCCAGCGCCAGATGTACACCGACTACCAGGCCGCCTGGGACTCTCAAGGCCGCGACTCCCACCGCGCCTTCCTGCGCATGATCAACGACCCCGACCAACGCGCCGAGTTCGAGGCCGACGTCGCCGCCGTCGCCCAAGCCCTGCCCGCCCTCGACCCCGCCCTGCGCAAGGTCATGGCCGGCTTCTTCGAGCTCGTCGGCCATCAGATCGACGAAGTCGAACGCATCCAGCAGCGCTGCGCCCAGCGCGTCAAACGCTTCACCGCCTTCGGCACCATGGAGCAGAGCCGCGGCATCGCCCGCCAGCTCAACGAAGCCATCGGCGCCGCCCGCGCCCTCCTCAAGTCGAGCTTCACCGACTCCCGCCTCGACATCGACGTCCCACTGGCCCGCCACGCCATCAGTTCCGTTGGGGCACTGAGCTTCAAGATCGGCGACCTGTCTAACCCCAAACCCGCCAAGCCCGCCGACGGCGAGGTCGACCTCGCCAGCTTCGCCGCCCTGACCACCCAGGTCGACGCCCCCGCCATGTCCGACATGCTCAACGACGCCCTGCGCCACGGACCCGTCGACCTGCCCGATGCCGTTGACATGCTCGACACCGCCTACCTCGGCCACGTCATCGTGCTGTGGTCCTGGGCGCTCAAACAGCCCAACCCCGACGACCCCGAATCGACCACTGTCCGCTTCCGCTCCCTCGACGGCCGCGACCGCGAAATCGCCGTCCCCCGTTTGACCTTCACCGAACCCATCACCACCGGAGTCGCCACGTGACCACAGAAGCCGATATCGACTTCTCCCAACTCCCCCAGGTCGACCAACAAACCGCCCGCCCGCCCGTCGCCCGCCGACCCCGCTTCGACGGCGACGTCTCCGAACTGCCCGACCGCGCCTGCTGGGCCCTGCAGCACCTGCTCACCCGCCGCTACCTCAGCGCCGAAGCCGACGCCGACGTCTACAGCTGGGTCCTCGAATACCGCAAGGAACTGTCGGTCCGGCTCTCCGAACTCGACCTGATCCTGCGCATCGTCGACGGCACCGATATCGCCTTCATCGAACAGGCCCGCTACGAATCCGCCAGGGGCATCAAGCTTCTGCGCCGCGAACCACTCGGCACCTACGACTCCATCCTCGCGCTGCACCTCGCGCAGATGATGCGCGCCGCCGGCGGGCAGACCGTCCTCATCAGCCGCGAGGAGATGCACGGCCTGTTCTCCGGCGTCCTCAACGACACCGACCGCGACGCCGTCACCTTCGCCGCCCGCATCGACGGCGCCATCGCCCGGCTCACCGGCCTGGAGATCCTGCGCAAGAGCCGCGACGACGACGACAGCTACACCATCTCCCCTGTCATCACCGCCATCATGACCGCCTCGGTCATCACCGAACTCCAGCAGCAGTTCGAACAACTCCTCAACGGCGGCGCCCCAGCTGAATCAGAGGAAGAACCCGATCTTGACGACTGAACAGTTCCACTTGTCCCGGCTGCAGGTCATCAACTGGGGCGTGTTCGACGGCTACCACTCGATCCCGTTCAGCAAGGGCGGCGCCCTGATCGCCGGCGCCTCCGGCAGCGGCAAATCCTCACTGCTGGACGCGATCTCGCTCGGTTTCCTGCCGTTCAACCGTCGCAACTTCAACGCCTCCGGCGACAACACCGCCGCCGGATCCAGCGCCGGCCGCCGCACGGTCGACAAGTACGTCCGCGGCGCCTGGGGCCAGCGGTCCGACGGCGGCACCAGTCGCGTCATGTACCTGCGCGGCGAAGGCACCGCCTGGTCGGCCGTCGCCGTCACCTACACCAGCGAGTCCGGGCGCACCGTCACCGGCCTGGTCCTCAAGTGGCTCACCGGCGAATCCCGTAACGACTCGTCGAGTCGCTTCGTCCTCGGCGACGGCGACCTCGACATCGAGGACGTCTGCAACCGCTGGGCCGCAGGCCGTTTCGACTCCAGCGTCTTCAAGGAGGACTGGCGGTTCACCACCAAGGTCGAATCGCAGTACCTTGCGCAGCTGTACGCCACCATCGGCATCCGCGCCTCCGACGCCGCCCAGCAGCTGCTCGGCAAGGCCAAGTCGCTGAAAAGCGTTGGCGGACTGGAGCAGTTCGTCCGCGAGTTCATGCTCGACGAACCCGACAGCCTGGCCCGGCTGCCCGAGGCGCTCAAGCAGATCGACCCTCTGGTCGAGGCCCGCGAACTGCTGGCGGTCGCGCAGAAGAAGCGCAAGATCCTCGGCGACATCGAGGCCATCCAGCAGCGCTACGCCTCCGAGTCGACCGACCTCGGCATCATCGACCTCGTCGACGCGGCGATGGTGCGCGCGTTCACCGACCATGTTCGCCTCGCGCAGTGCCCTACCAAGATCGAGACGCTCGACAGCACCATCGACCAGCTGGAGAACGAGTACGAGGACGTCACCCGGTCGCTGAATCTGGCCAAGGCCGAGGCGGATTCGCTCAATGCGCAGATCAGCGGATCCAGCGCCAACATCGCGCCGCTGCAGTCGCAGGTGACCGCCGCCGAAGCCGAGGCCGAGCAGGTGGAGCGGCGCCGCTCGGCCTACGAGGACCTGCTCGCCGCCCAGGACATCGACGTCCCGGAGACCGCCGACGAGTTCTGGAACCTGCGGGAGGAACTGCTCGCCGAGGCCACCGAACTGCTCGCCAAGGTGGAACGCAACCGCGAGGCGTCCACCGACGCCGAGTACGCGCAGAAGTCGGCGCGTATCGCCCGCGACGCCGCCGCCAAGGAACTCAAGCGCGTCGAGCACGTCGGCTCCGCGCTGCCGGAGTTCGCCCTCGCGATGCGCGACCGCATCAGCGCCGAGGTCGGCGTCGCCCCCGCCGAGCTGCCCTACATCGCCGAGCTGCTCGACCTCAGGCCCGATCAGAGCCGCTGGCGCTTGGCGGTCGAGAAGGTGCTGCGCGGCGCGGGCCTGCGGCTGCTGGTACCCGACCAGCACTGGGAGAAGGTGCTGCGGTTCGTCAACGACACCGACATGCGCGGGCGGCTGCAGCTGCACCATGTCCGGACCAAGATGCTCGGCGCCGAGCCCATCGACCCCGAGCCGAACACGTTGGCGGGCAAGCTGTTCGCCGTCGACCCCGCCCATCCGTGCGCGGCCGAGGCCGTCGACGTCATCACCCATGCCGGCGACCACGTCTGCGTCGACACCCCCGACGTGTTCTCGCGCTTCCGCCGCGCGGTCACCGACACCGGCTTGTACAAGGACTCCGACCGGCTCGCCGTGAAGGACGACCGGCGGCCGGTCAAGCAGTCCGAGTACCTCTATCAAGGCGACGTCACCGCCAAGATCAACGCGCTGACAATGGAACTGGCCGCCGCGGAAGAGGCGTACCACAAGGCCCGTCGTGTCGCCGACGACATCGCCGCGCAGCGCCAGCAGTGGCGTGACCGCGCCGCGGCGTGCAAGGCGATCTGCGAGCAGTACCCGCAGTGGAGCCAGATCGACACCGAGACCGCCGACGGTCACGCCGAGCGACTGCGCGAGCAATACGAGCTGCTGATGGCCGAGAACCCCGACCTCGACGCGTTGAATGCGCGCGCCGACGAATGCTGGTCGCAGATCCAGAAATTCATGACGCGCCGCGGTGCGATCCAGACCCGCCGCGACAGCCTCGACGAGCGCCGCACCCGGCTGCTGGAACTGCAGGACCGGCTGTCGCCGGCGTTCGTGTCGGAGCCGCTGACCGAATTGCTGCGCCGCTACGCCGCCGCCATTCCGGTGTCGTTGGAGCTGCTGGACCCCGAACCGCACCGCGAGGCGTTGTTCACCGCGATCAAGAAGGAACGCGAGCAACTGCGGGAGAGCCGGCGCCGCTCCTACGACGAGTTGGCCCGCATTCTCAACACATTCGACACGTCGTTCCCTGACGCGATCCCCAACGACAGCGACGACTTCGACGAGCGGGTGCACGACTACGTCGCGCTGTGCAAACACATCGACGAGCGTGAACTGCCCGAGGCCTACGAGCGGATGATGCGGCTCGTCACCGAGCAGGCCCCGGACGCGATCCTGACGCTGCATCGCGTCGCCGAGCAGGAGGCGCGACGGATCGCCGAGCAGATCGACCGCGTCAATACCGGTCTGGGAGCGGTGGAGTTCAACCGCGGCACCCGCCTGACGCTGCGCGCCACCCCGAGGAACCTGGCCGCAGTCGACAAGCTCACCGAGATCGTGCGGTCCATCTCGCGGCGCATCGCCGAGGTGGGGTTGGGCGACAAGCAGGCGATCCTCGATCAGTACGCCGACATCCTGCGGCTGCGCAACCGGCTGGCGTCGTCGGCGCCGGAAGACAAGGCGTGGACGCGCGACGCGCTGGATGTGCGCAACCGGTTCATGTTCGACTGCGCGGAGTGGGACATCGCCACCGACGAGTTGATCCGCACGCACAGCAATGCCGGCGACAACTCCGGCGGCGAGCAGGAGAAGCTGATGGCGTTCTGTCTCGCGGGCGCGTTGAGCTTCAACCTGGCCAGCCCCGAAAGTTCCGATAACACACCGGTGTTCGCGCAGTTGATGCTCGACGAGGCGTTCAGCAAGTCCGATCCGCAGTTCGCGCAGCAGGCGCTGTCGGCGTTC
Organism: Actinomycetes bacterium; assembly: GCA_023415515.1. Classification (GTDB taxonomy): domain Bacteria; phylum Actinomycetota; class Actinomycetes; order Mycobacteriales; family Mycobacteriaceae; genus Mycobacterium. The sequence continues at coordinate 17,457 of JAEZKH010000178.1, forward strand.
CGCAAGTTCGGCTTCCAGCTGGTGATCGTGGCGACGGTGCAGAACGCGACGACGATTCAGCCGTACATCGACAGCGTGGTGATGGTGTCGAGGACCGAGGCCACCGGCCGCAACGCCCGTCCGGTTGCGACCGTGGCGACGCGGACGATCTCGGAATTCAGTTCACTGCGGCAGGAGATGCGCTCGAGCGCGAAGGTTCCCGCCGGGGTGTGACCGGGCCGCGTAAGTTAGCGG
>JAEZKH010000200.1 GCA_023415515.1 Actinomycetes bacterium
GTACTGGCCGCCGTCGGCGGCCGGAACATGCTTCTGGAATCCCCGCGAGACGATCGAGACGATCTCGCCGAGGTGGCGGACCACGGCGGGAATGGTCCTCGCTCGGTAGAGGAAGTCGCCGTGCGCGGCGTCATAGACCATCAGCGCCGAGCTGCGGTGCTCGATCTCCTCGACGAAGTGCCAGATGAACAGTGAGGCGACCCGCTCGTCGCCCGGCTCGAACAGCTTGTCTTCGTGATCGAGGAACACTTTGAAGTAGGGAGTGAAGGTGTTCTCGATGACCGCAGTGTATGCCAGTCGCCACGCCAAAGGCTTTGTGGCGGTGAGTCGGTCATACGAGGCGATGACCTCATCCATCGTCTCCCGCAGGCCCGGCCAGCGTCGAATCAGCGCGCGCAGATGGACCATGTGCGCAGCGGAGTGCTGCGCTTCCTGACGCAGGTAGGCGTTGGCTTCCTCGACTTGCTTCGGATCGCGGATCAGCGGGATCGCTTCGCGGGTCGCTTCGACGATCATCTTCTCGAAACCAGGGGCGAAGAACGTGATCAGGTTGCACTGCATCGCGAACGCCGGTCGCTCGGGATTCCAGTTGAAGGGCACATCGTCGCCTGCCAAATCGAAACGGACGCGCCGCACTTGCAGGTTCGTCATCGTCGACGGACTCCTTGATCGGGCGGATCGATACCCAGACCATACGCCTAGGTGATTATGTATGGTTAGTTTGTGACGCACCCGGTGATGGCCGATCTGACTGCGCGCGGCGGAACGGACAGCGATGCGCTGCTGGGGTTGCCTTTCGACAATCCCGACGACGTCATCCGCATCGCTGTTGCCGAGGCCAGCGTTCCGGCCCTGTTGATGTCGATGGTGCACATGACCGGCGACATCAGCCTGCTGGACGAACTGCCGAGGCCCTACATGCTCGTCGCGATGGATCTGCAGGGTGCGATGAGCGAGCCGGACAAGCAGAAGGTGCGTGATCGCGCATTCGAGGTGATCCGGGATTACCGTGATCGCGGCTGTCCGCCGCCGTTTGTACCCGACGCCGAACAGATGCGGGTGATGTTCGACGCGATATCGGCGGGAACGGTCACTGAGCAATACGTCGACTATGTCGCCGCCGACCTGCGCTTCAGTGACGCCGACAGCTGCGGCCCACCGCTTACGTCCACACCGGAGCAGCGCCGCGACTTTCCGGTCCTGGTCATCGGATGCGGTGAGGCGGGTCTGTTGGCCGGGATCAAGCTCAAGGCGGCGGGCGTGCCGTTCACCATCGTCGAGAAGCAGTCCGCGGTGGGCGGTACATGGCTGGCCAACCGCTACCCCGGTTGTCGCGTCGACATCGCCAACCAGTACTACGCCTACTCCTTCGAACCGACGGACCACTGGACGCACTACTACTCCGAGCAACCCGAGATCCTGCAGTATCTCCAGGAGGTGGCCGCCCGACACGACATCATCCCGCACGTGCGTTTCAACACCGCGGTGACCGCCGCGGAATGGGACGACGAATCGGCCAGTTGGCGCGTGACCATCCAGGACGCAGACGGCCCGATCGACACCGTGACCGCCAGAGCGCTGATCTGCGCAGTCGGGCAGTTCAGCAACCCGGTGATTCCAGACATCAAGGGGGCAAGGGACTTTCGCGGACCGTCCTTCCACACCGCCGACTGGCGCGATGACGTCGACCTGACCGGCAAACGGGTCGCCGTCATCGGTGCGGGTGCCAGCGGATTTCAGCTGGTGCCTGCCATCGCGGATTCGACCCGGCAGGTCGACGTGTATCAACGCACCCCGCAATGGATGGCGCCGAACCCGATGTATCACGAGGCTATTCCCGACGGGGCGCGGTGGGCGATTCGCCATCTGCCGTACTACGCGCGGTGGCTGCGGTTCGTGTCGTGGTGGCCGATCGCCGACGCGCTCGACGAGCAGGTCACGATCGACCCCGAATGGGACAACGGCGGCCTCTCGTGCAGCGCGTCGAACCATGCCATTCGCGAGATGTTCATCGCCTGGATGCGGGTCTTCTGCACCGACGAGCAACTACTGGCCAAGGTCACCCCAAAGTACCCGCCGATGGGCAAACGCACCTTGCAGGACAACGGAACCTGGCTCACCACGCTGCAGCGCGATGACGTAGAACTGATCACCGACGCCATCGCGTCGATCACGCCCGACGGTGTGACGACCGTCGGCGGCGTGCACCGCCCGGCTGACGTCCTGGTGTGGGCGAGCGGCTTCGATGTCAATCATCAACTCGGACCCATCGACGTGCGCGGCCTCGACGGGTTGGAACTGAACGAGGTTTGGGGCGATTCCGCATACGCCTATCTGGGCATCACCGTGCCCGGCTTTCCGAACTTCTTCTGCATGTACGGGCCGGGCACCAACGGGGTCAACGGTGCCAGCATCATCTACAACTCCGAATGCCAGATGCGCTACATCATGGGTTGTATCGACATGGTCGCGGCGGACGGCTTCGGCTCGCTGATGCCGAGACGCGACGTGTGCGACGATTACAACCAGCGAAGCCGAGAACGGCTCAGCCGGATGGTCTACAGCCATCCCGCTGTTCGTAGCAGCTACTACAAGAATTCCTCGGGCGGGTTGCCGACGCTGTATGCGTTCCGCATCTTCGACTACTGGCGCTGGACGAACCGGCCGAACCTGGACGACTACGAATTGCGGCCCATGACCGGGCCGCTCACCGTCTGAGGTCAGGCGACCTTCAGGTATTCGAGGATCGCGTCGCCGACGGCCTCGGGTTGATCGACCTGGAGGAAATGTCCGGCTCCGGGGATCGTGCGGACGCGGCTCCCCGGTGGCAGTGCGTCGATGACGCGGTCGAGGTACTCGATTTGAACCGCCCCGTCCTGCTCACCATGCAGCACGAGCAATGGACTGCGCGGGAGCCTGAACCGGAACCGGTGTAAACCCGCGTAGCGCAGTGCAGGTCGGGTGAACCGGACCATCGACCGGTAGTAGGACACGGCGGCCCTGCGGTGGGCGAGAGACGGCAGCGCGGTCAACGTCATCGCGACGCCCTGCCGGATGTCGGCGCGATACGGAGACCAGTCCCGCCATAGCCGGGGGATCACCCGATGCACGACGCGTTCGGGCAGGAACGGGATCTGAAAGAACAACACGTACCAGCTGCGGCGCAGTTGGATCGCCGTCATTCGCAGTGTCTGGAGGAAGCCGTGCCTCGAGTTGTCGAAGGTGGCGATCGGCGGGACCGCCATCGCGATGTGCGCGCTGAACGGAGACCCGGGGTAGGCGGCCAGCCCATTGGCAGTGAAGGCGCCCCAGTCGTGGCCGATGAGCACGGCGTCGTCGGGACGGCCGAGATGGCTGTGCAGGTCGACCAGGTCGCTCATCAGTGCGCCGAGCGTGTAGTCACCGTCCGGCGCGGGTCCCGTGGGGGCGTATCCACGGGTGAACGGCGCGACGACGCGAAATCCCTTGGCGACCAGCAGCGGCGCGAGAGCCGCCCAACTGTGCGCGCTGTCGGGGAAGCCGTGCACGCACAGGGCCAACCTGCCGTCATCGCGACCCCAGGTGAGTGCGCTCATGCGCAAGTGTGGGAGATCGAAGTCCACCAGTCGGGGCTCGGTCACTTCTTGACCATACATTAATGGCTATGTGTACTGTTAGCACCGCAGCCGAGGACGAGGAGCGCACTCCTGATGACCTTCGACGTGGTGATCAAGAACGGCCGGTACTTCGACGGGACAGGCGGCCCATCCACGATCAGGAACCTCGGCATTCGCGACGGGCACATCGGCGCGGTCACCGAGGAACCGATCGAGGGGGCGGAGGAGATCGACGCCTCCGGGCAGTGGGTGATGCCCGGCCTGATCGACATCCACACGCACTACGATGTCGAGCTCCTCAACGGCCCGGCGCTGTCGGAGTCACTGCGGCACGGCGTCACGACGGTGGTAGTCGGGTCGTGCTCGATCTCGACCGTCCACGTCGACGGCATCGACGCGGGTGATCTGTTCGGTCGGGTCGAGGCGATCCCCCGCGACTACGTCATCGCCGCAATCGATCGGCACAAGAACTGGTCAAGCGCCGAGGAGTACATCCGCGCCGTCGAATCCCGCCCGCTCGGGCCGAACGTCACCGCATTCATCGGTCACTCCGACATGCGCACCGCCGTCATGGGACTCGAGCGCGCGACGACCAAGGACGACGAGCCCAGCAAGGCGGAACTCGTGCAGCTGGAACGCTGGCTCGGCGACGCGCTGGACGCCGGCTTCATCGGATTATCGTCACAGCAGTTGCTCTTCGATCGGCTCGACGGCGATGTGTGTCGCTCCCGCACCCTGCCGTCGACATACGTCAAGCGGCGGGAAATGCGCCGGCTCACCCGACTGGTGCGTCAGCGCGGCCGCGTGTTGCAGAGCGGACCCGATATTCAGCACCCGCTACGGATGGCGGCAGAACTCGCCAGATCGATTGGCGGACTGCGCAAACCGTTGAAGATGAGCTTTCTCGCCGCTGCGGACGCGAAGTCGAATCCGATCGGGTACAAGATCCTCGGTAACGCCGCCCGGTTGATCAACGCGCTGGGCGGTGATTTCCGGTGGCAGCATCTGCCGGTGCCGTTCGAGGTCTATGGCGACGGCATCGATCTGGTGATTTTCGAGGAGTTGGGGGCTGGGGCCGCGGCGCTGCACCTTCGTGACGAACTGGAACGCAACGAACTGATGCGGGATGAAGGCTACCGGCGACGGTTCCGCAAGGAGTACGACAACAGGTTCACAATCGGTGCCTGGCACCGGGATTTCTTCGATGCCGACATCGTTTCGTGTCCCGACGGTGCGCTGATCGGCAAGACGTTCGGCCAGATCGGCCTTGACCGCGGACTGCATCCCGTCGATGCGTTCTTGGACCTTGTGCTCGAACACGGCCGGGCCCTGCGTTGGCGAACCGTCATCTCCAATCATCGACCGAAAGTGCTCAAGAAATTCGCCGTGGACCCCGGTGTCCAAGTTGGCTTCTCCGACGCGGGGGCGCACCTGCGCAACATGGCTTTCTACAACAGCGGGCTGCGTCTGCTGCGTCATGTGCATCAGAGCGCAGAAGCCGGCGCCGATTTCATGAGCGTCGAGCACGCCGTGCACCGCCTGACCGGTGAATTGGCCGACTGGTATTCGCTGGATGCGGGGCATCTGCGGGTCGGTGATCGCGCGGACGTCGCGGTGATCGACCCCGCGCGGCTGGATGAGACGCTGGAGGCGTACGTCGAGGAGCCTGTCGAGCAGTACGGCGGTCTGAGCCGGATGGTCAACCGCAACGACGACACGGTGACCGCAGTGCTCGTCGGTGGCCGGACGGTGTTCCGCAAGGGTGTGCCGACCGATCTGGTCGGGAACGTCCGGACCGGCAGCTTCCTGCGCGTGGGTCGAAAGATCGCCGCGCCGGCCCTGCCCTCGGCGGTGCCCGTCGTTGGCTGACATCGACTACGCGCAGTTCGATCCGGAACTCCGGAAGCTGGCGCGCGTCCTGCCGAAGGGCTATGCGCTGCATCGCGGATTGCGGCTGCCGCGTTCGCTGATGGCCCTCGCCGGGCGTGTGGGACGCGTGTCCGGTGTCGACGTGATCAACGTCAACGCCGACGTCTCGGTCCGCATCCACCGACCGAGGGTCATGGCGGACCCTGCACCCGCAATGCTGTGGATCCACGGCGGTGGCACATTGATGGGGTCCGCAGCCCAAGAGGATAAGTTCTGTCGGAAAGTCGCCAACTTCACCGACGTCGTGGTGGTCGCAGTGGATCATCGCCTCGCACCAGAGCATCCGTATCCCACGCCGCTGGAGGACTGTTACGCCGCACTGCAGTGGATTTCGCGTCAGCCGTGGATCGACCCGACGCGGATCGCGGTCGGCGGGGCAAGTGCCGGAGGCGGATTCACCGCCGCGGTCGCGCAGCTCGCCCGCGATCGCGGCGACGTCCAGATCGCCCTGCAGTTGATGGTGTATCCGATGCTCGACGACCGCACTCCTGAGCCGGAATCGCGGCGCCGGGTGATGTGGACCGCGCGCGACAACCAACTCGCGTGGCAGTGGTATCTCGCCGGCGCGGATCCGGAAAAGGCCGCACCCGCACGTCGGGCCGACCTGTCGGGACTTCCGCAGGCATGGATCGGCGTGGGCACCCGCGACCTTTTCCACGACCAAAGCCGCGCCTACGGCGAGCGGTTGCGCCGAGCCGGCGTTCCCGTTCACGAGGAGATCGCCGACGGCGCATTCCATGCGTTCGACCTGATTGCGCCGAATGCCTCGGTATCCCAACGGTTCTTCGCCAGCCAGTGCCGTGCGATCCGATCAGCCCTCGTCGAAACAGGATGACGCCGCCATGCCACGACAAGAGTCTCTCGACCTGACCCGCCGGGTGCTCAAGCACTTCGAGAACGACACCCTCGACACAACCGACGATGTGTGGCGTGAGCCAAGAGGCGCCTATGTCGAGCAGGACCGGTTCGTCGCCGATGTCGAGATGCTGCGCAGCGTGCCGCACGTGATCGCTTGGGCGGGCGAGGTCGCCGCACCCGGGCAGTACACCACCAAGGACGTCATGGACGTACCCGTCCTCGTGGCGCGCGGCAAAGACGGTGTACTACGTGCGTTCATCAACGGCTGCGCGCACCGCGGAGCGCAGGGCGCCGACGGCTGTGGGAAGACGCGAATGTTGCAGTGTCCCTCGCAGAACCGCTGTCGGACTACGGTTTCGATCACAACCACCACGCCGAGACCCGACGCTTCGACATCGCGTGCAATTGGAAGCTGGCGATCGATGTGAACTTCGAGGGCTACCACTTCCCTTACGTGCACGCCGATACGTTGCATCCCCTCGCGTCGAACAACTCCGTCTACGACATCTACGGCCGCAACATTCGATGGGCGTTCCCGTTCCGCGACATCGTCACATACCGGGACGTCCCCGAGACCGACTGGCCCGACCAGTTCTTCGGCACCGTGGTCTACGGGCTTTTTCCCAGTTGTGTGCTGATCGAGGCTCCCGGCACGTCGCAGATGCTGCGGGCATACCCGGGACGCAGTCCCGGGGAGACGGTGCTCTACCTGTCGATCGGGGCGCCCAAAGAGATCACCACCGACGAGGAACGCGCGTGGTACAAGATGGGGATCGACGGCGCTGCCCTGGTTCTCGACGGTCAGGACTTCCCGATGGCAGCGGCGTGTCAGCGCGGACTCGAAGCCGGTGTCGATCATGTCGTCTTCGGCCGTAACGAGCCGCTGCTGCACCACCTCGCCGCGGTGCGCACACAGGCGCTCGCTGCCGGGGCGCGTTGAGCGCGGTCGAGGGACTCCAGTAGATCCAGTGCACCGTAGCCGGCCACAGTGCTGTCGCAGGGCGATTACGGCTGCATACCGATGCCTTCGCGGACCCGGTTCCAGAACCTGACTCCCACAAAATGGGTCTGACCACGCTTCCGACAGGCCGCGGTCAACGCCGAAGGTGCTGTCAGAAGAGATAGGAAACAGATGGCGACAGACCGGGGGCGCGCATCGAGGCTGGCGGCATGGCGACTCGGATGCGTGCTCCTGCTGAGCTTGCCGCTCGCGGTGCCGGCAGCGGCGGATCAGACAATGTCGCCCGCCTCCCCACCCGCCCAGTGGATCGTCGTGGGTGTCCCTGCGGCTAACGCGACGACAGGGACTCTCACGGCCTTCCAGCGGGTCGGTTCGCAATGGAATGTGGTATTGGGCCCGACGGCCGCCGAAGTCGGAGAACTCGGCGTCGGCGTTCCCGCCGACGGCGTGCACCGGACTCCGGTGGGTACGTTCGCGTTCGATCAAGCTTTTGGCAGGCAGCCGAATCCAGGCACCAAGATGCCGTATTTCCAAGCCAACGAACAAGATTGGTGGGACGAGCACGCCGGTTCGCCGACGTACAACACTCACGTGCGTCGAAACGGACCCCCTTCACCGATTG
>JAEZKH010000216.1 GCA_023415515.1 Actinomycetes bacterium
GCCGAGGTCCGCGGGAACCGCGGTGAGCGCGGCACGCATTCAACACTTCGCGGCGATGGTGCAGGATGGCAATCCCGCGTATTGGGACACCGGCTTCGCCAACGAGGCATGGGGCGGACTCGTCGCGCCGCCGGCGATGTTGATGGGCTGGCTCATCCCGCCACCGTGGCTGCCTGATGGGCGGAAACCTCTGCCATCCATCGCCATTCGCGTCCCGCTGCCGGGCACCACGTTCATCAACGCGTCCAACGAGGTCGAGTTCGCCACGCCGATTCTCGAAGGCGACCGCCTGAGCGTCGTCGAGGAGGTGGTGTCGGTGTCACCGGAGAAGCGGACGAAGCTCGGTGCCGGACATTTCATCGAAACCTGTGACAGCTACCACCGCCAAGACGGATCGCTGGTGGCGACGAACCGAAACACGTTGTTCCGCTTCACGCCCGAGCAGGCGTCATGACCTCCTACCGCAGGCTGGTATGGGCCGACGTCACAGTGCCCACCGACCTCGCCGAGGTGGTCGACCTCATCACCTACCAGCGGGTGGTGATGAATCCGGGTGCGACATGGGACTATTTCCCCGGCCATTACGATCCGGGGTACGCCCAGAATGACGGCCACCCCGCGATCTTCGTCAACACGATGCACCTTGCCGGGTTCATCGACCGGATCGCCACGGACTGGGCCGGTCCCTACAGTCGGGTGGTGCGCCGTAAGGTGTCGATCATCGGTTCGATATACGCCGGTGACTCCATGGTCGGTCGAGGGAGGGCCGTCGGCAAGCGGCACGAGAAGTTCGGCGACACAATGCGCGACCTGGTGGACCTCGAGATCGCGATCTTCAATCAGCGCGATGAACTGTGCTGTCCGGCCGAGGTGACTCTCGAACTGACCTAAGGGGCGGGCAGATCGCCCATCATCACCGTCGACTGCATTTCGGTGTACTGGGCAAGCCCTTCTGGCCCGAACTCGCGGCCGATTCCGGAGTGCTTGAAACCACCGAACGGGGCGCTTGTGTCGAGTTGGTACATGTTGATCCCGTATGTGCCGGTGCGGATTTCGGCCGCGATCTCTAGGCCGTGGGAGATGTCCCTTGTCCACACAGAGCCCGCCAACCCGTAGTCGCTGTCGTTGGCGATGCGGATCGCATCGGTTTCGTCGCTGTATGTCAACACGGTCAGCACCGGACCGAAGATCTCCTCGCGGGCGATCTTCATGTCGTTGCTCGCCCCTGCGAACAGGGTCGGCCGGACGTACCAGCCGCGGTCGCGCGGTTTGTCCGCTCCGCCCACGACCAGCTTGGCGCCTTCGTCGATGCCGGAGCGGATGTAGCCCTGCACGCGCTCCTGCTGGCGTTGCGCGACCAGTGGCCCGATGTCGGTGGCCTCGTCGGCCGGATCGCCGACTGTCAAGCCGGACACCATGTCGGCGAGCGCGTCGACCACCTCGTCGTGCCTGCGCTCGCTGACGAGGATTCGGGTCTGCGCGACGCACGCCTGGCCGTTGTTCATCAGGCTTGCCATCTTGAGGTGCTTGACCGTGTGATCGATGTCCGCGTCGTCGAGGATGATCGCTGCCGATTTTCCGCCGAGTTCCAGGCTGACCCTCTTGAGCTGTTCGCCGCACGCCGCCGCGATGTGCCTGCCGGTCGCGGAGGATCCCGTGAAAGCGATCTTGTCCACACCGGGGTGACGAACCAACGCTTCGCCGGTTGCGCGACCACCGGGCACGACCGACACCACGCCCTCGGGCAGATCGAGGTCGGAGAGCATCTCGGCCAGCCACATCGCATCCAGGGGTGTCTCCGGTGCGGGCTTGACGACGACGGTGCAACCCGCGATCAGCGCCGGGATCATCTTCGGCATGATCAGCACCTGGGGAACGTTCCACGGCACGATGGCGCCGACGACGCCGACCGGTGCCCGTCGCACCTGCACCTGGCCGAACAACCCCTGCCTGCGTTCGATCCAGCCGAAATCCTTGGCGACGGCCAGGGTCAGGTACATCTGCGACAGCGCGCCGTTGGCCTGTCCCAGCCTGCTGAACGCGCGCGGCGAGCCCATCTCGGCGGTGATGAGGTCGGCCATTTCCTCCGCGTGCGCGGCGTAGCGGGTGGCGAGTTCCTCGACCTTCGCCATCCGTTCGGAGACGGGAAGGCGCGGCCACGGTCCCTCGTCGAACGCGGCACGCGCGGCCGACACCGCCGCATCGACGTCCTCCGGTGCCGCCTCCGGCGCCTCGCCGATCGGTTCCTCGGTATGCGGCGATATCACCGAGATTCGGCGATCGGTAGCCGGCTTCCGCCAACGGCCGCCGATGAAGATCTTGTCGTAAGACAGCGGTTTCACGGTTCGGCCTCCTCCTCGCTCTGGGCCGTCGTGGCGTCACCGCCCGTCACGCTAAAGTTGCTATTGCTGTTAACATAGCAAAAAAGGAGGCTGGAGTGGCCGTTGGTGATGGCTGGCGCCGTTATCCGTTCGAGCTGGTCCAGGACGACCCACACTTCGTATTCCCTGCCGCCGAGGCCAACCACCCCACGTGCGAGTCCGACACCTGGTACCTCGCAGGCGAACTCACGGCCGAGTCGGGGCGCAGATTCGCTTTCTTCACCATCTACAACAAGAACCGGCCCGGACAGGCCATCGTCGCGGACTTCTACACGCTTGCGCTGTTCGACCTCGACAGCGGTACCTACGGCACGTACACCGACTACGACATGCCGGGGAACAACAAAAAGGATCCCACGCGCCCCAAGCTGTCCATGTCCGACGACCATCTGGACCTGAGCTACGACTGCAGCGCAGGCACCGCCGTCTGGAGAACGCGCCGCGACCAACAGGGTGGGGTCATCCCGTACACCTACGCTCTCCGCCTGTTCGGCACCGACCATCACGGCGAAGCGATGCGACTCGACTTGGACGCGACACCTTCGCGAGCGCCTGTGCCGCTGGGGGCGGCCGTCTACAACGGGGTCATCGAGTGTTTCGGCCAGGCGACCACGTACTCCTACTTCCAGACCCGTATGTCGATGACCGGAACGCTGTCGTGGGGTTCGGTGCATGAACAGGTCTCTGGAAGTGCGGGCCATGTCGATCGGCAGTGGTTTCCACTGGTCGCCAACGACGGCGGTCCGACCGGCGACATCCGGTCGCGCGGGCACGAGTGGCGCACGATCAACCTGGACAACGGCGTCGACATCAGTATTTGGCGCCAGTTCGACCGAACGAATCACAATGCGCCGCAGCCGTTCACCGGTGCCACTGTGAGTTCACCCGATTCCGGTCCCGCGTTCGCCGACGACATCGAGGTAGCCATCACCAGTTACGTGCGCTGGCCCGAAGAGATCCGCACGCTCGTCCCACCTCCCGCAAAGGCCCGCTACCTGTCCGATCGTCATCGCGTGACGTCACGCAAGCTCGACCTGGAGTTGACCGCAGAACCTCTGGTGCCCGCGCCGGCTCACCTGCTGCCCCTCGAATACATGGCGGGTCCGTACCGGTACCGGGGCACCTATCGCGGCGAGCCGGTGAGCGGGTTCGCGTTCTACGAACGGTCGATGGCGCTGCATCGGGATTGGGAGCTGGCCGATGTGCTGGAGGTCGCCGAGCCGGCGCAGCGGGAGGAGGTGGCGCGGCTCATCGAGGCGCAGCGTTGACCGCCTTCGCCCAATTCTCGTGCCGATGCTGCAACCCCGGTTCGTTGCGTCCGAAGACCAGATGTTCTCTCGCACCTGACGCGAGGTTCGCCTGGAGTTTCTCGACAAGCGCGTAATCCTCGTCGCGGACCGTGGCGTGCGCGTAGTCGAAAACCGCCCGCGCACCCGCGGCCACCGACTCCTCCGACAGGTCCAGCGGGGTCGAGTTCTGATGCACGGTGATCGATCGGCCGGGCACGTCGCCCGGATACACCCGGAACAGCTCGCCGTTGGCGATGGTCGCCGACAGCACGATGTTCGGGAAGAGCGCGTAGATCACGACCATGGCCTGCAACGGGTTCCAGCCTTCTTCATCGACGTCGTCGAGGTCGACGATGCCGTTGAGCGGGAACACCAGCCGGTGGTGAGGTCCGAATGAGTCGAACACCGTGCAGTTGCTGCGCGCGATTGTCGCGAATGTGGTCTTGTGCACGGTCGCGAAGTGGTAGTTCTCGGCGAACGTATCGATCGCGAGCTTCCAGTTGATCGCGGAGTCCAGCACCTTCTCGCCGAGCGGCGACCACCGCCCGATGCCCCACGAGTCGAGTTCGTCAGCGAGCGGGCCGAGGAATCCGCGGACGTCGAGAGTGGCACCGGGATCGAGTGCGATCCAGAGGAACCCGGCACATTCCGTGGCAGGCAGCTCGGCCAGTCTTGCACTGCCCGTCGCACTTTCTGGAAATCCCTCCTTGCCGGGAACACCGACGAGATTGCCGTCGAGATCGTAGTTCCACGCATGGTACGGGCACACGAGCCTGCGTGCGGAACCGCAGCCGTGGGCGATCTGCGACTGCCGGTGCAGGCAGACGTTTTCGAACGCCTTCACCGACCCGGCTGCCGTGCGGGTCAGCAGAATGGACCGGCCCATAACGGTCTTCGTGCAATACGAACCAGGGTTGGGAAGCTCGGACACGTAGCCGACCAACTGCGGGCTGGCGCGGATCATCTCGACGTCCAGCGCATGGCGGTCAGCCGACGTGTAGGTATCGGCCCGCACGCGATATTCGGCGGCCGCCAGGTCGGTCGCCTTGTCCCGTGCCAGTTTGAGAGCGCGACGTGTCAGGTCAACGAGCTGATCGCGATCCATGGCGGTTATCTTATTATCTTTATAAAGATGGAGACAAGCCGTGGTATCCGGCAGCCGGTGTCGACATCCACGATTGCCGACAGGTCATGTGACCGACCGCTCGCTCGGTGCTCGTCGGGATTGGTGGCGAGATCGGCGAAGGCCAGCTTCTCGCCGTCGATCTCGGCACCACGGCGCCTGGCTGCCGCCACGCCACGTCGGCCAGATCGCCCTCTCCGCGTTCGATGAAGACATCGATCAGCTGATCTGTCTCCCTCCGGATCTGGGGAGTCAGCGCCTTCATCCGGGCAGGTGAGAAATACGGGTTGAGGACCTTGCGGAACTTCTGCTGACGCGTCGCGACCCAGGCACCGCCCGGAGTTGCTGACAGGAACGGTGTATCGGTGTGCGAGAACGCATTCCGGTCCCGCATCACTGAGTAGACGGCGTAGAGAAAATCGTTGTCGTTGAAGTCCTCGTGACGAAGGTCCCAGTTTCTTGCGTGCTCTTCCAGCGGTTTGGTCATGGGGTGGGATCGCCGTGCTGCTCGGCGGCCTGGCGGGCTTCCCGCGCCTCGTGAATCTTCACCAGTTCGCGGAACCCGATTCTGTTGTACTTCGGCACTGGCTGAATCCCCCATTCGTCCTGGGCGGTGTCCTTGCCTTCTGCACCTTCTGGCGGTCCGAGCGGAGGATAGGGAACCTTGCACTCGAGGGCGTCATCGGAGTATCGAACCTTCAGCAACTCACTGCATATCTCGGTCAGGCTCAGGGTCGGGTAGCCGTAGTACACCGCCATGAAGGGCAGCGTGAACGCGCCTTCGATGACCAGTGCGACCAGGCAGACCAGCACGGCGCGCTTGATCCATCTGTGCATTCGGGCGTAGTACGGCGTGGTTCCCGGGGGGAGATCCTCGTCAGGCTTTTCTTCGTCGATCTCAGCTGGTGCGGTCATGGTCAGCCTCCTCGGATCCGTTCAGTCGGTGAAGATTTCGCGATTGACCGTATGCAGATACGGGATCGCCAGAAACGGCGTGATGTAGAAGATGTCGTAGAGCCACCAGCCGATCACAGGAAAGACGACACCGGCGTACCGCACATCGGCGTACATGGTCATGTTGAACACGTACAGGCACCAGATGAGCACGCCCATCCAGCAGGTGATGATCATCCACTGGTGACCCCAGCGCTTCATCTGCAGAAATCCGATCGCCGCGGCGCAGCGCATCGCGAAGACGGTGACGATCATCCCGAACACCATGGACTTCTCACCCGGCCCGGCCGCGCCTCCGACCCAGAATTCGTTGTAGTGCCAGAAATAGCCCGCGTCGAACATGGCGCCCCAGCCGCCCATCAACACGCGGTTGATCAGGGTGTGATTGGCGACGAGATCGAGCGCCCAACCGAGGCTGTTGAGCATCCCGTCGATCAGAACGAGATATCCGATCAGGGTGACGATCATCGGCCGCATCGACAGACCGGCGCGGGTCGCTTGGCGCTGCAGCCATACGCCGCGCAAGAAGATGGGCAGTCCGAAGATGCCCGGTGCCCACATGCCCATCAGGCCTGCGCCGACGATCATCCACTTGTCGGCCCGGCGTTGCGCCAGGCGCGACTCCTCGTCATGCTCCTCGAGGGTTATCGCACCGCCGGCCCGCACGTCTGTACTCACAACTCCCACCACCCCCGGGTGAAGGACATGTAGAGCTGGATTCCGAACATCGTCAACAGGTAGCCGTAGATGACAATCTGCAGGATGATGAGCGCCCTCTTGCGCTTACGTTCCTTCTGGTCCATGTCAGTTGACCCCTTCCACCAGGCTGGCCGCCGCGACTTCGCGTAGACCTTCGGAGATCGCTCCGTCGCTCGACAGCGGTGCGAGGATGCATGCTTCGGCCGCGTCCAATTCGCTTGCACCCGCGGCTATCAACTGCGCAGCGGTGACCAGCACCCGCGTGGACGGCGGCTCGAAGTGGAACGCCTCGTCGGCGGTGCGGATCGCCGCTGCGCACCGCACGAGTCGCCGGGCGATTTCCAACTCGACCCCCGTCTCGGCGACGATCACGGCTGCTTCGCGCTCGGGCGGGAGGTAGCGCATCGGAAGGGTGACGAAGCGTTGGCGGAACGACGGTTTGAGTTCTTTCAACGAACTGCGGTATGCCGGGTTGTAGGAGCACACGAGCATGAACGTGTCGGGAGCCTGTACGACTTCCCCCGCGCGGTCCAGATACAGGGCGCGACGGTGGTCGGTCAGTGAGTGCAGGATCGCGAGCGAATCGTGGCGTGCCTCCACCACCTCGTCGAGGTAGCAGATGGCGCCTGCCTTCACCGCTCTGGTGAGCGGGCCGTCCGTCCAGACGACGTCGCCGCCGGTCACCATGAAACGACCGACGAGATCCGAACTGGTGAGGTCGTCGTGGCAGCTGATCGTGACAACGGGCCGGCTCAGCAGCAGGCCCATGTGCTCGACCAGTCGCGTCTTACCGCAGCCGGTCGGGCCGGTCAGCATCACCGGCAAGTGCCTCTCATACGCCTGCTCGAACAGCTGGACTTCGTTGCCGTTGGAGTAGTACGTGTCTGTCATGCAGCCACCAACTCTCGATGCACATGGGCCAATACTTTGGGGAGCTCCTCGATGCGCCGGATACGCCGGGAGCGGCGAGGTCCGAAGACCTCCGGCAGCGGATCGACGCGAGTCGGTCCCACGCCGACGTAGTACATGCTCACGCCCGCCTCGTTGGCTTCCTCGACGGCATGAGCCGCATCCGCCCAGGCGTAGCGTCCCTCGTAGCCTTCATCGGAGATCAGGCCGTCGCCGATGATGATCAGCAGCCGACGTTCCGACGGCTGGGCGAGCAACCGGCTGGTCATGTGACGTAGTGGCGCACCGAGCCTGGTGTATCCGCCGGTTGACAGGCCTAGGCCGCCGGGCGGGACGAACCTGCGGTCCTCGAAATCCTTGAGGCAGGTGACCTCGACGCGGTGGCGGGTGTTGCCGGTGAAGACGAAAATTCCGTGGCGTTCGCGGGCCAGCGTCATAGCTTGGGAAAGCGCGTCGGCACAGGCCAATTCGAGTTTGAAGATTCTGCCGCCGTGCACACCCAACGACGAACTGCCGTCCAGGAGCAGTGCCGTCGTGACGTCGCGGCTGGCGGGCAGTAGATCGCGGAATATGCGCGGTTCGATCGCCTCACCGGTGGTCAGGTCGATGTAATGGCTCACGTAGTGCTCGACGTCGAGATCGGAGCCGTCCTCCAGCCGATTCCGCATCGCGCGATGGGTGTGTTCGGAGAACCATTTGCGGAGTTCGGCTGACCCGGTCACCGCATGGGGACGGTGGTTCGTGTGTGTCCGCTCGAGAACTGCGACGTGGTCGGCCATGAAGCTCTCGGTCCACGTGTTCCATTCGGGATACGGGATTCCGGGACGGTGCTCGGGTGTGACGTCGAGGTCGTTGTCCTGCGGCCGGCTCGGCGGCGGCAGATTGGGGTTGCGCACGCCACCGTCGCCGCCGACGGGGACCGAGTACGGGCGCGGGAGTCGCTTCTGCGAGGTGGTCCACGGCATCCGGCCGAAGGTGCGGCGCAGCTTGTCGGCGAGTTTCCGGGGCAGCACGTGGGCCTGCGGGAGGGTGCCGAGCAGTGGGTCGATCCGCAGGACCTGCCGGGTGCGGGCCAGGGTCACGGCCCGGGTGAGCATCTCCTCGGCGGTCATGTCCCCGTCGGCGGGCGCCAGGTCGGGAAGATGGCGGCCGATCGGGGGCAGCAGCCCCGGCCAGGTCGACGCGATCCAGCCCAGCGCCACCCCGGCCTCGACGAGTGCCAGTGCGCTCAGCTCCCGCGCGGAGAGTTCGCCGAGCCGGTACCCGGTGAGCCGCTC
>JAEZKH010000492.1 GCA_023415515.1 Actinomycetes bacterium
CACCGTGAGATAACCGAGTACGAAGAGCGTCGGGCCACGCCCGCGGCGCCTCCACTTACCTGTCAACCCCACGAACCTGGCGGCGGGCAGGACAGTCGGAAGCATCATCGCGACGACCATCAGAGTCCAGTGCGTCACCGACATCGCGTGGTTCATTCCCTCGGGTGGGGCCTGCAGTACATCGTGTGCGTGACTCGGGTGCAGCGCGGCGGCGGACCCGCGACTCGTCGGCGGGACCGCGGTGACGACAGCCACCCAGGCCGCGGCCGCGGTGACGACAAGGGCCCATTCCGGATGGTTCCAGCGCAGTCGCCGCCAAGCCGCGAGGAGACCGTGGCCCGATGCGGGGGTGAAAGTCGACGAGATCATCTCAGCGCCAGCACTATTGGAAGAAGACGCCGACCTGACCCACGTTCACGGCCCCGGGCTCCTGCTCGGTGCCGGGTGCCCCGCCGGTTCGCGGCGCACGGCCCGCCGGGTTGACGACATAAACAGGTACCAATCTGACACGCGCCGTGTCAGACCACAGTCCGGCGTCCCTCAGCCTCTCGTACAGATCGGTGATATCGAAAATCAGCCGCATTCCCGCGTGGTCGTTGTCCTGGTCGTTCCGGGCCGGAACGCCGAACATCGACGCCATGCCCACGTAGTGATCGTCCGGGGTTGCCTCATCGTTGTCCGGCACGTTGAGATAAACGGCGTAGGAAACGCCAGGCCTGACGTCATAGGTGATGTCCTCCAACCGCAGATACACGCGTGCAGGCGGACGCGCTGCCAGCGGACCCGCCGGAGGAGTGAGCTCGACGCTTACGTCGGCAGTCTCACCGGTGAGCTGCACCGCATGCTCCGTTGCACCGATCAGCTGCGGTGGATTGTCGGGTTCCGGTCGCATCTCCCGCGCTCCTAGCGGCCCCACCGGGCCGGAGATGTCTTCGTAGACGTAGCCGAGCTGGGGACCGCTGTCCAGCGTAGCGTCGACGGTCATGTTGGTCTCGGCGCCGGATGCGTCGTGAAACTTGAATCGAATTGCGTTGAGCCACCGATTATCCGTCGGATTCTTCCGTCCTCCGCCCAGCCCACGCCACACGTCCCATATGCGGTCGACATTCGCGTGGTGCAGCCAGAAGATCGGATCGAGTGCAGCCGTTTCGAACTGAGCCATGTTGCCGCCGGTCTGATTGTGAACGAATCCGTGTGGGCTGCCCTCCAATGGCCCGCCCGCGGCATTGGGGTCTTCGAACCGGTGGTTCTCGCCGGTCAGCGCGCCGCCGAACTCCGTGGCACCGGTGAAGGCGCGCGGTTTCAGTGCAGTCCGGTAATCCCGGTCGATGTCGTCGGGAAGAGGGACGCCGTCATTGACATCAGCGATCCGTGTCGCGTCGAACAACGGATTGGGCTCACCGGTGTCCGCGAGTTCTGTGGCACGGAACGTTTCGGGCAGACGGCGTGAGTTCTCACCCTTGGTGTAATCCCAGTAGGGCAGAGCCCAGTTCGCCTTCGTCTCGTCATCGACGTCGTTGAGTCCTTGGATGACGGATCTGACGATCGACTCGAATTGATAGATGTACATGCGGTGCCACGGCAGGAAGAACCATCCGAAGTGCTGACATTTGTTTCTGAAGCCGTCAACCGGATTCGGAACCATGCCGTGCACCTGCGCCTGGTAGACCCACCCGGTTGGGTCGTTGACATCTGCGTCGGACCGCTGCCGAAGAACGTTCACCGCCTTCGCATACGCGAGGATGACCGGATGCCAGGGATCCCCGGCAGTCTCGGACTCCAAGCTGAAGATGTTGCGCCGCGTGCGCACGGTGGTGGTGCCGTTCTGCCCGAAGTCGCCCCAACCCCACTCCGAGATGTCCTTCGGATAACCCGCATCCACCGTACCCGGACCGATGTCATCCCTCGTGACACGGATGTAGGAATTTCCCGCAAAGAAGTAGCACTTCGACCGTGAGTACAACGCAGCATCGATCCCGTTCTGCCCGAACGCACCCCAACCCCACTCCGAGATGCCCTTCGGATAGCCCGCATCCACTGTGCCGGAATTCGTTGCCCCGCGGGTGACCCGAATGAAGCGATCGCCGGCAAAGAAATAGCATTTCGTATTCGAGAACAGCGCGGCGTCGATAGCCATAACCCCTCCTGTTGACTCCGCAGTCGCCGCCAACAGCATTTGAGCCATTCGATATCGCGACCGTCGATGCAATATTGGCATCGTTGACATAGCGGCACTACAACTTTCGCATTCGTAAAGCAATTGGAGTAGTGCGCTACTCACGCGCCGTCGGTAGGCGAATTGCGACCATGGGCACCTACCGGTCGGGAGGCGCGATGAGGCTGGGGCCACGAGCCAGGACAAGGCTGACTTGCAGCGCGCGGGCGCTGGCGCTGGCGGCCATCGCGGCGGCGTCGGCCTGGTTGGTCGCCTGTGGGGACGGCGACGGGAGCCAACCCACAACAACGCAGACGCCGACCTCGATGACGCTGCCGTTGCCCCCGTCGACGACGCGCAATGCGACATCCATCCCGACGCACTCCGAGGTCATCACTCCGACGAACTCCGACAGCACCAGCGTCCCGACGCAGCCCGGCACCACAACGACGTTGACCACCACGACTCTGCCGTTCCCGACAAGCAGTCCGTCGGCCACCGACACCGGTACCGCCGAACCCCCGCCTTCCCCGGCGGATCTGCCCGTCGTCAGTCCTGGATCTGCAGGATGAGTGGCGATATCGAGTCGCTGACTCAGTCCGCCCAACGTTGGCTGGGGTTGGCGGCGTTGTTCGTCGCACCGACGTCGTTGCTCACCGGCCTCTGCTACTTCTTCGGCCTGGCTTACCTGCGAAGCCGTCTCGATTATTTCGGGATCGACCCCTCGACTCTGGAGCTCACCACGACCGACTACGTCGTCGCCGTGGTCAAGGCATTCTTCTTCGCAGCACTGCGGGCGCTTGCGGTGATTGCAGTTGCCCTCTTACTGGTGGTTGCCCTACATCACTGGGCCGCGACGGGAAAGCGGATCAAGCTGCTGCGGCTATCGGCCAGGGTCGTGCTGTCTGTGGCTGTGCTCTGCCTGGCAAACGGCCTCTGCTGGTTGGCCTCGGAGAGACTGCCGATCGCCTGGGTCCTTCATGGCGCCAGCGCGCCGTACACCGCCTGGTCGATCGTGCTCGGCGTCGCACTGATCGTCACCGGGTACTGGATGTTGGTGATCAGCAACGGATCCGGAAGTATCGCAAAGCGTCTGCCACGCCCCGCCGAGCGCACGTTGATCGTGATCGCGGCGAGCGCGATAGTAACGGCACTGTTCTGGATCACCGACATATACGCGACCGACCTGGGCAAGAAGGACGCCGCCTACGATGCCCAGAATTTGTGGGTGAAGGACGAAAGTGTGCAGCTGGACACCACGGAAGTGCTGACGCCACCTTCTCGCCTCGTCAAGACATCGCGCCTGCCTTCCGACGGCGGGCCTGCCGCGCCGACATACCGCTACGAGTGCCTTCATGTGATCGAGGTCCGCAACGGGCACTACATTCTGTTGCCGGCCAAATGGACTCGCGAAACGGGATGGGCGCTCAGCCTGACCCCGGACTCGACTCACCGCATCAACGGCGTGGTTCATCAGCGGCTGGCCGATCTGACTGGCAACGGAAATAACGTTCGCACCTTTTGGCAGTGCCCCGAGGTCGTACGCTCCTACACGGAGGTAGAGCTCGAGCGCATGCTCGTCAGCCCCGACGTGGTCGGCGCCGTTCTCGGCGCCAAAGCGCTGACAGCTGGTCCAGCAGACCGGTCGATGCCGGCATTACTCGATTTGAGCGCCGCACCGCAGGCGAATGCATGTGCAGCACAAGACGGTACGTCTGGGCGCGCATCCTCGCTGCCCGCGTATCCGGACGGCGTCACCACTCGGCGGGCCGAGGTCGCCGGCGACGGCGCCTCAGGGCCGCTCTGGGCGGTTCAGCGTGTCACGCGGTTCCCGAGCCCTGCGACCGCTGAGGAGTTCTTCCAAGCGACACAACGACGTTGGCTGCAGTGCGCAAACAAGGTCGTCATGGTCGACCGGAAGGGCACGGTCCAGCCGCGCACGCTTTCGGCGCCGGGGAGTCAAGAGGACATCCTGGCGGTCGCCGACTCAGCGGTGGGCGAGACGGACGCCGACTGCGCGCAGGCCATCTCCGCCAAGTCGAACGTCGTCATCCAGGTCGACGTATGTGGCGCACAACAACCCGTTCTGGCCGCCGGTGTGGTCGCCGCGATACGAGAGGGAATGCCCGTCGAATGACGGCCTGGATGCTTCGTCGTCGACCGATTCGTGGGCCCGATGTCACCGCTTCGAGCGAAGGTCCCGTCTCGGCACGAACTGAACGAAGTGCACCGACGCCGCGGCGGGATGTGCGCGCTCTTGAATATCGTTGGCCAGCTTCAGCGCATCCTCACCTTTACCCGACAGAGGTTGAACCACCATGCCGTAATCGGTGCTCTGCGAGATCTTGTGAGGGACCGCATCCTTGGCAGCGAGCGCGTCCATGACCGACTGCTGCTCCTCTGCGGAGTCGAACTCGACGCGCACCTCCGGTAACGCCACCATGACCGCTTGATCGTTGCGGTACACCGGTTGAAGCGCGCCTGCGTCACGCAGGCTCGTCAGAACCTTCTCGTCGAGCGCGGAGCGGTCAACCAAGAGGACGCCGCCGCCTCCGCGCTGGCTGTCCCGTGTGGCGGTTTTGACCTGCGCGTCGAGTCCCGCCTGTTCGGCCGCATCTTCGACCACGGCGACGTAGCTGTCGTCCCGGTCGAGCTCGACCTTGCGGCCCCCGGCGTAGTACGACTCGCTCATGTGTGAAGCATAGACCTGGCCAGTGTGCGGCCGGGCCGCCGAAGACGCGCCGAGCTGGCCCTATATCGTCGGACCTACCGCCTGGCGGCCGCGCGTCTCCTGGTGCTTGCTTTCGTGGCCGAACCCTTCCTGGCTGGAGCCTTCTTGGCGACGACCTTTTTGCCCCGTGCCTTCTTCACCGTTGCTTTCTTCACCGGAGCCTTCTTCGCCCTTGCCTTCTTCCCGGGAGCCTTCTTCGCCCGTGCCTTCTTCCCGGGGGCCTTCTTTACGCCGACCGGTGGGGCACTGCCCGCACTCTTGGCCGCTTCGACCGCTTTGGCGACGTCCAGCCGGCCCCAACCCAGTTCCTGCGTCCAGGCAGTCTGACCCTTGAGCTTCTTCGATGTCGTCGTGAGAAGGCTGCGAATCGCGCTGGCGCTCAGCGTCGGGTTGACGCTGAGCATCAGCGCTGCCGCCCCCGCGACGGCGGGGGTTGCCGACGACGTTCCGTTGAATGTCTTCGTGAAGTTCCCGGATTCATAACCGGAGGAGCCGCTGATGTCGGTGGTCCAGATGAAGACGCCGGGTGCGAGCAGCGTCATCGTGGCACCGAAGTTCGACCCCCACCACGTCTCGCCATCCGATGATGTGTGCGTCTTACGCTCGTCAGCGGGGTTCGACGCACCGACGGTGACGTAGTTGGGCAGATCGCCCGGGAAGTCGATCACTGTTTCGTCGTTTCCGGCAGCGATCACGACGAGGGAGCCGAGTCCGCCGCGCCCTTGGGTACGGGCACGGGCGAAGGCCCGGCTGATCGCGTCGCTGGGGGCGCCGCCGCCCCACGAATTGGACAAGATGGCTGCGCCCTGCCGCCAACACCAGTCAATTGCGTCGGCGGTGGCGAAGTCGTCGAACACCCAGTGCCCCGTGCCGTCGTCCGTCGCGATCCGAGCGGCGATGAGCGAACACCGCGGGGCGATGCCGGAAAACCTCCTGTCCCGTGACAGCACGACGCCGGCGCAGGCCGTCCCGTGCGCATCGTCGCCGCCAGGCATCGCCGAGTTGCCGTTGTTACCGATGAAGTCCCGCTCGGCGACCACCGCTGGTTTCAACGCAGGGTGGCTGGTGTCGACCCCTTCGTCAAGCACAGCTACCTTGATGTCCTTGTGCCCCTTGGTGATTTCCCAGGCGCGCGGGACGCCGACCTTGTCGAGTGACCACGCCGTCGCCGGTGCCGAGTGTCGAGTATGGGCCACACGGCGCAGGAAGTTCGGCGTTGCCGATCCCACCTCGCGCTGCAACAGCAGATCGACCAGGCCGAAAACCCGATCAACCTCTTGCACGCGGAGCAACACTTTTCCATCGAGCCCCTCCTCGACGACTTCGGCGCCGAACGACTTGGCCGCCTTCAGATCGTCCTGCCGCAGTCCCTCGGCAATCACGGTCGGGGTTACCAATGTCATCGCGCCGTAGGTCGAAATCGGCGACCGTCGAGCGGGCCCCGCACCCGCTGCGGCGCGGCGAGCGGGCACGCTGCCCTGCACGACAGCGAGTTGCGTCGGATCTCCGATCCGTGTTTGCAGCACGGAAGATTCGTTGACCACCGAAACGATGGCTTCGGCATCTGTATTGGGGCGCGCCGCCGCCCTTACGGCGGCCGCCGGTATCGGTTTTCTTCCGCGCATAGCGCGTGGCGCCGCACTGCTGTCGGCGGAGTTCAATGGCAACAGCGAAATCTCGTGCCATTGGCCGAGCGCTTGGTACCCGTGTTGTTTGGCCATGTTTCCCCCAGATCTTTTGATAATGCGAGGAACTGATGGCAGGAGAATACGGCCGTTTGTCCGTCGATTGGACGAAGTTTTCGTCGTTTATCGACATTCGTCACAAGTCGAGTAGTCAACTACACACGCCGGCGCCGTATGAAGCGGCACCATATGTGCACGCCCATTGATGGACCAATTCGATCGGCACTGACGAGCGACTGGTGGTCCCGAGACATAGGGAGGGGTCATGCCCGCACCTCAGTTCGAGGATCCCCGGCGTCGCATCATCGAATTCGGCGAAACAGAGGCGGATCGCGGTCCCCGCTTGCCGCCGGCCCCCGCTCCGGCAATCGCGCTTGGTCTTCCGTTCCCAAGCGGCCAGGCCCCCGAGCCGCGCCCGCTCCAGGACGAACCGGCGATCAGCGACCCACTCCCCCGGGCCGACGTTCTGGTTGTGACGTGGACGGTGGCCGAGCACGACGCGCTCGCCGATGTGCTCACTCCCGGTTTCGGGAGAAATTCGTGGTACCGCTACGCGAAGGATTTCACGAACTACCTCCCGGATATCCGCAAGGGCGCGCCTTCGCGCAATGCGCAACGCCTCGGCAGCTACTTCCCAACCCGAATCGCGGGTCGGGATCTGCTGTGCGTCAAATCCGAACTTCACCTCAACCAGGACGGAGTGCGAACAGGCGATGGGACGGCGACGCTGCCCGTCAAGCGCTTCTTCCGGCAAATGATCGACGAGGTCAAGCCGTCGCTCGTCATCACCGTCGGAACGGCGGGTGCAACATTCCCTCCCACCGGGACGGTGAAACTGGCGGGAATCAACTGTCCGGCCCACGAACTCGGCGACGTAATGATCACCCGCGCCGCGAAGTTCCGGCTATCGCAGGAATTCCGCAATGAGCCGTTCGCCCACACCGAGTACCGGTGCGACACATTCGACATTCCGACGGGTCGCCTCGACGCATCCGCCGCCCTTTTGGCGGTCCACGCCGCGAAGCTCATCGAACCCGCATTCGGTGCGCCTACCCGAAAATACAAGATGCAAAAGCTCGTCGACGGCTTCGCCAATACGCCCGATTTCCGTATCGACGGCCGCGACTTCCCTGAATTCCACCCCATGTTGACAACCGACTCCTTCGAGTTCGGCACCTCCACCAACGGGCTGGAGAAACAGGGCTGCGGGGTGGAAATGGGTGACGCCGTGCTCGGCATGGTCGTCGAGGAGATGCGTGACGAAGGCCTGCAGGCACCGGACTGGCTGGTGATCCGCAACGCGTCAGACCCGCAGATCAACGGCAAGCTTCCCGCGGCCGACAATCCGGCGGTGCCATCGCAGATGCGCCGCGCCCTCAATATGCAGGCTCACTGGGCGGTCTGGTACTACGAGGCCTACGGGTACTGGACGAGCGTCAACAGTGCAATCGCCACATGGGCGATGACCGCCTAGAGGCATCACAATCAGGAGGCGTCATGGCCGATCCGCTCGTGTCCAAACTGCCGACCGAAGTAGAGCTCGTCTTCGAGGTCATGCCATGCCTGTCGGCGCGACAGACATACGATTCGGCGACCGCACCCCATCCCTGTTCCTATTTCGGAGAGTGGGGCTTCTACCACTCGTACGACTACGCCAGTGCGGGGCCGCCGGACCAACCGCAGATCGACCTGCCCGTGGTCTACGCAGGTAAGCGCCAGGTGGTGCCGGAGCTGCTGTCAGGATGCCGCAAGGCCCCGATCCTGTGCGTCGGAATAAACCCGAATCTGCCCGGGTGGACCGACAGCACCCGCAGTGCGATTCACCCCTACTTCGATGACGTCCTTCAATACGCGCATTACTTCCGCTACAGAACGAGCGACAAACTCCGCGTTCCACTCACCGACTACGAGGATCTGCTCGGCGCAGGCTCTGACGAACCTTCGTCTCCCCAACCATTGACCACGGTCGGCGACGACATCCCTGTCGAACCCGCGCGGGTCCTGATGTACGTGCAATACCAACGGCTTCTCGACGGGCTTGCGCAGCGGCAAGGGTGGCAGGATCACAAGCTTGCGGTCGGCGAAGACATCGCGTACGCGAACATGGTGGCCTGCCCCTCGACGCGGTGGGTGGTACGCCGTAGCCAAGAGGATCCCGCAATGCCCGTGATGGGCGCCGCGCGTGCCAGGGGCATCGTCGGCGAATGCTTCTATGAGCGCAAATACTTTCTCCGCCAGCTCGTCCAGAGCCTGCCGGCGGTGATCGTCGTGTTCAGCCAGACGACCGCGCGCGAGTTCATCACCGCACTCGCGGGTCGCTTCACCGCCGGCGATCCCGACCCCGACGAGCCGCTGGCCGACCTGTTCACCCGCACTATCCGGCTGCGTTACGGGCAATTGTCGGACGGGACCAACCTCGACGCGCGGGTGATCTTCATGCCTCACGCGTCCGCGCGGCCTGCGGAATTCGACGAGATGCTCGGACGGGCGCTCGACTGCCTCGAAGAAGAGGTGCAAAGCGGGGCGCTGATCTATCGCCCGCAAACCGGTCATCTTCAGCGTGGCCGAGGGATGTGTGTGTTTTGTTCGAATGCGTTGTACCGCATCGGCACCTGCGATTACGAGCAGGAACTGAAGCCCATCGCCCACGGCGAGGTCGGACCTTTGGCTGCGGCGCCCGACGGCCGAGACCCACTGGTCGACAAATCCGAACAGATGCGGCTTCTCGCCGATCTAATGGATACACGAAGCGTCGCGCCGACCTCCGCCGGGCGCCGCGCCCACGCGGCGGCCGCACAACGCCTCATCGTGCGCGGCACCGTGGTGTCCATGGCCGGTGATCCGCAGCCCAACAGTGCTGTCTACATCGCCGATGGCCGAATCGCCGCCATCACGCAATCGGGCTCGCCCGTGCCGGACGGGTTCTCCGGAGCGCGCACCGTCGACACAGACGGATTCATCTATCCGGGCCTACTCGATCTACACAACCACCTGCCGTACAACGTTCTCCCGCTGTGGAAGCCGCCACGTCGGTTCGACAACCGCGCACAGTGGCTGCGCCATCCCGAATACTCCCGGCACATCGGCGAGCCGATGGACGTGCTGGTTGCCAGTGGCCAGAACGCGATCAAGGCGGTCATCCGCTACGTCGAGGTCAAACTGCTTCTCGGCGGCGTCACGTCGACGCAGGGCCTTCGGTCACGTTTCGGCGGACAGAAGTTCTACCGCGGCCTGGTGCGCAACTTCGAGGTGCCCGACAGCCCCGGCCTGAAGGCCGCTGGCTCACGCGTCATCGACATCGATCAGGGAGCGACGGCCGACCTGCGGGCCAGCCTCGATACCGGACGTCCATTGTTCTTCCACCTGGCTGAGGGGATCGACACCAAAGCCCGCCAACAGTTTGTCCTGCTTCAGGACAATTCGCTTCTTCGTAAGAACCTCATCGGTATTCACAGCCTCGGCCTGCGTCCTGCGCAGCGGCACGCCATGACGAAGGCCAAATCCTGGACCGTCTGGTCGCCGCTGTCGAACTCGCTCCTCTACGGACAGACGATCGATCCGACCGTGCTGGTGCAGGAGAAGTCCCCCTTCGCGCTCGGCTGCGATTGGACGCCGAGCGGCAGCCGGAACCTGTTGATGGAACTCAAGGTGGCGTGGTTGTGCGCGCAGCAGGTGGAGTCAGTCGACGATCGCCTCGGCTTCGAGGATCTCGCGAACGCGGTGACCGTTCGTGCCGCCACCGCTGCAGCGTGGCAGGGCCAGTTGGGCACGATCGAGGTCGGCAAGTTGGCCGATCTGCTCGTTCTCGACGCCAGAAACGACGACCCGTACGAGAATCTGGTGCGCGCCACCGAGCGCGAAGTCAAGCTGGTTACGGTCGCCGGCATCCCACGTTGCGGTGACGCAAAGCTGATGAGGATGGCCGGCCTTTCCGACGCCCTTACCGAGGCGCTCACGGTCGGGGGCAGGCGCAAGCGCCTTCACCTACACCAGCCGGACTCACCGCTGGGAACGCTGACGTTCAAGGCGGCGCGCGAGCGACTGAAATCCGTGCTGTCCGACCTCGATTTCGCACGCAACAACCCTGCGTCCTTCGAACCCCTCGGAGCCGGACCTCACATCGATATCGACCTCGACATGCAACCGACCGAGATCGACAGCGGGCCGTCGCCGCTGGCCGACCTGCCACCGCTGTCCAGCGTGGTGCTCGACGCGCCGACCGTCATCGATGACCCGGGCCTGTTCGACACCCTCGACGGCTTCGAGCATCTGCCCGGTTTCTACAAGGGGCCCCAAGGCCTCCGCCAGTTCTACCGGTAGCGACGTTCTCTCAGATGATGCGGTCAGACCGAGTCGAGGACGGCGTAGCCACCTCTGTCATCGACGATGAGAATTCTGCGAGCACCGTCACCGAGGAATGCGGCGACGCCCTCCGGTTTCATCTCAGGCCTCACTGGAGCCGCCGGCTCGAAAGTGACGTCGAGTACGTTCACCGCCTTCGCGTTGCCGTCCCAGGTGCACAGCTGAAACGGCACGTCGCCGCCGCTGATCGACCTGCCGACCACGACCAGGAACTCATCACGGTCGGCGTCATATTCGATGTCGCGGGTTCCCTGTGGCACAGCGAAATCCGACTTGAGGATCGACAACTTCGGTCCCACCCGCAGAGCCGCCGTCGTCCACGGTGCATCGGTGTCGAGATGCACGCAGAGCACCGGAATACGTCCTGCCCGAACGGGTGAGCGCACACCGAACAGCAGAGCACGCCGCCTCGGATCCCAGGCGAGGCCCTCGATGTTCAAGCCGCTGTCGTCGGGGATCTTGCGCGCCGCGGCAGCCAGGGTCGGGAATCGGGACAGCAGCCAGTCGCGGAATCCCTCCATGGCGTCGCCGTGCAGCTGTCCCGCAGGGGTGTATCGGATCCTCACCAGTCCGTGGTTGACCCGGGTCTCCCCCGCCGCGACGCTGCGGACACACAGCGACGATGCGACGACCAGATGGATCTCTCCACCAACATCGATGCGGGCGATTCCCTCGGGATCAGAGAGCACCCCCGCGTCCAGACCGGCTATCGGCCGCCTCTTTATTGCGCCGCGTTGGGCGCCGTCGGAGTCAAGTGTCAGTTCGAACAATGCCGTTGGGTCGAGGTTGTCGACGAAGACGAAGCGCGTAGGGCCGACAGGGACCACGCCCGAGGCGTTGAACGCCCTGCCCGCGTTCTTGTCGGCGAACGGCGTCGATGACACCGAGACCATTCGTTTCACCTCCGATCATCGGTCGGACACGGGCGCTGTTGCCGCATGGCGAGAGTGAGGATCCCGGTCACGTTCGGCGCACGTGCGAACTCGCGCGTGGCATCGTCCAGATCATCGCGTGTCTGTGCGGCGACGCCGACGATATGACCGAAGCCGGGTGCTCGGCCGACGACGATCTGTTTCACGTTGCGCAGCGAGATCATGAGATCTTGCTCCTCGACGTCTTCGCCTTCGATCGAGATGTGGTTTGTTGGTAGCACGGCGTCTCCTGTGCTCGACCCTGCTGAAGACCGTGACACCAAACCAGACGTCTGGCGCGAGTAATCGGATACTCGAATTGACTTCTTGCGAGTGCGGCAATTCAGGTGTTGTTTGCCGAATCCGCTACCGCGTGCCAACCGCGCGACTGCGTAACCGACGGCGTGAAGATGTAGTAGTCCATTACGCTACGCGGCCCTCCAGCGCAGCGAAATAATCAGTGAATCAGTTCATTGCACACTAGGCGGTTGGAATGGCAGCGGCTTTGGAACCTCACGGCGAACAATACATTTGGGACAGCCGTCCCATTTTCGGACCGGCCTTCGTCTCAACCGGTTCGCGATCCCATACCGCGGCCCGGCCTCGGAGGACGGCATGAGCCGACGCCTGACGCCATATCCAACGCCCTGATGGTGGGTCGGCGTGATGGAAAGTGTCGGTATCTTCATTCGCCTGCTGGGACCATTTCAGATCCTCAAGATGGGCGAACCCGCATCTCTGCGATCGGGCGGTAAAGCCGAACAGCTGCTCAGCATTCTCGCGTTACACGCCAGATCCGGCGTCCACCGCGAAACCCTGGTCGAAAGAATATGGCCCGGCGCGGCACCCACTCTTTCGAAACAATGCCTCAACACCCTTGTACACGGGCTCAAGATCCAACTTGCCGACGCCATCGACGGGCAACCACCGGTCGTGCACATACAAAACCATTACCTGTTGAATCTGAACAGCGGTCTCAAGGTCGACGTGCTCGAGTTCGAATCAGCGGTGGACACCGGACACCGGCTGCAGTCAGAGGGTTCCGTGGCGGGGGCCATCGCGGCTTACGAACGGGCGGTACTGCTGTATCGCGGCGATCTGACATCCGACCCCGAGATCTCTGGATTGTTGGAGCGCGAGCGGCTGCGGGCGATCTGTCTGAACACCCTTGCGCGGTTGGCCGACGCGCACTTCGAACTCGCCGACTACGAGCAGGCGCTCGCATACGCGGTCCGGCTGCTTGGCATCGACCCCTGCCGCGAAGACGCTCACCGCATGACCATGCGGGCGTATGTCCGACTCGGAGCGCGCGCGCAGGCCCTTCGGCAATACAACATCTGCCGTCTGATCCTCGCCGACGAATTCGACGCCACCCCCGAACCCGCCACCGAGCAACTCTTCCAGCTCGTGCGCACACAACCGGCCTTGATCTGACCCGATCGGCACCTCAGCCAAACCTCATCGAGACCTCACCGACGACTCAGCCGCCTGCTGCCGAGACATGATCGTGTGCTCAGTTCCTGCTAGTAGAACTGCTCTTCAGTCAATCGATGAGGTTCACATGACGGAGGGCGAGCAGGCGGACAAGCTCTCCGCCAAACGTGAATTCGTCCTGGTGCTGCGCCTTGTCGTCGAAGGGGGTGAAACGGTGACCGGTGAACTCGTGGATCCGATTTCGGAACGGCGGCGTCGGTTCACCGACACCACAGATCTCATC
>JAEZKH010000116.1 GCA_023415515.1 Actinomycetes bacterium
GTGCACCAGGGCCAGCCCCTCCTTGATGAACGGGATCGGGGTGAACGACGCCGGGTCGGGCAGCGCCATCAGGTCGGGATCCTTGGGCTGTTGCCCCATGGCGCCGACGGCATAGCCGGCGAAGCCCACCCCCTCGGTGGCCAGCTGCTCGACGGCTTCGACGGGAACCAGTTTGGCGCAAGGCTTTCCGCGCAGGTCGACGAACAGGGCGAGGATGAAGGTGGTACCGGACTGCTGGGCTTGGGTGGCTAGATCGGGCGGCATGACTGTCTCCTAATGGGAACCAGAGTATCTTACGGTGAAACTTCGATGGGCCAAAGAAATCCCGGTGACCAGCCGGCGCAGGGGCGCTGCGCCGGCTGGAGCCGGGTCCTGATTGCTCCTCGCGTCCGCGGGTGTGGGTCAGGCGGACGCGAGCTCGTAGGCCGCGTCCCGGTGGACGTGGGTGTCGATGCCCTTCTCCTCTTCCTCGGGCGAGATGCGGATGCCGATCGTCTTCTTTATCGCGAACGCGATGACGCCTGCGACGACGAACGAATAGATCATCACCGCACCCGCCGCGACGGCTTGGCGCCACAACTGATCGAGGCCGCCACCGTAGAACAACCCGTTGACGCCGTTGGGCATGCTCTCGCTGGCGAGAAAGCCGATCAGCAGGGTGCCGACGAGGCCGCCGACGAGGTGGACGCCGACCACGTCGAGCGAGTCGTCGTAGCCGAAGCGCGCCTTGAGGCCGACGGCGTAGACGCAGATCACACCCGCGATCGCGCCGAGGATGATGGCGCCCACCGGCGTGACAGCGCCGCAGGCGGGAGTGATGGCGACCAGGCCGGTGATGGCACCCGAGGCGGCGCCGACGCCGGTGACGTGGCCGGTCTTGATCTTCTCCACCGCGATCCAGGCGAGCGTCGCGGCGCAGGTGGCCACGAACGTGGTGACCATGACGATGGCGGCGGAGTTGCCCGCGGCCAGCGCCGAGCCGCCGTTGAAGGCGTACCAGCCCGCCCACAGCAGACCGGCGCCGAGCAGGGTCAGCGGCACGTTGTGGGGTTTGCGCAGCGTGCCCCAGCCCGCGGACTTACCCAGCACGATCGCGACGGCCAGCGCCGCTGCACCCGCATTGATGTGCACGGCGGTGCCACCGGCGAAGTCCACCGCGGCCAACTTGTTGGCGATCCAACCGCCGACGGAGTTCTCGGTCACCACGCCGTCGAACGCGAAGACCCAGTGCGCGACCGGGAAGTACACCAGGATCGCCCACGCGGCGGCGAAGATCATCCAGGCGTTGAACTTCATCCGGTCGGCCACCGCGCCTGAGATCAGCGCGACGGTGATCGCCGCGAACAGGGCCTGGAACAGAGCGAACAGCGAGACGGGTAACCCGGCGACCGTCGTGTTCGACTCGAGCAGGTCGGTCATGCCCGCGAATTCGGTTATGTCGCCGACGAATCCGCCATACGACGTGCCGAACGTCATCGAGAAGCCGAACAACACCCACAGCACGCCGACGAGCGCGCAGGCGCTGAACGTCATCATCATCATGTTGGTCGAGCTCTTGACCGATACCATGCCACCGTAGAACAGCGCGAGCCCGGGAATCATCAGTGTGAGGCCGATGATGCAACACAGCATGAATGCTGTGGTTCCTGTATCCACGTCCATATACACATCTCCATCAGTGCGGCGGCCTTTGTCGACCGATCACTGGCAGTAACCAATGTTTCTGTTACGTGGACGGGTTCGCTCTGTTGCGGGGTTGTTAAAGATGGGCGCTCACACACCGGCCGTTAAAGTCCCTGCAATGAATCTCGCAAGCCGATGGAAGTTCACCATCGGCGCCGTGGTGCTCGCGGCGGTCGCCCTGGCGGTATCCCGGCTCGGACTGTTCGGCGCCTCGTCGGAGGATTGCAGGCCGGTCAAGGACCTGCTCGCGTTCAACAAGGCGCAGACCGAGCAGATCGCCGCCAAGACCGCCGACTCCAAGGGCGTCCCGACGGTGGCCGAAGAGGGTGCCTATCAATTGTGGGCCGATGGCCTGGCCTCTCGGGCCCAGAACGTGCACGAACCGGAACTGGCGCGAGACGCCACCCAGCTCGCCAGCCTCGCGGGAGAGTTCGTCGGCAAGTTCGGCGAGGTCCGCACCGACGCGCAGTCCCGCGCGCCCGACGCGCCGCCGCCCCCCGCGGTGTTTCAGATGGAGCTGTTGAACACCCAGATCGCCGACACGCTGAGGAAGTTGTCCGACGCCTGCGGATGACGTGTTTGTAGGGTCGCAGCTGTGTGTACGCGCGTCGTCTATTTCGGGAACGGGCAGCGGATCGTCACCGGACGGTCGATGGACTGGAAGTCGGAGATCGGCACCAATCTCTGGGCTTTTCCGAAAGGGGTGAAGCGCAGCGGGGAGGCCGGGCCCGATTCTGCGGTCTGGACGTCGACGTACGGCAGCGTCATCGCCTCCGGCTACGACATCAGCACCACCGACGGGGTCAACGAGGCGGGATTGGCCGCGAACCTGCTGTGGCTCGCCGAATCCGAGTACCCGGCCAACACCGGCGACCGGCCGGCCATGTCGTTGGCGCTGTGGGCGCAGTACGTACTGGACAACTTCGCCACGGTCGCCGAGGCGGTGGCCGCGCTGACGGCGACGCCGCTGCGCGTCGTCACCGCGCAGGTCCCCGGCGAGGACCGGCTGGCGACCGTGCATCTGGCGATGTCCGACGCGACCGGCGACAGCGCGATCGTCGAATACATCGACGGCGAGCAGGTTGTTCATCATTCCCGCGACTACCAGGTGATGACCAACTCGCCGATCTTCGCCAAGCAGCTCGCCATCACCGAGTACTGGAAGGAGATCGGTGGGACGGTGATGCTGCCGGGCACCAACCGCGCCGCCGACCGCTTCGCGCGCGCATCGTTCTACGTCAACGCGGTGACTCAGACAGATGACCCGGTGCTCGCCGTCGCGGCGGTGTTCTCCGTGATGCGCAACGTGTCGGTGCCCTACGGGATCTCCACACCTGACGAGCCCAACATCTCGAGCACGCGCTGGCGCACCGTGATCGACCACACCGCAAAGCGCTACTTTTTCGAATCAGCCTTGTCACCCAACACATTCTGGGTCGAACTTCGCAACCTCGACTTCGCCGAGGGGGCACCGACGAGGCGGCTCAGTCTCGGTGAGGGCGAGAAGACGGTGTACGCAGGCGATGCCAGCGCGCAGTTCACCGAGGCCGAACCGTTCACATTCCTCGGCGTGCCCGCGTCATAGTGCGAGTGGCGTTCCCCAGCTGCCCGTGAACGCGATCTCCGTCAGCGGGAGACGGCTGCGTCCCTCGGCGTCGCGCTCGACGATCTCGGGCGGGGCGTTGTCGTAGTCGCCGAGCGATCCCAGCGCGACCACCGCGATCGGCGCCACACCCGCCGGGACGGCGAACGCGTCGCGCGCACCGTCGGTGTCGAACCCGGCCATCGGATGGGCGATCAAGCCGCGTGACACCGCCTCGATGGTCAGCTGCGCGATCGCGGCGCCCGCGTCGACGGCCGCGTACCGGGCGGTCCGCTCGTCTTCGCCTTCGTCGGTGCACACGAGGATCAACGCGCCCGCGACGTGGGCATAGCGGTTGCCGCGCCTGAGCAACGCGGTGATCGCGGTGAAGGTGTCGTCGCCGCGGAGGCCGACGAGGTAGCGGACCGGCTGGCGGTGTCCCCAGGTCGCCGCCCAGCGTGCGGCCTCCAAGACGGCGACCACCTGCTCGGCGTCCAGCACCGCCTCGGGATCGAACATCCGCGGGCTCCACCGCGCGGCGATGGCGGGATGGATGGGCACGGAGGTGTCGGCATGCCTGTTCGCCGGGTTCTGCCGCACAGCGGTGACGCTACCGGCGGGAGTAAATGAGGTGCGCGAACCCCTTATCCTTGGTGGGATCCTTCTTCGACACCTGAGAGGTACTGACAGTGGCGCTCGTCGTGCAGAAGTACGGCGGATCCTCGGTTTCTGACGCCGAGCGGATTCGCCGCGTGGCTGAGCGCATCGTGGAGACCAAGAAGCAGGGCAATGACGTGGTGGTGGTGGTCTCGGCCATGGGCGACACCACCGACGACCTGCTCGACCTGGCCAGACAGGTGTGCCCGGCCCCGCCGGCACGCGAGATGGACATGCTGCTGACCGCCGGTGAGCGCATCTCCAACGCACTGGTCGCGATGGCCATCGATTCGCTCGGCGCGCAGGCCAGGTCCTTCACCGGATCGCAGGCCGGGGTGATCACCACCGGCACGCACGGCAACGCCAAGATCATCGACGTCACTCCCGGCAGGCTGCGCTCGGCGCTCGACGAAGGGCTGATCGTGCTGGTCGCCGGATTCCAGGGCGTCAGCCAGGACAGCAAGGACGTCACCACGCTCGGCCGGGGCGGCTCGGACACCACCGCAGTCGCGCTGGCGGCCGCGCTGAACGCCGACGTGTGTGAGATCTACACCGACGTCGACGGGATCTTCTCCGCCGATCCCCGGATCGTGCCCAATGCCAGACACCTCGACACCGTGTCCTTCGAAGAGATGCTCGAGATGGCGGCGTGCGGCGCGAAGGTGTTGATGCTGCGCTGCGTGGAGTACGCGCGCCGCTACGACGTTCCGATCCACGTCCGATCGTCGTACACCGACAAACCAGGAACCATCGTCAAAGGATCGATCGAGGACATCCCCATGGAAGACGCCATCCTCACCGGAGTCGCACACGACCGCAGCGAGGCCAAGGTCACCGTTGTCGGACTGCCCGACGTTCCCGGCTACGCCGCCAAGGTGTTCCGTGCCGTCGCCGACGCCGACGTGAACATCGACATGGTGTTGCAGAACATCTCCAAGGTGGAGGACGGCAAGACCGACGTCACATTCACCTGCTCGCGCGACAGCGGTCCCGGCGCGGTCGAGAAGCTGACGTCGCTGCAGGAGGAGATCGGTTTCTCCAAGGTGCTCTACGACGACCACATCGGCAAGGTGTCGCTGATCGGCGCAGGCATGCGCAGCCATCCAGGCGTCACGGCGACCTTCTGCGAGGCGCTGGCAGCGGTCGGGGTGAACATCGACCTGATCTCCACCTCGGAGATCAGGATCTCGGTGCTGGTGAAGGACACCGAACTCGACAAGGCGGTGTCGGCGCTACACGAGGCGTTCGGCCTCGGCGGCGACGAGGACGCGGTGGTATACGCGGGAACGGGACGGTAGGACACATGGTCAACATCGGTGTAGTCGGCGCGACGGGCCAGGTCGGCCAGGTGATGCGGACGCTGCTCGACGAGCGCGATTTCCCTGCCGGCTCGGTGCGGTTCTTCGCCTCCGCGCGCTCGCAGGGCAAGAAGCTGTCGTTCCGCGGACAGGAGATCGAGGTCGAGGACGCCGAGACCGCCGATCCGGCCGGCCTGGACATCGCATTGTTCTCGGCGGGCGCGACGATGTCGCGGGTGCAGGCGCCCAGGTTCGCCGCGGCGGGTGCGGTCGTCGTCGACAACTCGTCGGCGTGGCGTAAGGACCCCGACGTGCCTCTGGTGGTCAGCGAGGTCAACTTCGAACGCGACGCGGGCAACCGACCCAAAGGCATCATCGCTAACCCGAACTGCACGACGATGGCCGCGATGCCGGTGCTGAAGCCGCTGCACGACGAGGCGGGGCTGGTGCGCATCGTCGCGTCGACGTACCAGGCGGTCAGCGGCAGCGGCCTCGCGGGCGTGCAGGAGCTGTTCGACCAGGCCCGCGCCGTCGTCGACGACAGCGAGAAGCTGGTGCACGACGGTGGCGCGGTGGACTTCCCGCCGCCGAACAAGTACGTCGCGCCGATCGCGTTCAACGTTGTCCCGCTTGCGGGTTCGCTGGTCGACGACGAGTCGGGCGAGACCGACGAGGATCAGAAGCTGCGCAACGAGAGCCGCAAGATCCTCGGCATCCCCGATTTGGCGGTCAGCGGGACCTGCGTGCGGGTGCCCGTCTACACCGGGCACTCGCTGTCGATCAACGCCGAGTTCGCCCGCCCGTTGTCGCCGCAGCGGGCGAGCGAGATACTCGGCAGGGCTGCGGGTGTGAAACTCGTCGACGTCCCCACACCGCTGGCCGCCGCCGGGGTCGACGAATCGCTGGTCGGCCGGATCCGACAGGATCCGGGCGTGCCCGACGGTCGCGGCCTCGCACTGTTCATCTCCGGTGACAACCTGCGAAAAGGCGCTGCGCTGAACACGATCCAGATCGCCGAACTGCTGGCCGTCGAGCTCTGACGCACCTGCCCCTGTGCGCCGAAACGGACATTTGGGCGGGAAAGTGCGAGTGAGTCTCGCCATTTTGTCGATCTCGGCGCTCGCGGCGTCGCCTGCTGTCCACGCCGATCCGGCGTCGCCGATTCCAGAGCCCGTGCTGCCTGCGCTTGCGCCGGGACAGGTGGTGCGTATCGGTCCGACTGCTGGAACCGGGACGCCGACAAGGGATTACGGGATAGGTGCCACCGACCTCTGCGAGTTCATGGAGTTCCCCAGCGGCATCCTGCAGGTGTGCGGTGACAGCTTCGCCGGGCAGGGCGTCGGCTTCGGCGGTTGGTACTCGCCGATCGCTTTGCACGTCGAGACCGATTCCATCGGCGATCCCGCCGGGGTGCGGTATGACGGTGTCACGGGCACAGACAGGCCGCTGCTGGCCGATCGGGCGAAGCCGGGCGAATCGCAACTACCTGCAGGCGTCGTGCAGATCAACCGCGACAACTACATGATGGTGACCACCGCCAAGGATCTCCGGCCGCAGACGTCGCGGCTGGTGAAAGCCGATGCGGCACGTGGTGATTGGCCCACCATCGCCGGATCGCAACGCGATGCGGCCTACGAAGGCGGCAGGCAGAGCCAGATCAGCGGCTACTACGACCCGATCCCCACCGCTGAGTCGCCGACCGGCTGGGTGTACATCGTCGCCAACAACTTCGACCGCACCGGGCCGGTTGTGCTGTACCGGGCCAAGCGAGAGACCTTCACCGACAGGTCGAGCTGGCAGGGCTGGTCGGCGGGCACCGGCTGGGGTGGGTCACCGACACCGCTGTGGCCGGATCGTGTCGGAGAGATGAGTATTCGGCAGATCGATGGAAAGACGGTGCTGTCGTACTTCAACGCCAGCAACGGCAACATGGAGGTGCGTGTCGCCGACGACCCCACCGCGCTGGGTACCGCGCCGGTGACGACGGTGGTGTTCGCAAGCGAATGGCCCAGCCCTGCGGAGGAATTGCCGCCGCCGGAGGTGAACAGGCTGGCTCAGCCCTACGGCGGCTACATCTCGCCCGGCTCCACACTCGACGAGCTTCGGGTGTTCATCAGCCAGTGGAACACGCTGCCGCGCGCTCAGGCGCCCTACCGCGTCATTCAGTTCGCGGTGAACCCATTCAAGCCGGGGGACTTGCTCCCGCAGTAGCGTCGTCTAGCGCCACCGCAGCGATTCGACGAGGATGTGGCTGTCCTGCACCGGCTGTCCGAACGCTTCCTCGGCCAGTCGCAGCCATTCGCCGTAGTCGTCGGTCGGTGAGTCGTTCATGGAGCAAGTGTCGTGGCTGCGCGGGCGCCGGGTAATAGCCGCGCGGAGACTTCCGCCCCGCAATGGGTGATGTTTTCCTATCCATCCGGCAACGTGTCGGTGTGCGGGCCGTCAGCGTGGCTCGACGAACCCAAGCCGGTGGCCGAACCGCGCCGTCACACCGGCGGCCGAGGTGCAGTAGTCACGCGCGGACCGCCGCGCACAATGCAGTAGACGTCTACTGCCCGAAAATGACGCCGGCGGCACGATGGTGTCGGCATGAGACACACAGCACACAAAGCCTTGGGCGCCGCCTGCGCGGCGACCTTGAGCGCAACGGGACTCTTCATCACTACCCCGGTGGCCGCGCATGCGGACACCTGCGTCCAGTTTGCGTTCAACGGCCCCTACAAATTCCGGACCAACTACGACAGTGGAGTTTTCGCCGACCACGAAACGTATTTGACCGGCAAGTCGGATGGCGCAAGCGACACCGCCCATCCGTTCGACAAGGCATGGCTGGGGGAGATGACGGGAAACCTCAAAGCCAACATCGACGGCCGCAACATCCACATGACGTTGGACACCGGCCAGATCTATCTGGGCAATCAAGAGCACTATGAGTTCACCGGAGCGCTGAACGATGAAGGCCAAGTTCGGGGTGGAACGGGTGAGAACACGACCAGTGGGCAGGGCTTCACGTGGAGTTCGGACACCAAACTCGACTGCGTTGAATCCAAGCCCGGCCTGACGCTGCCGAAGGGGCCGATCGGGGAGGAACCCGTTGTCGTTGGTACCGCCGTCAAGGCCGATACACCGCCCGACGTCGTCGTCGACACCTCGAAGCCGGCGTCGGTGAAGGTGACCGTCACCGACAAGTCAGGTGTAGCCACCACATGCACCTACACAGCGACGCCACGGCAACCCACCCTGCTGCCGCCGACCGTGCACAACTTCGACCTCGCGGCGGACGGTACCTACTCGTGGGAGTATCCGGCGGTCCGGACCTTCACGACGTGGGATGTCGTCGTGGACTGCGGTGGTAAGAGAAAAACCACCCCGCAAGAGGTGCAGTACTGAAAGCGCGTCAGGTCTGCCTGGCCGCTGCCCTCGCCCGCACCCGCTGGTGCACGGTCAGCAACAGCCGGTCGAACGTCTCGCGTGGAGGGACGTTGTCGTCATATTCGAGCGCGCGCACATCGGCCAGCAGTTGCTCGGCCAGCGCCCTCAGCTTGACGTTGGTCTCCTGCGAGCGCCATCTCAGCAGGTCGAACGCGGCGTCGGGGTCGATGCGGTAGACGAGCATCAGGACCCCCTTCACCTGCTCGATCGTCGCGCGGTTCTCCGCGATCTCGGCGACCGCCTCGGAGATGATCGCCGATCGCGCCGCACCCGCGGGAGTGACGTCGATGTAGAAGCCCTGCGTGCCGATCACCTGACCCGAGTCGTCGCGCATACGTTCGCCGATGACGACCATCTCACGGGTCGTGCCGTCGACGGTGATGATGCGATGTCGGGTGCTGTAGGGCTTGCGCATCCGGCGACTCTCCTCCAGCGCCGCAGCAACCTGCGCGTAGTCGTCGGGATGCTTGTGCGACAGCACCAACCGTGTCGTGGGCGTGACCGCGTCGGGGTCGTAGCCGTGAATGCGCGCCACCTCCGGCGACCACTCCCACCGCTCGTCGGCGAAGTAGAAGCGGTACCAACCGAAGTGCTGCGGAGCGTCGCGGGTCACCGCTCCGTCGGCGGCGGTGTCCTGGCTCATTCGTCGACCACCCCGCTGACCATGTGCCGATTTTAGGACGGCGGTTCCATTCACAGCTGATTCATATGCGATTCAAGACCGGCGCATCACCGGCGGCCGCATGCTCGTAGCCATGAGTGAACCAACACCATCATCAGAGCCGGCGACGACCCCCGTGGCGCCGCCGCAGCAGCACGCCCAGTTCGAGCGCGACGGGCGTCGCTCGCGGCTGACCGCGGTCGCGGCGTGGGTCGGCATCGTCGCAGGGATCGTCTTCATCGTCGCCGTCATCTTCTTCAGCGGGTTCGTCCTCGGCGCGCAGTCGGGCGGCGGCCATCGGGGCGGCCATCACGGAGATCGCGGCTTCGCGAACATGCACCCCGGCGGTATGCCTCCGATGTTCCCGATGGGCCCAGGCCCGCGGTTCGAGCGTCCGCCGTTCAACCCGGGCGGCCCAGGCTCTCCGCCGCCGGGGGCGCCGACACAGGCGCCGTCGCCGCCCGCGCCGTCGCGGCCCTGATCCGTTCGACAGGTTTCAACTCAGCCCGGTGCGGGGGATTCCTCTCGACGAGGCAGGCCGGCCTCACTGGCTTCGTCGAGGAGATGGAAACTCATGGCTGACAAGTTCACCACCAACGACGCCGGTGCACCGGCACCCAGCGTCGAGCACTCGCTGACGGTAGGACCCGACGGCCCGATCCTGCTGCAGGACCACTACCTCATCGAGCAGATGGCCAATTTCAACCGGGAGCGCATCCCGGAGCGGCAACCGCACGCCAAAGGTGGTGGTGCCTTCGGTCAGTTCGAGGTCACACAGGACGTCAGCAGGTTCACCCGCGCCGCGTTCCTGCAACCCGGTGCCAAGACCGAGATGGTGGCCAGGTTCTCGACCGTGGCCGGCGAGCGAGGCAGCCCCGACACGTGGCGGGACCCGCGCGGTTTCGCGCTGAAGTTCTACACCAGCGAGGGCAACTTCGACATGGTCGGCAACAACACCCCGGTGTTCTTCGTGCGGGATCCGATGAAGTTCCAGAACTTCATCCGCAGCCAGAAGCGCTTGGCGGCCAACAACCTGCGCGACCACCACATGCAGTGGGACTTCTGGACGCTTTCGCCCGAGTCGGCCCACCAGGTGACCTGGCTGATGGGCGATCGCGGGATCCCGAAAACGTGGCGCCACATGAACGGGTACTCCAGCCACACCTACAGCTGGCTGAACGCCGACAACGAATTGTTCTGGGTCAAATACCACTTCAAGACCGACCAGGGCATCGACTTCCTGACCCAGGAGGACGCCGACCGGCTGGCAGGCGAAGACGCCGACTACCACCAGCGCGACCTCTTCACCTCGATCGAGGACGGCAACTTCCCCAGCTGGACGCTGCACGTGCAGATCATGCCGTTCGAGGACGCCAAGACCTACCGCTACAACCCCTTCGATCTGACGAAGGTCTGGCCGCACAGCGACTATCCGCTGCACGAGGTCGGCAAGATGACATTGAACCGAAATGTCGTCGACTATCACGCACAGATGGAGCAGGCGGCGTTCGAGCCCAACAACATCGTTCCCGGCACCGGGCTCAGCCCCGACAAGATGCTGCTGGCCCGGGGGTTCTCCTACTCCGACGCGCACCGCGCCCGGCTCGGCGTGAATTACAAACAGATCCCCGTCAACGAGCCGCACGTCGAGGTGAACGCCTATTCCAAGGACGGAGCCATGCGGATTCGCAACACCACCGATCCGGTGTACACGCCGAATTCGATGGGCGGTCCGGAGGTGGACCCGAGGCGTGCCGCCGAGGTGCACTGGGCCTCCGACGGCGACATGGTCCGCTCGGCCTACGCGCTGCGCCAGGACGACGACGACTGGGGGCAGGCCGGCACGCTGGTCCGTGACGTGCTCGATGACGCGGCGCGGGACAGGCTGGCGCACAACATCATCGGCCACGTCTCAGACGGTGTCCGCGAACCGGTGCTCTCGCGGGTGTTCGAGTACTGGCGAAACGTCGATCCCGACCTGGGCAAGAAGGTCGAGGAGGGCGTCCGAGCCGACGGGTGACGCAGGGCCGAGCGACTGCGAGCAGCCATGGACGGAGCCCTCAAAGCTGGCATGATCAAGGCCATGAGCATCGAAGTCGTTTACACCGCAGAGTCGACCGCAACCGGAGGTGGCCGTGACGGTCACGTGAAGTCAACGACGGGTCGGATCGACCTCGACACCCGGCCGCCGAAGGAGATGGGCGGCAACGGCGAGGGCACCAACCCGGAGGAGTTGTTCTCCGCGGGCTATTCGGCGTGCTTCCTCGGCGCGCTGAGGCTGGTCGCCCGCAACGAGAAGATCGACCTCGACGACGCGACGGGCATCACCGCGCAGGTCGGCTTCGGCAAGGACGCCGACGGCGGGTTCGGCATCAACGCCCACCTGATCGGATACCTGCCCGGCCTGGAACAGAGCGCGGCAGAGGAACTGATGGAGAAGGCCCACCAGGTGTGCCCGTATTCCAAGGCCACCCGCGGCAACATCGACGTCAAGCTGTCGGCGAAGGTCTGACGCCATGAGGCGCACCGCCGCCCTCGTCGGCGTCGGCGTCGCCGTCGGCCTGACGCTCGCCGCCCCCGCGGCGGCCCGCCCGTCGGACCCGGGGGTGGTGAACTACGCCGTCCTCGGCAAGGGATCGGTGGGCAACATCGTGGGCGCCACGTTGCGGTTCGACGCGCCGTTCACCGACCCGTTCCAGTCCTATTGGGTGGACGACCCGGCGTGCAACAACTGGGCCGACATCGGGTTGCCGGAGGTGTACGCGGACCCCGACCTGGCGTCGTTCAACGGCGCGACGACGCAGGAGTCGGCGACCGACGACACCCACCGGGTCAAGCAGGCCGTGGGGGTGTTCGCCACCACCGACGCCGCGGACCGGGCGTTTCACCGCGTCGTCGACCGCACCGTCGGCTGCTCGGGCCGGACAACCGCCATGCATCTCGACACCAACGCCACTGAGGTGTGGTCGTTCACCGGCGGTCCTGCGACCGCCACGGAAGCGGACTGGGTCAAGCAGGAGGCGGGCACAGATCGGCGCTGCTTCACCACCACCCGGCTGCGGGAGAACGTTCTGCTGCAGGCGAAAGTGTGTCAGGCCGGCAACGGGGGACCCGCGGTCAACGTGCTGGCAGGCGCGATGCAGAACACGCTCGGGCAATAGCCGATCCGCGGTCGACACGCTCCGACATCAATCCGTCAGGAAATAATCGCGGGATTTTGTCGGTGTTCTCTGGAAGATGGGTAGAGGTCCACGACCGTTCCGAAGCCGGAGGAGATGGGCGGGATGACCAGAACCATCACGACCGAGCTCGGCGAAGGGCACCCAGGCGACAGCGCCGTTGTCGAGCTGACCAGCGCCGGTGACGCTGCGCAGTTGATCGGTGAGACGTGTCTGACCGACGGCCCGGTCGGGCGCGTCGGCCTCGAGATCGAGGCGCACTGCTTCGACCTCGCCGACCCGGCGCGCCGCCCCGCCTGGGACGAGATCAGGGCCGTCATCGCCGATATCGGTGCGCTCCCCGGTGCGAGCCTGATCACCGTCGAGCCCGGCGGTGCGGTCGAGCTGTCCGGCCCACCGGCCGACGACATTGCAACTGCCATCGCCGCTATGGCCGGTGACCGCGTCGTGCTGCGCTCGGCTTTCGCCGAGGCCGGGCTGGGGCTGGTCCTGCTCGGCGCGGACC
The DNA here is from genome assembly GCA_023415515.1 of Actinomycetes bacterium. Classification (GTDB taxonomy): domain Bacteria; phylum Actinomycetota; class Actinomycetes; order Mycobacteriales; family Mycobacteriaceae; genus Mycobacterium. The sequence continues at coordinate 12,998 of JAEZKH010000116.1, forward strand.
CGCTGCGGCAGGCCAACCGCATCAACCCGGGCGACCGCTACCGCGCCATGGAACAGTTCTTCGTGGCCAGCCAGACCGGTGCCGCCGGAGCGGCCATGATGACGTCCACGGCCTCGGTGCAGGTGAACCTGGAGGCCGGACCGCAGGCCGGATGGGCGGCCAGGGTTCGTTTGGCGCATGCGCTCGGTCCGACCATGGTCGCGATCGCGGCCAACTCGCCGCTGCTCAGCGGGAGGTTCACCGGATGGCGCAGCTCGCGGCAGTGGGTGTGGAGTCAGCTGGACTCGGCGCGGTGCGGTCCCGTGCTCGGCGTCGACGGTGAAGATCCGGCAGGCGAATGGGCGCGCTATGCGATGAAGGCGCCTGTGATGTTGGTGCATCCGACACCGGAAATGGACGCGGTGCCCGTCACCGACTGGGTGCCGTTCGCCGACTGGGCCGACGGCCGCGTGCTACTCGGAAACCGGCGGCCCACCGTCGCGGATCTGGACTATCACCTGACGACGCTGTTCCCGCCGGTGCGACCGCGACGGTTCCTGGAGATCCGCTACCTCGACAGCGTTCCCGACGCGGACTGGCCCGCCCTGGTGTTCACGCTCACCACGCTTCTCGACGACCCCGGCGCAGCCGACGTCGCCGCAGAAGCGTGCGAACCGGTCGCCACGTCATGGGACCGAGCCGCGCAGAGCGGCCTCAGCGACCGGCGTTTGCAACACTGCGCGATCCAGTGCGTGCAGGCCGCGGCCGAGCGCGCTCCTGCCGAACTCCAGGAATCGATGGCGCGGCTGATGCGTTCGGTCGAAGAAGGACGCGCGCCTGCCGACGATTTCTCCGACCGGGTGGTGCGTACGGGGATCGCGACCGCGGTCACCGAACTGGCGCAAGGGATGCAGTGATCGGACGCGAAACGCTGGCCCGGCGACTGGCAAAGGCGCGTGAGCGGACGCTGCGGCTGGTCGATTTCGACGACGTCGAGTTGCACTCGCAGTACGACCCGCTGATGAGCCCGCTGGTGTGGGATCTCGCGCACATCGGCTGGCAGGAGGAGTTGTGGCTGCTCCGGGGAAACGACCCGCGGCGGCCGGGAATGCTGTCGCCCGACGTCGAGCGGCTCTACGACGCGTTCTCCAACCCCCGCGCCGGTCGGGTCGATCTGCCGCTGCTGCCGCCGACCGACGCCCGCGCCTACTGCGCGACCGTGCGGGGCAGGGCGCTCGACAGCCTCGACTCGCTCGGCGCTGACGACGGCGAGACGGCGTTCAACTTCGGGCTGGTGATCAGCCACGAGAATCAGCACGACGAAACGATGCTGCAGGCGCTCAACCTGCGTTCGGGCCCACCGTTGCTCGATCGCGGCTGCGCGCTCCCACCTGGCCGGTGCGGGGTGGCAGGCACGTCGGTGCCGGTGCCGGGCGGCCCGTTCGTGCTCGGGGTGGACGCGGCCACCGAGCCGGAGTCGCTCGACAACGAGCGATCGGCGCACGAGGTCGACGTCCCCGCGTTCCGCATCGGTCGGGTGCCGGTCACCAACGGCGAGTGGCGGGACTTCATCGACGACGGCGGCTATCGCGACGCCCGATGGTGGTCGGAGCGCGGATGGTCGCACCGCGAGGCGGCGGGACTCACGGCGCCGCAATTCTGGAACGACGGCGAACTGGCCGGTACCCGAACGAGATTCGGTCACGTCGAGGAAATTCCCGGCGACGAGCCGGTCCAGCATGTCACCTATTTCGAGGCGGAGGCCTACGCCACGTGGGCCGGTGCGCGACTGCCCACCGAAGTCGAATGGGAAAAGGCGTGCGCATGGGATCCGGGCACCGGCACCCGTCGCCGGTTTCCATGGGGGGCAACAGAACCCACTCCCGCTCTGGTCAACCTCGGCGGCGACGCGCTGCGGCCCGCGCCGGTCGGCGCCTACCCGGCGAGTGCTTCGGCCTACGGCGCCGAGCAGATGCTCGGCGATGTGTGGGAGTGGACGTCGTCGCCGCTGCGGCCGTGGCCCGGTTTCACGCCGATGATCTACGACCTCTACAGTCAGCCGTTCTTCGACGGCGACTACAAGGTCCTTCGGGGCGGGTCGTGGGCTGTCGCCGCGGACATCCTGCGGCCCTGCTTCCGCAACTGGGACCACCCGATCCGCAGGCAGATCTTCAGCGGTGTGCGACTGGCCTGGGACGCCTGATGTGTCGCCACCTGGGCTGGCTCGGTGAGCCGCGGTCGGTCGCATCGCTGGTGCTCGAACCAACGTATAGCCTTCTGGTGCAATCGTATTCACCACGGCGGCAGAAGCACGGCTTGATGAACGCCGACGGCTGGGGTGTCGGCTTCTTCGACGGCGATGGCGTGGCGCGCCGGTGGCGCAGCGCCGCACCGCTGTGGGGTGACGCGTCGTTCGCATCGGTGGCACCGGTCCTGTGTAGCGGTTGTGTGGTGGCCGCGGTGCGGTCGGCCAGCATGGGGATGCCGATCGAGGCGTCGGCGTCGGCGCCGTTCACCGACGGCCGGTGGCTGCTGTCGCACAACGGTCTCGTCGACCGCGCGGTGCTGCCCGCCTCGCCGGCGGCGGAATCCACCAACGACAGCGCTCTTCTCGCTGCGCTGATCTTCGACCGCGGCATGGATTCGCTCGGCGACACGATCGTCGAAGTCGCGATGGCTGATCCCAATGCCCGGCTGAATATACTGGCGGGCAACGGATCTGAACTGCTCGCCACCACATGGGGGGACACGATGTTCGTGCTGCGGCAGGACGACGGTGTCGTACTGGCCAGCGAGCCGTTCGACGACGACGTGGCCTGGCAGGAGGTCCCCGACCGCCACCTCGTCACAGTCACCGACTCCCGCGTGACGATGACCGCGCTGAAAGGATCGGCATGACCCTCTCGCTGTCCAACCATCTCGCCGAGGACTCCGCCGCACAGGCGCTGCGCAGAGACGTCTACCGCGGACTCACCCAGACACCGAAGACGTTGCCGCCCAAGTGGTTCTACGACTCGGCCGGAAGCGACCTGTTCGACCAGATCACCCGGCTGCCCGAGTACTACCCGACCAGGGCGGAGGCGGAGATCCTGCGTGACAGGGCCGCTGAGATCGCCGTCGCCTCCGGCGCCGACACATTGGTTGAACTCGGCAGCGGAACGTCGGAGAAGACGCGCCTGCTGCTCAGCGCGCTGCGCGACGGCGGGTCGCTGCGCCGGTTCATTCCGTTCGACGTCGACGCGAGCGTTCTGCAGGCCGCAGGCTCGGCGATCCAGGACGAGTACCCCGGCGTCGAGATCGACGCCGTGTGCGGCGATTTCGAGGAGCACCTGGACAAGATTCCGCGCGTCGGACGCCGCCTCGTGGTGTTCCTCGGCTCCACCATCGGCAACCTGACATCACGGCCCCGCGCCGAGTTCCTCTCGACGCTGTCCGGCACACTTCAGCCCGGAGACACGCTGTTGCTCGGAACGGATCTGGTCAAGGACACCGACCGGTTGGTGCGCGCGTACGACGACAGCGCAGGGGTGACGGCCCGGTTCAATCGCAACGTCCTTGCCGTCGTCAACCGGGAACTCGACGCCGACTTCGACTTGGCCGCGTTCGAGCACGTGGCCAGGTGGAACGCCGACGAGGAACGCATTGAGATGTGGCTGCAGGCAAGCGCAGCCCAGCGTGTCCGGGTGGCAGCGCTGGATCTCACGGCCGACTTCGCCGCGGGCGAGGAGATGCTGACCGAGGTGTCGTGCAAGTTCCACCCCGACGGGGTGGCCGAGGAACTGGCGGCCGCGGGACTGCGGCGGACACAGTGGTGGACCGACCGGGCCGGTGACTTCGGGCTGTCACTGTCGACGAAATGACCGACCTGGGAGCGCGGTGGCGGGCCGCGCGGCCCACGGTGGCCGGCCTGCAC
>JAEZKH010000408.1 GCA_023415515.1 Actinomycetes bacterium
CCAGAGGAACCACCCAGTTCGGCCGCCCCGCCGCCGACCACGACGACGCGGTCGGGTCCGCGCCAGGTGACGTATTCGGTGACCGGAACGAAGGCGCCGGGCGACATCATCACCGTGACCTACATCGACGCGTCGGGGCGCAGTCGCACGCAGCGCAACGTCTACATTCCGTGGTCACTCACGGTCACGCCGATCTCGCAGTCCGAGGTGGGTTCGGTCCAGGCGTCCAGCCTGTTTCTGGTCAGCAGGCTCAATTGCTCGATCACCACCAGCGACGGCACCGTATTGTCCTCGAATACCGGCAACTCCGCACAGACAAGCTGCTGATGACATACAACACTGGGGCCGCGGCCCGCTCGCGGTTCGACCCGACGTCGGCCGACGCCGCGAACGTCGACCGGATCCTGATCGCGGTCTGCGCGGCCATCTGGCTCGCCGTGCTTGGATCGGCTGTCGCGGCCACCGTGGCGCTCGTCGACCTGGGCAGCAAGCATCAGCAGTCGACGACCGAGTCGGGCACACCGTGGTTGTTGTACGGCGTGATCGCGGTGTCGGCGCTCGTCATCATCGGCGCGATCCCGCTGCTGATCAGGGCCAGACGGACAGCGCTGGACGATCCGCGCGGCGGCAACGGCGGTGCGGCGAGGCCGGTGACCGGGCGAACCCAGACCGCGGTGAGGGCACCCGATCCGCGTACCCAGAACATTCGCACCGCCGCGGTGCCCGCGGCGGGCCGTCGGCCGGGCGGCAACCCGGCGCCGACGAGGTTCAGCGCGTTCGACGCCGCGCTACCGCCCGCCGTGGACCGGCTCTGGCTGCGCTGCGCGGTGATGATGGCCTCGGCCATGGGCCTGGCGCTGCTCGCCATCGGGGTCGCGACCTACCTCATGGCCGCGGGTCACGACACCTTCTCCTGGGCGGCTTATGTCGTCGCCGGCCTCGTGACGCTCGCCATGCCCGTCATCACGTTGATCTACCTGCGCCAGCTCCGCGACGTCGTCGACACCGCGTAGTCGGCGTGCGCAGGCGGCAGCGACCGCTGCGGTGTGGCGGACCGGCGGTGTCGTGATCCTCGCCGCAACCCGTAGCGCTGCGAAACCCACGCCGCCACGGCATCCCGCCCATTTCCCGTCAACGAGTGTCGTGCGTCCGACCAGTTCACGCAAACACGTTGTGTCGCAATAATTCCCGCAGGAAGCTGCTTGTTCACACCCACGCGGTCCGTGTGGGCGTGCTGCAGCTCGACACGCGCCGTCGGCAGGAGGTGGTGCCGAGCACGACTGACCGTTCGGGTCAGTGCCCGTTCGTCGAGCCGTGACCGTTCGAGCCGTGACCGTTCGAGCCGTGCCCGTTCGTCGAGCCGTTGCGGTCCTGGTGCTCGCGCAGCGCGGTGAGCGCCCTGCGCTCGCCGGCGTGCTGCGCCTCGACGAGCGCGTCGTGCTGCTCGATCGGGTCGGGGCGCAGGAAGCTGCCGGTGCCTGGCGAACCGCCGAAGCCCAGCTTGTTCATCCGCTTCGGCACCGGTGCGCCCTGGTACTCCAGCGGAATCGGGTGGCCATGGTCGTCGACCGGTCCCAGCGGCTGGTGCAGCTCGATGTAGGCGCCGTGCGGCAGGCGCTTGATGATGCCTGTCTCGATGCCGTGCTCGAGTACGGCGCGGTCACTGCGTTGCAGGCCGACACACCACCGGTAGGTGAAGTAGTAGACGATGGCGGGCAGCACCACCATGCCGATCCGGCCGAACCACGTCGTCGCGTTCAGCGAGATGTGGAAGTTCAGCGCGATGATGTCGTTCATGCACATCAGCGTCAGCACCATGTAGAAGGTGATCGCCATCGCGCCGAGCGAAGTGCGCACCGGCACGTCGCGCGGACGCTGCAACAGGTTGTGATGCGCATCGTCCTTGGTGAAGATCCTCTCCACGAACGGATAGACGATCAGCAGGATGAAGACCAGGCCCATCGCCAGCGCGACCCAAACCGGTTGCGGGATGGTGTAGTTGCCGAGGTAGATCTCCCACGGCGGGAAGACGCGAAGCAGGCCGTCGGTCCACATCATGTAGAAGTCGGGCTGGCTGCCCGCCGACACCTGTGACGGCTTGTACGGGCCGATGTTCCAGATCGGGTTGATCTGCAGCAGACCGCCCATCAATCCGAGGATGCCGGTCACCATCGCGAAGAACGCGCCGGACTTGACGGCGAAGACCGGCATCACGCGAACGCCGACGACGTTGGTCTCGGTGCGCCCGGGCCCGGGGAACTGGGTGTGCTTCTGGAACCAGACCAGCGCGAGGTGAACACCGATGAGCGCCAGGATGATTCCCGGGAACAGCAGGATGTGGATGGCGTACAGCCGGGGGATCAGGATGTCGCCGGGGAAGTCACCGCCGAACAGCGCCCAGTGCAACCAGGTGCCGATCACCGGCATGCCCATCGTGATACCCGACAGCGCGGCGCGAATGCCGGTGCCCGACAGCAGGTCGTCGGGAAGCGAGTATCCGAAGAAGCCCTCGAACATCGCGAGAATGAGCAGCAGCGAGCCGATCACCCAGTTGGCCTCGCGCGGACGGCGGAATGCGCCGGTGAAGAAGATGCGGGCCAGGTGCACCATGATCGCGGCGGCGAACAACAGCGCCGCCCAGTGGTGGACCTGACGGACGAACAGACCGCCGCGCACCTCGAAGCTGATGTCCAGCGCGGTCTCGTAGGCCCGCGACATCCCGACCCCGCGCAGCGGTTGGTACACGCCGTCGTAGACGACCTCGGTCATCGACGGATCGAAGAACAGGGTCAGGTAGACGCCGGTGATCAGCAGCACGATGAAGCTGTACAGCGCGATCTCACCCAGCAGGAACGACCAGTGGGTCGGGAACACCTTGTTCAGCTGCCTGCGAACCGCTGCCGACGGGTGGTAGCGGGAATCGATCGCGTCGCCCTGCCGGGCCGCGATCTCAGCTGCACTCGGCCGATTTGGCAGTTTCGGACTCATGATCGCCGCTCCCAGAATGCCGGTCCGACGGGCTCGATGAAGTCACCGTTGGCGACCAGATACCCGTCCTTGTCAATGGTGATGGGCAGCTGCGCAAGCGCGCGCGCAGCCGGGCCGAATATGGGTTTCGCGAAGTGCAGTGCGTCGAACTGCGACTGGTGGCACGGGCACAGGATGCGGTAGCTCTGCTGTTCGTAGAGCGACGAGGGGCAACCGAGGTGCGAGCACACCTTGGTGTAGGCGAACAGGTCGCCGAAGTTGAAGCTCTCCTGCCCCTTGCGCTTGACCACCCTGTTCAGGTCGGCGGGCTTGATGCGGATCAGCATCACGGGGTTGCGCACACCCATCGCGATCGCGTTGAGCCGGTGATGCGATTCGACAGTCGTCCCGTCGCCGTCGGACTCGCGCCACGGGAAGACGGTCTCCATACCGCCCGCGTCGATGTCCTCGGGGCGCATCTTGACCAGCGGCGCCCCCGCGGAGTTGGCGGTGGCGCGGGCCAAGAAGATCGTCTCGCCCGTGAACCTTGGCGTCCAGTCGGACGTCCAGAGCACGGCCTTCTTGCCCTCGGCGGTGGGAACCACCGGCTTCCACGGGTTCTTGACGAGCCCGCCGACGAACGCGACGAGCGTGCCGACCCCGAAGGCGCCCAGACCGATACCGAGCGAGAGCCCGATCAGCTTGCGGCGCTTGATCGTCGAGCCCTCCAACGCGTCGGTCAGGTTGGCGGCGACCGTCTTACGTTGGATCTCGGGGGAGCGACCGTCGTGCCGCTCCTGGATGCTGATCTCCTCGGGAATGAACTTCTTCTGGTACAGCACGGCGCCGACACCGATCGCGAGGATCGAAAGCCCGAACGTCAGCCCGTACAACGGCGTGGCGAGCGAGTAGAGCCACTCACCCTCCGACCCGTAGGGCCTGTACTCCCACGGCCAGAAGATGAAGATCACCAGCAGCGCCAAGCCGGCGAAGCCGCCGAGCAGAAGCCAGGTGGCCACCGAGCGCTCTGCCCGCTTCTCGGCCTTGGTGCCCGTGACCGGCCAGCGGTCCTCTTTGTAGACGGTGTCGACCCCGTCGAGCCTGCCGCCGAGTTCGACCAGCTCCTCACGGGTCATCGACGCCAGTTCGGCGTCGGTGGGCTGCCCGGGCACCCCGGCGTGGCCAGGGGCGTCGGTGCCCTTGGGGGTGTTCTCAGCGTTGTCGCCCATACGCGAACCGCCGTCGGCTCCTGACTCTGTCATGACCGTGCACCAATCCACAGTGCCGTACCGATGACGGCAACGATCCCGATGATCCAGGCCGCCATGCCCTCCGACGACGGACCCCATCCACCGAGGCCGTAACCGCCGGGCGACGGCGTACCCGCCGCTTCGCGGACGTAGGCGACGATGTCGCGCTTCTCCTCGGGCGACAGCTGACGGTCGGAGAACTTCGGCATGTTCTGCGGCCCGGTCTGCATGGCGGTGTAGATCTGCGCGGGCTCGGCCCCGCCGAGGTCGGGCGCGTACTTGCCCGACGAGAGGGCGCCGCCCTTGCCCGTGAAGTTGTGGCAGGACGCGCAGTTCAGCCGGAACAGGTCGCCGCCGCGGGCCACGTCGGAGCCGATCAGCGACGATTCGGCGATCTGTCCGTTGTCGTCGCGCGGCACCTGCGGGCCGCCGCCGTTGGCCTGTACGTAGGCGCCCAGGGCGTCGATCTGGGCCTCGTCGAACTGCGGTGGCTTCTGCGGGGCCTGCGCCTCACCGCGCATGGCGGGCATGCGGCCCGTCGACACCTGGAAGTACACGGCCGATTCGCCGACGCCGATCAGGCTGGGACCGCGGTCGGCGACCCCCTGCAGATTGATGCCGTGGCAGGTGACACACGAGGTGTCGAACAACTCCTTGCCGGTGCGCAGCATCGCCGAGGCCGACTCGTCTGCGACGGCCACCTGTGGCGCCGGCGTCAGCGTGGCGGCGAGGCCACCGGCGACGCCAAGTCCGATCAGCAGCAGCACCGCTGCTGAGAGCCGCCGACGAAGCCGACGGCGGTTGACTGTCGCCGGCCTTCCGGCTCCGGGGACCTTGTTGGTCATCGAACCCCTTCTCATCGAGGCTGTTAACGAACGAAGTAGATGGTGGCGAACAGCGCGATCCACACGATGTCGACGAAGTGCCAGTAGTACGAGACGACGATCGCGGCGGTGGCCTGCGCGGGGGTGAACTTGCTCATCCTGGTGCGCGCCAACAGGAACAGGAAGGCTATGAGGCCGCCGATCACGTGCAGGCCGTGGAACCCGGTCGGCAGGTAGAACACCGAGCCATAGGCGCTGCTGGAGATCGTGGTGCCGTGCTCGACGAGATGGATGTACTCGTAGCCCTGGCCGAGCACGAAGAACAGGCCCATCAGGAACGTGATCACGTACCAGCGGCGGAGGCCGAAGACGTCGCCGCGTTCGGCGGCGAACACGCCCATCTGGCAGGTGAACGATGACGCGATGAGCACCAGTGTCACCGGCACTGCCTGCACCAGGTTCAGCTCGGTGGGCGGCGGCGGCCACTCTCCACCCGCCTGCGAGCGGGCGGTGAAGTACATCGCAAACAGACCAGCAAAAAACATCAGCTCGCTGGAAAGCCATACGATGGTGCCAACACTGACCATATTTGGCCGGTTCAGCGAATGCACGCGCGACGTGATCGCGGTTCCCGACGTCCCTACAGCGCTCGTCACACCGCAAGTATGACGCTTTGTAGTTGTTCATCTCCACCCGGGTCGAGCAATTCGTCATAATCTGCCCGTGACTTCATCGCGGAGCGAGCCCACCTGGCCGCTGATCCTGGGCCGACTCACCACTCAGAAGCCGCTCGAGACGGGACAGGCGGCCTGGGCGATGGACCAGATCATGGCCGGCGTGGCCACGCCGGCGCAGATCGCGGCGTTCGGCGTGGCGATGAAGATGAAGCGCCCGACGGCCGCCGAGGTCACCGAGCTGGCCAACACGATGCTGTCCTACGCGCTCAAGGTGCCGACAGACGAGATCGGCAACGACACCGTCGATGTCGTCGGCACCGGCGGCGACGGCGCCAACACCGTCAACCTCTCCACGATGGCGGCGATCGTGGTGGCCGCGGCGGGGGTGCCGGTGGTCAAGCACGGCAACCGGGCCGCGTCGTCGCGCAGCGGCGGCGCCGACACTCTCGAGGCGCTCGGCGTGCGCATCGATCTCGGTCCCGAACAGGTGGCGCGCAGCGTGGCCGAGGTCGGCATCGGCTTCTGTTTCGCGGCGCACTTCCATCCGTCGTACCGGCACGCGGGCGCCGCGCGGCGGGAGATCGGCGTGCCAACGGTGTTCAATCTGCTTGGTCCGCTGACGAATCCGGGTTCGCCGCGGGCCGGCCTCGTTGGTTGCGCGTGGGCCGATCTCGCCGAGGTGATGGCGGGCGTGTTCGCCACCCGCCGGTCCAGCGTGCTCGTCGTGCACGGCGACGACGGGCTCGACGAGCTCACCACCACCACCACGAGCACCATCTGGCGGGTGCAGGCAGGCACGGTCGAGAAGCTGACCTTCGACCCGGCCGGCTTCGGGTTCCCGCGGGCCGACATCGCCGAACTCGTCGGTGGTGACGCCGAATCCAACGCCGCAGAGGCGCGTGAGGTCTTCGGCGGTGCCAAGGGCCCGGTTCGCGATGCGGTCATCCTCAACGCGGCAGGCGCGATGGTGGCCCACGCCGGGCTAACCAGCGGCGCCGAATGGCTCTCGGCGTGGGAGTCGGGTCTGAACCGGGCCGTCGAGGCGATCGACTCCGGGGCGGCCGAACAGCTGCTCGCGCGTTGGGTGCGGTTCACTCAGCAGGTCTGACGCCTGCAGGGTCTGGGTGGCGGCCAGCCGCGCCGAACGCGCAGACGCCGCCCAGGTCATCCACCGCCCGGCACTCGCGACCGGGGACGCCCACCCTGGGTCGGCCCGCACGATGCGCACGCCCGGCCTGCCGAGCCAGCGCATGATCAAGCCGACCTCCTCGACCAGCGCGCCGCCCAATGGCGCGGCCGCAGGCAGAATCGCTTGTGCCGCAGCGCTTATCGCGTCGACGACGGGCATCGGGGGCACACCGCGCGGCGCGACCCCCGCAGCGGCGAGCTGGCCGGACCTGATCACCGCGAGGTGCCAACCGCCGCTGCCGTCCGGCCCGGCGGCGACGAGTTCGTCGACCGCGGTCAGCGCGCGCAGCCGCTGCCCGCGCCACAACACGTCGATGCCTGCGGCGGCGTGGTCGCGCAGCCTGGCCG
>JAEZKH010000454.1 GCA_023415515.1 Actinomycetes bacterium
GAACTGGAGCGATCTTGGCGTGAGCGAGCTGGTACCCACCGGGACGGTGACCTTGCTGCTGGCCGACGTCGAGGGGTCGACACGGCTGTGGGAAACGCAGCCCGCCGACATGACCGCCGCGTTCGCGGTTCTCGACCGCACGCTGGCAGAACTCGTCGACGTGCATCGCGGCGTGCGGCCGCTCGAACAAGGCGAGGGCGACAGCTTCGTCATCGCGTTCGGGCGCCCGAGCGATGCCGTGGGATGTGCGCTCGCCCTGCAGCGCGCGTCGCCGGACCCGATCCGCTTACGCATCGGGTTGCACACCGGTGAGGTCCAGCTGCGCGACGAGTCCAACTACATCGGCCCCACCATCAACCGCACCGCGCGCATCCGCGACCTCGGGCACGGCGGACAAACCGTGATGTCGGGCATCACAGCCGATTTGGTCGGTGACCGGTTGCCCGATGAGGCATGGCTGGCCGACCTCGGCATGCATCCCGTGCGTGATCTGGCGCGGCCGGAGAAGGTGGTACAGCTCTGCCACCCGGATGTGCGCAACGATTTCCCACCGTTGCGAACCGCGAAAACCACCCGGTCGCATAACATTCCGGCCCAGCTGACCACGTTCGTCGGACGAACCGGACAGATCGACGAGGTGCGCAGGCTGGTGCGCGACAACCGGCTGGTGACGCTGACCGGGGCAGGCGGCGCGGGAAAGACCCGGTTGGCCGTCGAGGTGGCCGCCGGACTACCTGACGATTTCGACGACGGCGTGTGGTGGGTCGACCTGGCGGCGGTCGCCGACCCCGCGGTGGTGACGCTGACGATCGCCCGCACCCTCGGGCTGCCCGACCAGCCGGGCCGCTCACCGCTGGAAACAGTGCAGCGCTTCATCGGCGACCGGAGAATGCTTGTGCTGCTTGACAACTGCGAGCACCTCCTGGACGTCTGCGGCGATGCCATCATGCGGTTGCTCAACACCTGCCCGCAGTTGACCATGCTGACGACGAGCCGCGAGCCGATCGCCGTTTCGGGTGAGGTCACCTGGCGTGTGCCTTCGCTGACGCTGCAGGACGAGGCCATCGCCCTGTTCGCCGACAGGGCGCAGCGCGCGCGGCCCACCTTCCACGCCGCGGGCGAAGACGCCGAACTGGTGGCCGAGATCTGTCGTCGCCTCGACGGCATGCCGCTGGCGATCGAGTTGGCGGCTGCGCGGGTGCGCGCGCTGTCGGTGCGGCAGATCGCCGACAGCCTCCACGACAGGTTCCGGTTGCTGACCGGTGGCGCGCGAAACGCCCTGCGGCGCCAGCAGACCCTGCGCGCCTCGGTCGACTGGTCTCACGCATTGCTGACCGACGCCGAGCAGACGCTGTTCCGCAGGCTCGGCGTCTTCATGGGCGGGTTCGACCTCGACGCCGCCCGCGCCGTCGCCGCCACCACCGAGGCCGAGGAGTTCCAGATCCTCGACCAACTCAGCCTGCTCGTCGACAAATCACTGGTCGTGGCGGACGAGGAAGCCGGCGACATGCGCTACGGCATGCTCGAGACCGTCCGGCAGTACGCGCTGGAAAAGCTGGCCGAATCCGGCGAGGCCGACCACGTGCGCGACCGGCACCGCGACCACTACACGTCCGCCGCGTGCCAATTCGAGGGCGATGAACGAATCGTCGAATGGTCCGAGCGAGAAATCGGGAACCTGCGCGCAGCGCACACGTGGAGCATCGACTCCGCTGAATTCGAACCCGCCTTGCGGCTCGTCTCTTCACTTCAGCGGGTGTGGGAGAGACGCGGCCGAATGGGCGAGGGCATGGCCGGGTTCGACCTGGTCTTCAACGACAAGCGGTACCGGGACGAAGACGTTTCGCCGTCGGTCTGGGTGCGCGCGGTCGCCGACAAGGCCATCCTTGCCGCGTGGACCGCCACGCCTGCGAGCCTGGAGCGCGGCGAAGAAGCGTTGGCCGTTGCGCGAAGTCTCGGTGACCCGAAGTTGATCGCCTCGTGCCTGATGGCCTGTGGGACGCTCGCCTACTACAGCCCCGATCAGTCGACGCCGTACCTGACGGAGGCCATTGACCTTCTCCGGGCAACGGGCGATCGGGCGAAGCTGTGCTACCTGCTGAGCTGCCTGGGTGTCACGATGAACATCGCGGGCCAGCCGATCGCGTCGCAGTCGGCGACAGAAGAGGGGCGCGAGGTGGCCGACGCGATCGGCGACGGTTTCGTGTCGCGACACTGTCGAGTGTGGCTGGCGCTCGCGTTGGGGTGGCGCGGCGGGGTGACCGCGGCCGAGGCCGTGCTCGCAGGCTTGGGCGACGAGGCCCATGCCGCCGGAGAGCGGATGATCGAGTTGTTCGCGCAGGTGTGTGAGTCAATGCTGTTCGCCTGCCAGGGCAATGCCGAAGACGCGTGGGCGAAGGTGAACGAGGCGCGTAGCACGTCGGCGGCGATGGGCGGATTCCACGAGGACACGGTGTGGGGGGTCGCGGCCTTCGCCGCGCTCGCGGCAGGCGACGCCGCCGCGGCGAAGACGGCGTGCGAGTCAGCGATGGCGCACACGGTCCCGCAACGCATGCTCTTCGTTCGGTCGACAACCCCGATGACGGAGGCGTTGCTCGCGTGTGACGAACTCGCCGCCGCGCGCCGATGGGCCGATGATTCGGTAGCCATGACGGTCGGCAACTACCAGATGATGGCCCTCGCTGCGCGCGCTCACGTCGCGATGGCCCAGGGGGAATGGGATCAGGCCGAACGGGACAGCTTCGCGTCGTTGACCATGGCGGCTGACCTGAGCACCTACTTGCGCGCACCGGAAGCGCTGGAAGTGCTCGCCCGGTCGGCGTGCCAGAGCCTCGACCATCGCCACGCCGCGCGGTTGTTCGCCGCTGCGGAGGCCATGCGCGCCTCGATGCGCGTCGTCCGCTACCCGGTGTTCGCCAGAGGCTACGACTCCGCGGTCGAATCGATCCGAGAAGCACTGTCCGAGAACGACTTCGAGGCTGCGTGGTGGGAAGGCGCCGCGCTGTCGGCCGAGGAGGCCATCGCCTACGCATGCCGTGGCCGCGGTCAGCGCAAGCGCCCTGCCAGCGGCTGGGAATCGCTGACGCCGACCGAGCGCGACGTGGTGCGGCTTGCGGTGGACGGACTCGGCAACAAGGACATCGGCGAACGGCTGTTCATCTCACCGCGGACCGTCCAAACGCACCTCACACACGTGTACGCGAAACTGGGTCTGACCTCCCGCATCCAACTGCTAGCCGAGGCCGCCCGCCACGCGTGACCCTAGCGGTGGCGGTCCAATCGAAACTGCAGATGTGTGCGCACGGTGGGCCACTCCACATCGAGGATCGAATAGACCACGGTGTCGCGGCGCGTGCCGTCGGGCACCAACTGATGGCTGCGTAACACGCCGTCGAGCTTCGCGCCGAGCCTCTCGATCGCCGTCCGGCTGGCGAAATTGAAGAAGTGGGTGCGGAATTCGACTGCGAAACAATCCAACACGTCGAAAGCGTGGCCGAGCATCAGCAGTTTCGTTTCGGAGTTGACGCCGCTACGGCGCGCCGACGCTGCGTACCACGTGTTGCCGATCTCGAGCCTCCGGTTCGCCGGGTCCACATTCAGGTAGCTCGACGACCCGACGACGGTTCCGTCCAGGCGCCGCACTACGAACGTCAGCCCGGTGTCGGGTGACTGCAGGCCCAACCGCATGTCGACCCATTGCGCCGCGGTCTCCGGAGACGGCGCGCCGGTGAACCACAGCGCACCGACGTCACCGTCGGCCGATGCGGCCGCGATCTCCGGAACATGTTCGCGGGTAAGGGGTTCCAGCGAAACCCAGCGAGCGCCGGTAAGGGTCACCGGCTCGACGAAGCCGCTCACGGCCGCCTCCCGGCCGCAGCCCACGCCGCCACCATCGCCCACACCGATACCACGATGGCCAAGACGGTGACGGCCGCCGCGATGTAGAAGCCGTATCCCGCGGCCACCGGCCCGCGCACATACAACCGGTAGTACCACATCGTCAACACGGCGATCAGCACCGAGATACCCAGGGCCGCCGAGGATGCCACGCGTGCCGACAATCCGCGCGCCGACATCGCCCCCGCGACGAGAAGTGCCGATGCCAGCAGTGCGATCAGTTGGCCCGCCCCGAAGTGTGGCGGCAGCGAGAGATTCCCCTGGATTCCGCCGACGGCATTGGCGCGACCACCGCCTGCCGCGCGGGTGGTGAGCCACGGCAGCCACACGGTCACCGCCAGAAGCACGGCGCAGAACGCGACCAGCCAGCCGGGGCTCAGGCGAACCATGCGATGAGACTATCGGGTGTGGATCGCGCTCCAGGCCAAGGCGTGATCGGCCACGGCCTGCCAGCCGTCGAGGACGGTGAGTAGGTGCGGGCCGTGAAACACCTTGAAGTCGGTCGGGGCCGACGAGCGGCGATACCGGTTGTAGTTCTCGTAGACGACCGACTCCGGCATCAGGTGGTCGCGATCGGCCGCGATCAGCAGCAGCGGCGCACGGTCGGAGTTCGAGAAGTGCACCGCGCTCGCGGCGTCGGCCCGAGGGACGATGTCGGCGAAAGCCATGTCGAAGAGCACACTGCCGGGCGCCGGTATCGCCAGCTCGGCGTGCCACCGGTCGGATTCGGCGCGCGAGAGCGTATTGGCGAACGCGTAGTGGAAGTCGGCCCGGCTGATCGTCACCGCCCGTCCCCGATTGCGGGGATTGATCAACCACGGCAGGGCCGTCCGCCACATCGACAGCGGAGCATGCACCACGCCGCGTGGCTTCGCCGGTGCGATCGCCACCCCCGCCCGACCCAGCCCGCGGTCGATCAAGATCTGGGTGATCAGGCCGCCCATGGCGTGGCCGATGATGATCGGAGCATCGGGAAGCGCACGCACGAATGCGTCGAAGTGCTCGGTGGCCTGTGCCAACCGGATACCCGGGTCCACCGGCCAGTCCGGTGCGTGCACGACGTGGCCCGCGGCGCGGTACCTGTCCGTCCAACCCGCCCAGCTATCGGCTGACAACCACAGCCCGTGGATCAGCACAATCGGCGGCGCGACATTCGACATCATCTCTAGTGTGGGTCTTCCACACGAGATTGAGGGCGGTAATGCGATGAGCGAACTCCCCGGATGGGCCCGGCAGCTCGATCTGTCCCCCCACCCTGAGGGTGGCTGGTTCCGGGAGACGTGGCGCAGCGGCTTGACGACTCCGCAGTCGGCGCTGCCGCCCGACTACGCGGGTGCGCGCAGCGCGGGAACCGCGATCTTGTTCCTGCTCATGCCCGATCAGCAGTCAGCATGGCACACCGTGCGCAGCGCAGAGCTGTGGCTCTACCACCGCGGCAGCCCCCTGCTTTTGGAGGTCGGAGCCGAACAGTCCCGTGCGGCAACGCATCTGCTCGGGGCGGACATCGAAGGAGGAGAGCAGCCGCAGCTGGTCGTTCCCGAAGGGTACTGGCAACGCGCCCGTCCGCGCGACGACGAACCGTCACTGGTCAGCTGTGTCGTGGTGCCCGGATTCGATTTCGCGGACTTCGCTTTGGGCGCGCCTACCGACTGAGCAGCCGGATCGCCGCCGTCACCAGGGCGGCGTTGTCCGGCGCAGGCGTGCCGTCGGGCAGCAGCAGGGTGTCCTCCAGCCCGATCCGCGCCTGCACGCCACGCGCTCCGGCATGTTCGATCAGCGGCCAACAACTGTCGTCCAGACCGTGCAGCAGCACCGGGGCGGGCGAGCGGGCCGCCATGACCTCACCGAGCACATCGTCGGCGACCGCGGCGTCGGCGTCGGGACCGAGTTCGACCATCACCCGCATACAGTGCGCGGCCATGTCCGACTTCGCCCACGCTGCGGCGGCTTCGGCGTGGAAGATGCCGACCTCAACGCCGACGCCCATGTGCAGCAGCAGATGTGCGAGGTCCTCAGACCCCGGCTCGTGCCAGTTCACCGACGCGAAGTCCGGCAGCACCGTCCAGCCCCGCACTGTGCGCAGTCGCTCGTCGGCGTCCGACAGCGCCCAGAATCCGGTGGTCACGCCGAGCGGTAGGCCGGGCACCGCGTGCCGCACAGCGCCGACCGCGGCCGCGACCACGTCGGGCCGCAGCGAGTCGACACCGTCGGGCGTCTTCGGGTGCATGTGCACCGCCTTGGCGCCGGCCAGGTGTGCGGTCAGGGCCGCCTGCGCGATCTGCTCGGGGCTCACCGGCAGGTTCGGGTGCTGATCGGGTGTTCGGGCGCCGTTGACACACGCCTTCAGATAGGTCACGGAGCCGCCACCCCGAGGACGCGCATGGCGTTCTCCTTGTAGATCAGCGGCAGCACCTCTGGCTTCATGTCCAGGGCGTCGAAATCGCGACGCCAGCGGTCCACCTCGATGTACGGGTAGTCGGTGCCGAACAGCACCTTGGTGGCGAGCGCGCGGTTGGCCGCCCGAATCAGCTGCGGCGGGAAGTACTTCGGCGACCAGCCGGACAGGTCGATGTAGACGTTCGCCTTGTGCGCAGCGATCGCGATCTGCGCGTCGACCCACGGCACAGCGGGATGGGCCATCACGATGGTCAGGTCGGGGAAGTCGGCGGCGACATCGTCGAGCAGCATCGGATCGGAGTAGCGCAGCTTGACGCCGTACCCGCCTGCGAGCCCCGACCCGAGGCCAGTCTGGCCGGTGTGGAACAGGGCGGGCACACCGGCCGCGGCGATCGCGGCGTAGATCGGGTAGTACGCGCGGTCGTTCGGCTCGAATCCCTGCATGCTGGGATGGAACTTGAACCCCTTGACCCCGCGTTCGACCTGCCGCTGCACGCCCTGGACGGCGCGCGCACCCGTCAGCGGGTCGACGGAGCCGAACGGGATCAGCACGTCGTTGTTGCGGGCGGCGCCGTCGATCAGATCGTCGATCGAGTTCGGCGGATGCCCCGACGCCGTCTGCGAGTCGATCGTGAACACCACCGCCGCGGTGTTGCGCCGCCGGTAGTAGTCGGCGACGGAGTCGACGGTGGTCGGATCGGACTCGAGCTTGAAGTACTGCTTGGTCGCGGTGATCAGCTCGTCGGTGTAGGCGCAGTTACCGTGGCCGTCGGATTCGACGTGAGCGTGGATGTCGATCGCGTCGACGGCGGCGAAATCGACACCGCAGGTGTACTTCTCACCGGTCATCGTCGCTGAATCAGGCCGGCGCGAAGACGCTCTTGAAGCGGCTGAGCGATTCGCGGATGTCGCCCTTGAGCGCAGCGGCGACGACCATGCCGATCGGCCCGAACAGCGCAAAGCCGCCGAGATGGACGTCGAACGTCACCGTCGAACCGTCGCCCGCCGGCTTGACCTTGCCGATCAGCTTGACCTTGACGCCGCCGACGCCGTCGCCGTTGAGCGTCATGGCTTCCGGCGGCTTGAAGTGGACGATGGTCCAGGTGATCCGGTTCGGCATGCCTTTCACCTCGACGATGGATTCGATGACGGTGCCCTTCTCCAGAGTTTCGGGCAGCTTGCTGCGCCAAACCCGGTGAATGGTCAACCACTCTTTGAAGCGCGACAGGTCCGACGCGCACGCCCATGCCTTCTCCGGCGGCAACGGGACATCGACGGAGACCGACAGCTTCGCCATGGATCTACGGTGTCTGCGGGTTCGTCTTGTCGACGGCCTTCTTCGCGGCGTCCTGCACCTTGTCGACCTGGCTTGCGTACTTGCCCTGGGTCTTCTGGTCGACGATGTCGCCCGCCTTGTCGATCGCCTGGTCGACCTTGTCGGCGTTCTTCGATACGAGGGTCTTGACCTTGTCTAGAAATCCCATGAGGGCCACCCTACAACTGCCTCCACAGGCGTCGGCGCTCGCCGACGAAGGCCCCCAGAACCCACCAGGCCACCTCGATCATGGCCGCCCCGCCGACCCCGATCGCCAGCGCGATCGTCGTGACGCGAGCGTTGGACGGGTCGAGCATGAACATCTTCTGGGCGAGCGGGATGGAGAAGATCACCACGTAGGCCAGCCCCGACACGGCGACCAACAACACCCGCCACCACTCGTAGGGTCGGGCCACCACCGCGAGCACCCATATCGCGGTGACGAGCAAGGTGATCAGCGCCGCCGTCGAGGCCTGGGTCTGCTGTTCGGCGGTGGCCTCGCGCCCCTGGTAGGCGGCCAGGTAGGACGCGAAGGTCGCGATCCCGACGATGAGTCCCGAGGGCAGCGCCTGGGTCATCACGCGGCGGACGAAGCCGGGATGCGCGCGTTCGTTGTTCGGCGCCAGCGACAGAATGAACGCCGGGATGCCGATGGTGAACCAGGCGGCGATCGTGACGTGGATCGGCTGGAACGGGAACAGCAGCGGGTCGGCGCCGAAGAACTTCGACGCCAGGCCCGCGAGGCCGACGAGGATCGCCAGCAACACCGAGTAGACGGTCTTGGTGAGGAACAGGTTCGAGACGCGCTCGATGTTGCCGATCACCCGACGGCCCTCGCCCACCACGTGCGGCAGCGTCGCGAACTTGTTGTCCAAGAGCACGATCTGGGCGACCGCCCTCGACGCGGCGCTGCCTGCCCCCATCGCGACGCCGATGTCGGCGTCTTTGAGCGCGAGCACGTCGTTGACTCCGTCTCCGGTCATCGCGACCGTGTGGCCGCGCGACTGCAGCGCACGCACCATCGCGCGCTTCTGGTCCGGACGCACTCGGCCGAAGGTCGTGCACTCGTCCACTGTCTCGGCGAGCTGTTGCGGGTCGGTCGGCAGTTCGCGGGCGTCCATCGTGTCGCCGTCCAGGCCGAGCGAACCCGCGACCGCGCCCACCGACGCGGCGTTGTCGCCGGAGATGACCTTGATCGACACTTCCTGGGAAGCAAAGTATTCCAGCGTGTCGCGGGCATCGGGGCGGACGCGCTGCTCGAGGACGACCAGTGCGACGGGCGTCACCGTGCCCGGGGCGCCAGGGTGGTCGACGGGCAGGTCGCTGGACCCCAGTAGCAGCACCCGCAGACCCTGCCTGCCGATCTGCTCGGCCTGTTCGGCGATCGCAGAGTCCGGGTTCAACAGCACGTCGGGTGCGCCGATGACCCAGTTTCCGTGGTCGCCGTAGGACGTTCCGCTCCATTTCGTCGCCGATTTGAACGGCGCGCTCGCGGTGGATGTCCACCCCGGCGGCATCTTGTAGGCCTCTCCGATGGCCGCCATGCTGGCGTTCGGCCGCGGGTCGTCGGCGGCCAACTGCGCCAGCACGTTGCCGACGTCGCTCTCGCCGAGCTGCCGTAGGTCGGAGACCTGCATGCCGTTCTCGGTGAGCGTGCCGGTCTTGTCGGCACACACGACGTCGACGCGGGCGAGACCCTCGATGGCGGGCAGCTCGTTGACCAGACATTGGCGCCTGCCGAGCCGGATCACCCCGACCGCGAACGCGAGCGACGTCATCAGAACCAAACCCTCTGGCACCATCGGAACCAACGCCCCGACCATCCGGAGCACGGACTCGCGCCAGCCCGCGTCGGTGGTGAACAGCTGCGTGTAGATGATCAGCAGTCCGGCGGGGATCAGCAGGTAGGTGATGAACTGCAAGATCTTGTTGATGCCGCTTCGCAGTTCGGATCTCACCAGCGTGAACTTGCTGGCCTCCTCGGCGAGTTGGGCCGCGTACGCCGCCCGCCCGACCTTGGTGGCCCGGTAGGCTCCGCTGCCCGCGATCACGAAGCTTCCCGACATGACCTTGTCACCCGCATCCTTGGCGATGGCGTCGGCCTCGCCGGTGAGCAGCGATTCGTCGACCTCGAGGTTGGCTTCCTCGACGATGTCGCCGTCGACGACGATCTGATCACCGGGCCCGAGTTCGATGATGTCGTCGAGCACCACTTCGCTCGGCAGCCGGGCCTGTGTCCCCGACTGGCGGCGCACCAAGGGTTTCGCCTGTCCCACGATGGCGAGCTTGTCCAGCGTCTGCTTGGCGCGCAGTTCCTGGATGATGCCGATCGCGCTGTTGGCGATGATGAGGAGACCGAAGGCGCCGTTGATGACAGAGCCGGTCGACAACACGATGATCAGCAGCACGCCCAGGATCGCGTTGATCCGGGTGAAGACGTTGGCGCGGACGATCTCCGAGACACTGCGCGCGGCCCTGGTCGGAACGTCGTTGGTCTTGCCTTCGGCAATCCGTTGCGCGACTTCGGCATCCGAGAGCCCCGTCGCGACGGCGTTGGTCATCGGTGCTTGATTCTCTTCGCGCAAGCGCTCATCGCAAGAACGTCCCCTTGCCCATCGCGTCGTAGTACTCGAGTGTCAGCTTGTTCCCCTCGAACGTCGCCTTTCCTATCGACCCGGGCGGGGAGTTCTCGCTCACCCACTCGTATGTGAAAACGTCCCCATCCCAATTCATCAGCGGCACGGACAGTTTCGAACCCAACTCGAGGTGCAGGTTGCCGTCCTTCTCACTCACGCGGGCCGGACCCCAGTAGCTGTTCTCGTAGGTTCCGACATAGGACGCCCGCGACTTGGACGGGGCGGGGTTGGTCGGCGGCTTCTTGCCGACGAGCGAGCCGACCGGCTTCTCCAACGGTGTCAGCAGTCCTTGATACAGCTGATACCAGTCCTCGCGGACCTCGCCGAACTGGACCAGATCGGCGAACTGGGCGGTCAGCGCCTCCGGCACGCCCGACGGTGTGGCGTTGGTCAGCGCGACGATCGCGACGTCAGCCGACGGCAGAATGACGAAGTTCGTCCCGGCGCCCAGTTCGAACGCGCCCGAATGGCTGAGCTCCGTCCGCGCCGCCGACGTGGTGCCGACGTTGAACCCGAACCCGTAGAAGCCACTGCGCATCGCGGGCTCGCTCGCGGGGCTTGACACGATCTGCGGGGTCACCGCGGGCAGCAGTGCCTTCGGGTCGACGATCTGCTTGCCCGCGTAGGTGCCGTCGGCCAGCATCATCGCCAGCCAGTGCGTCATGTCTTCGACCGAGGAGCTCACGCCACCCGCGGGCGCCTCGGCCTGCGGATCGCGGACGTAGCGCGGCTCGTAGCGGCCGTCGAGGTGAATGTGGCCGAGCGCGCGGTTCTGCCTTGTTTCGAAGTCGGCGAACCGGTAGCTCGTCGACGACATTCCCAGCGGCTCGAACAACACCTGGTCGGCGAGATCCTCCCAGGACTTCTTCGCCCCGACAGCCACCGCCTCGGCTCCCGCCGTGAGCCCGAAATTGGTGTAGGCGTACGAGATCCGGAATGGGGAGAGCGGTTGGTCGCGCAGCTTGTCGAGCACATAGCGGCGGTCATATCCCAGGTCTTCGAGCAAGTCACCGGCGTGATCGGGCAGACCCGAGCGGTGCGCGAACATGTCTCCGATGTTGACCATCGTGGTGACCGCGGGGTCGGCGAGTGCGAACCACGGCAGCTTCGCCACGACGGGCGTGTCCCAACCGATCGCGTCGACACCCACCTGATGCGCCACCACCGTCGATGAGATCGGCTTGGACAGCGACGCGAGCTGAAAGACGGTGTCGGCGTCCACCTTGTTGGCCTCACCGTCGCCTGACTTGCTGTCTTTGACCCCGAATCCCTTGGCGTATACCGTTTTTCCACCGTGCACGACCGCGACAGCCAGGCCGGGAACACCTGACTTCTTCATCAGGTCCTCGGCGATGCCGTCCAACTTGGCCACGGCGTTGTCCACCGCGTTCTCCGGAAGGGGCATCGCGGGCACCAGTGGCGGAGGCACGTCGGACAGCGTCGGCTTCGCGTCTGACGCCGATGGCTTCGCTTCCTCACCACCGCCTTCGCTGCACGCTGTCAACAGCGACAGCGCCACGCTGAACACGACCATGGAACTGAACGCCGCCCTGGCTCTCGTCACAGCCAGCAACCGTAGCGGGTTATGCGCACGCGAGGAGCACTATGGGTCCTGCTGCCACCACGGGTCGAACGACCCCGACCCGGGTGCATCCGCAGATGAGCGCGGATCGACCCGCTCGCCCGGCCTGGGCACCACCACCTCCACACCGGCCGGGTCCGCCGCGGCGAGCAGTCGCTCGATGGGCTCGGCCCACGGATGCGGCGCGAGCCGAAACGTCGCCCAGTGGATCGGCAGCAACAGGCTCTTCCCGGGTTCGGCGATGTCGAGATGGGCCCGCACCGCCTCCTCGGGATTCATGTGAATGTCGGGCCAGGCGGGATGGTAGGCGCCGACCGGCAGCAGCGACACGTCGAAAGGCCCGTGATCCATGCCGATCTCGGCGAAGCTCTTCGTGTATCCGGTGTCGCCGCCGAAGAATGCCCGGTGGCGGGGACCGATGATCACCCATGAGGCCCACAACGTGGTGTTGCGGGTGAACAATCGCCCGGAGAAGTGCCGCGCCGGGGTGCACACCACCGTCAGGTCACCGATCGTGTGGCTCTCGTGCCAGTCGAGTTCGACGATGCGGCTGTCGGGGATCCGCCACTTTCGAAGGTGCGCCCCCACGCCGAGGGGGACGACGAACGGGGCCCGCTGGCTGTGGGCGAGCCCGATGATCGTGTCCATGTCGAGGTGGTCGTAGTGGTCATGGCTGACGAGCACAGCGTCGAGCGCGGGCAGCGCCTCCAACGGCACGGGCGCTTCGTGCATCCTCTCGGGCCCGACGGTCCGCGACGGCGAGCAGCGTCTGCTCCAGATGGGATCGGTGAGCACGCGATAACCGTCGACCTCGATCACCGCCGTCGAATGGCCGTACCAGCTGGCCGCCAGGTCCATGGGCGTTGCGCCGACCTTCGGTGGCGCTGCCAGCGGGATCGGCTTTTTCGGCCGGGTCGCGTCACGCGAGCCGACCAGTTCGCGGACGAGCAGGTTGCGCTGCTCGCTCTCGAGGTTGATCGACGAGGCGGGATCGGTGTTGACGAAGGCGCCGTCCTGATAGTGGGGCGAGCGCCTGGCGACGGGCCAGATCTCGTCGGGGCGGGCTCCGACGGCCGTCGGCGAACCCTGAAGCGCCCGCAGCACCCAACCGCTTGCCGCGACGGTGGCCGTCCCGACCGCGAACCGCAGCACCGCGCCGAGCATGGCCGCCTCAGGCTCCGCGGAAGTTGGGCGGCCGCTTCTCGATGCGGGCCACCTGGGCCTCGATGACGTCCTGGCTGCTCCACGCCTTGTCGAAGAGCTGCTGATGCTCGGGCCAGGGCTCCTCGTACGCGCCGTCGTCGTTGAGCACGCGCTTCGCGTGTTGCAGCGCGAGCGGGGCGAAGCCTGCGATCTCGGCTGCCCACGCCTGCGCGTCGGCGAGCGTCCCGATCCGGTTCGCCAGTCCGGTCTGCAGCGCGACGTCCGAGGTGAGCCGTTCGGCGCCGAACAACATGCCGCGCGCCCGGCCTGCGCCGACAAGCGAGGTGAGCCGTCGGATGCTCCAGTTGTCCAGTGCCAGGCCGTATTTGGCAACAGGAAACTGAAAATAAGCCTCCGGCGCCACGACGCGCAGGTCGCAGATCAGCGACAGGATGACACCGGCCCCGATCGCGGGGCCGTTGATGTAGCCGATCACGGGCACCGGCACCGCGTCGATGGCCAGGTTGAGCGCCTTGGCCTTGTCGGGGAGTTCCTCGGCGACGCCCGCTGCGTCGGACAGGTCGGCGCCGGAACTGAAGACGTGGCCCTGGCCGGTCAACACGACGGCGCGGACGTCTTCTGCGCCCGCTTTCTCCACGGCTTCGCGCAGCCCGTCGACGAGGGCGCCGTTGAGGGCGTTACGTCGATCGGCACGCTGCATCTCCAGGGTCATCACGTGGCCGTCGCGGGTCACACCAATCATGCGCCAAGCCTATATAGGGTCGTCGTGTGAGCCGGATCGGCGCCCTCGCACTGCGCGACACCGTGCTCGACGAGGGTTCCTTCCGCAGCTGGGACGCCCCGCCGATGGTCGTGGCGCGCACCGACGCCTACCGCCGCGAGCTGGCCGAGGCCCGGGCCGCAACAGGCCTCGACGAGTCCGTCGTCACCGGCGAGGGCAAGGTGTTCGGCCGCCGGGTCGCGGTGGTGGCCTGCGAATTCGACTTCCTGGCCGGCTCGATCGGGGTCGCGGCGGC
>JAEZKH010000007.1 GCA_023415515.1 Actinomycetes bacterium
GGAAGATCAGCCCCCCGATGCCGGCCAGCACGACGAGGACCCACTGGATCGGGAAGTCGTTGAGGTGACGGGTGTGCTGCACCAGCGCGTCGATCAACCCTCGTCTCTTGCCTTCGTGGGTGACGAACGCGTGGCCTTCGATGATCTCCGCCTGCTGCAGCACGCCGACGAACTGGGGCAGCAGCAGGCACACCGTCGGCACCGCGATGGAGGCGAGGGACACGAAGTCCGACCGCCGGCCGCGCACCGGATGCCATAGCGCATCGACCAGCCACCAGGCCAGGACGAACACGACGGCCACCACCCCGCCGGTGATGTGCACGGAGAACACCCCGACAAGCCCGAGTACGGCCAGCGGGATGCGGTCGCGATGCCCGACGGCCGACATGACCAATGCCATGGACGGGACCGCGACCCCGTATGCCGCCATGTTGGGCATCGATGCGGTGTCGAATTCGACGTAGGGGATCGCGGTGAACGAGGCCGACAGCACGGCTGCGGTGGCCGAGGCGGCCGCGGCCCGCCACTGCTGATTTCGTGCCCGCAGCAGTTTCCAGGTCAGCACCGCCGCGCTGACCGGGAACAGCCAGGCGGCCGCGGCCACCGAGCTCAGCGTGTACGCCGTGGTCGGAGCCGCGCCGGTCAGCTGGCTGTAGACGGCCGCGAGGGCGTGGAACGTCGACGGGTAGTACAGCGCGTCGTGGGTTTCGACGTTGCGCAGCTCGCCCATGTGGGTTGGCGAGGCCTGCCCCGTGTCGAGGATCCACCGCACGGTGTTGGCATGCCACACGGCGTCCCACGTGCTGGGTATCGACTGCCAGTGCGGAAGGCCCATGACCGCCGCGAGCCCGATCAAAGCGGCGCCGAGCACCACGCCGACAGCGACGACGAGTGCAGGCCCGCGCGATGTCGACAGCGTCTCGGCAGACGAATCCCGCACACGCTTCAGCAATCTCGGCAAAGCGGCCGCAATGGCGGTGACGACCGCAAGAGCAAAGAACGCGGTCAGCGCGTTCCACGGGATCCCGACGGCGCCGAACGGGACGATCGCAAGTGCCACTACGCCATAGGTCAGCGCGGGGCCGACGGCGACGGCGGTCGGCAGGGGGACGCGAGCCGCCAGTGCGACGATGGCTCCCGGCACTACCAGCAACAACACCGCCAGTAGCACTCCGAAGGCCAAGCTCACTGCACTAGTATGGCTGCCCAGGTGGTCCGGTCCGGCACCGCCCAGGTGGGGTTGGGCGCCCGCCGAACGCTTCGGTTTGTGGACTTCACAGGCTCTCTAAGGTGGCTGGCATGGCATACGACGTCGCCCGGGTGCGCGGTTTGCATCCCTCGCTGGGCGATGGATGGGTGCATTTCGACGCCCAGAACGGCATGCTGCTGCCCGATTCGGTCGCCAGGACGGTGTCGACGTCGTTCCGCAATTCGATGACCACCACGGCGGGCGCACACCCGTCCGCGCGGCGCAGTGCCGCGGTCCTGGAGGCGGCCAGACAAGCGGTCGCCGACCTGGTCAACGGCGACCCGCGCGGGGTGATCCTCGGCGCCGACAGGGCCATCCTGCTCAACTCGTTGGCCGACGCCTCGTCCTCACGCGTCGGGTTGGGCTATGAAACGGTCGTCACGCGTCTCGACGACGAGGCAAATATCGCGCCGTGGCTGCGCGCGGCGAATCGCTATGGCGCCAAGGTGAAATGGGCCGAGGTCGACATCGAGACCGGCGAGCTGCCGACGTGGCAGTGGGAGAACCTGATCTCCGACGCGACCCGGCTCGTCGCCGTCACGTCGGCGTCCGCGACGTTGGGGACGGTGACCGATCTGCGGGCCGCCACGAAGCTGATGCATGTCGACGGCGGCCTCGTCATCGTCGACCACTCGGCGGCCGCGCCGTACCGCCTCATCGACATCGAGGACATCGACGCCGATGTGGTGGCGGTGAACGCGCTGGCGTGGGGCGGGCCGCCCGTCGGCGCGCTGGTCTTCCGCGATCCCGACCTGATCGGCTCGTTCGGTTCGATCGCGCTCGATCCCCACGCCACCGGGGTCGCCCGCCTGGAGCTCGGCGCCCACCAGTTTCCGCTGCTGGCCGGCCTCGTCGCGAGCATCGAATACCTGGCGTCGCTCGACGAGTCGGCGCACGGCACGCGCCGCGAGCGGCTGGCCGTGTCCATGCGGTCCGCCGGCGCCTACATGACCCGGGTGTTCGACTATCTGCTGATGTCGCTGCGGTCGCTGCCGCTGATCATGGTCATCGGTAGGCCGGAAGCCGCGATCCCCGTGCTGAGCTTCGTGGTCAGGGACGTGCCCGCCGAGCAGGTGGTTGCCCGGCTGGCCGACAACGGTGTGCTCGCGATCGCCAACGCCAGCTCGCGGGTGCTCGACGTTATCGGCGTCAACGACATCGGCGGGGCCGTCACGGTCGGCCTCGCGCACTACACCACGACCGCAGAGGTGGATCAGCTGATCCGCGCGCTGGCGTCGCTCGGGTGACGCTCAATCGGCCACGCGCAGCAGGACTTTCCCGGAGACATCGCCGGAGTTGAGCAGTTTGTGTGCGGCAGCGGCCCTGTCGATGTCGAACACCGCGCCGATGACAGGACGCACGCGGCCGTCGGCGACCATCGGCCACACGTTGTCGACGACGGCGGCCACCACGTCGCTCTTGCTGCCCGGTCCGGTCACCGGCCTGCCCCGCAGGGCGGTCGCGATCACCCCGGCCCGTTTACCGAGCAGCTTTCCGAGGTTCAGTTCGCCCTTCACGCCGCCCTGCATACCGATGACGACCACCCTGCCGTCGTTGGCCAGTGCGTCGATGTTGCGGTCGAGATAGGCGGCGCCCATGATGTCGAGGATCACGTCGACGCCGGCGCCGTCGGTGGCCTCGCGCACCCGTTCGACGAAGTCCTCGTCGTGGTAGTTGACGAGGATCTCGGCGCCGAGTTCCTTGCAGAGTTCCAGCTTCTGCGACGACCCGGCGGTCACCGCCACCCGGCAGCCGAGCGCCCGCGCGATCTGGATCGCGTGGGTGCCGATCCCGCTTGCGCCTCCGTGTAGCAGCACCACCTTGCCTGCCGACAGGCCCGCGGTCATCACCAGGTTCGACCACACCGTGCAGGCGACCTCGGGCAGGGCGGCGGCGTGCGGCAAACTGACGGTTTCTGGAATGGGCATCACCTGGCCCTGCGGCACCGCGACGAACTCGGCGTAGCCGCCACCTGCCAGCAAAGCGCACACAGGTTGCCCGATCGACCATCGATCGACGCCGTCGCCGACCTCGGCGATGGTGCCGGACACCTCGAGGCCGAGGATCTCGCTTGCGCCGGGCGGGGGTGGATAGTTGCCCGCGGCCTGCAGCAGGTCGGCGCGGTTGATGCCGGCGGCATGGACCTTGACCACGACTTCACCTGCACCCGGGGTCACGTCGGGGACTTCCTGCCAAATCAGTCGGTCGGCCGATTCGGCCACAATCGCATGCATTCCAAAACCCTACTACCGGCCAGAATCGGCCCTCAGCAACGGCAAAGTCGTTTACCATGCCGAGGATGGAGGGGATGATTGCCGGGCGTACGGCTGGTGATATGCCCGGCTTGGACATCGCTGAGCAGAGGTCGTGGCAAAACTTCCTCGATTCAGCGTTGCGGATGTATGCCACCTTGAACCGCGCGCTGGTGGAGGAACACCAGTTGACGCTCAACGATGTGCGGCTTCTCGACATCCTGGACAAGTCTCCGACGGGGTCGGCGCGCATGGGGGATCTCGCTGAGGCGCTGATGTCACTGCCGAGCCGGGTCACGCGGCAGATCCGCCGGCTGGAGGTACAGGAGCTGGTGCGTCGCGGCGCCAGCCCCGATGACGGTCGCGGCGTGCTCGCCACCATCACCGACGACGGTCGACTGCTCGTCCGGCAGGCGATGGTCACGTATGCGCAGGGCGTGCGGGAGAACTTCCTCGGCAAGTTGTCGCGGCCGCAGATCGCCGCGATGGGCGAGAACTGCAGACGGATCAGCGTGGGGCTCAAGGGAACCCCGTCAGCGGCCAAGGTCGGCCGGGTCTGACTCATCACACAGCGGTGGCGGAGGGATTTGAACCCCCGGACGGTGTTAGCCGTCTCTCGCTTTCAAGGCGAGTGCATTAGGCCGCTCTGCCACGCCACCGCGGACAAGCGTACGGGGCGTCAGTCGGTGACGGGCTCGAGGTACATGAACGCGGGTGCGGTCCACGCAGAATCGGTGTGCCACGCGGGCAGGCCGGGTGGAAACCCGTCGCGGGACCACGCGAGCCGGTAGGCGGGCTCCAGCGGCTGTCGGGACCGGTCGAGCCGGGAGAAGTTCAGGTCCAGAAGCCATTTCGTGACGGGCCCCGCTTCGTCGATTCGCTTCTCGATCGACTGAAGTGTGATCCCGGGGTCGGAGAACACGTCGACCACGTTGCAGTCGCACGCGAAGGCGACGGTGCCGATCTCCGGCGGCGCCTTCACGACGGCGTCGCCGACCAGTTCGCCGACTTCGGTGCCGATCGCCATGTACTCCTCGGGCAACGCCCAGTTCCCGAAGATCACCGGGTGCTTCCACGGCACCCCGAGGCCCGAGAACGACACGACGGCAGCGACCGCGAGCACCGTCGACACGGCGGCGGCGGCGCCGACCTGGATGACGTGGCCGCGGTGCACGAGCAGCGCCATCCAGAAGACGCCGGTGATGCCGAGCGCGACGGTCGGGCTGACGTAATACCAGTGATACGGGGGCACCCCGAGCAGGCAGTACGCGCCGAACTCGGCCAGGCCCCCGACGCCGAGCCCGATCAGCGGCCAGTGCTCTGCGGCGAGTCTGCGGCGCAGGCCTGCGCCGACCATCGCGATCACGGCGACCAGGCCGACCGCCGCCGGGACGAGCGCCAGCAGCAGCGGCAGCACCGTGCCTGCCTGCCACATCTTCCACAACCCGTTGCCGAAGGTGGCCTCTCCGAACGACTTCTGCAGGGTCTTGATCACCAGCGTGGTCGGGATGGCGGAACCGAAGTGATACCAGCTGAAGACCCACCACGGCACGGCGACGGTCAGCGCGGCGAGCGGGGCGACCCAGAACCGACGCCGCATGGCGGGCGTGACCAGGTAGACGACCGCGACGACGATGCCGAGGTCGGGCCGGGTGAGCACCAGCAGGCCCGCGAGCACACCGAACGCGATGCGACGGCCGGCGACGGCCTGCGCGGTGAGCCCGGTGAGGAAGGCGGCGATGGGCACGACCTCGAGGCCCAGCGCCGAGTTGACGAACGGGTTGGCGAACACGACGGCCAGCACGGCAACCGACCAGGCTGCGCTGACGTCGATGCGTCTGGCGATCTGCGCCGCCCACACCGTCATGGCCGCTGACAGCACGACGGTGACGATGCCGAGGCCCAGGACCGGCCGGAGTTCACCGGTGACGGCGGTGAGCCAGGTGGCGGCCGCGATCATGATCACGTTCAGCGGGGAGGTCGCGGTGTTGGACTCCGCTGCGGGGATCATCCCCCAATGGAGGTGTTCGGCCACGTTGCGGGCGTAGCTCAGGGTGATGTACGCGTCGTCGACGAGGCCGCGGTGGGCGACGTAGAAGACGACCACGGCAACGAGTGCGCCCGGGACGGCCCACCGCATGTCGTCTTCGAGCTTGGTCATCGGCGAGGATCATATGGGCAGAGACGGCAGACCGGGACGTGGGTCACGGGAACGTCGCGTGCCGTCGCGATACGGTTGACGCATGCTTGACCGCTTCAAGAAGTCGGCGCGGGGGAAGCTGCAACGGGCCGTTGCCGAGGCAGTGGCCGCCGAGAACGCCCGCACTCTGCAGGAGCAGCGGGACAGGCACGCCGAGACGCTGGCCGCCCTCGGCCGGATCGACGAGTCGGTGCGGGCGGTCGTGACCCGCATCGCCGACACGGAATATCGTGCGCGCCGCGATATTTCGTACGCCCAGGATGTCAGGGCGGCGCAGGAGAGCGCCGCGTTCGTGCTGGAGAACATGCCGAGGGCGACGGTGTTCTGGGAGTCGCAGGACACGTTGCGCTACGCGCTCGGCGAGATCAAGGGTCCCGGCCTCGCCCTCGAGTTCGGTGTCGCGACGGGCACCACGCTGCAGGTCATCGCCGACACGGTGGCCGCGGACCGCACGGTCGCCGGTTTCGACGTCTTCACCGGGCTGCCAGAGACGTGGCGGACCGGGTTCCCGGCGGGGGAGTTCGCTCAGGAGCCGCCGGACGTCGATGGGGCCACGGTGATCGCAGGCCTCTTCGCCGACACCCTGCCTGCGTTTCTCGCCGACACCGACGAGCCGATCGCCTTCATGCACATCGACTGCGACCTCTATTCGTCGGCGAAAACCGTGTTGGACCACACCGCGGACCGACTGGCGCCGGACGCCGTGCTGGTGTTCGACGAGTTCTTCAACTATCCCGGTTGGCAGCAGCACGAATACCGCGCCTGGCGCGAGTTCCTGGACCGCACGGGTCGCTCGTTCTCCTACCTGGCCTACACCGGCAACCACGAACAGGTGGTCGTCCGGCTGCACTGATCAGCTCTCGTAGAGGCGGGCCCAGTTCTCGCGGCTGATCAGGTCGGGAAGGGCTTGTCGGTAGCGTTCCTGCAGCGTGGGCGCTTCGTCGCGGAACTTCTTGAGCGCCTTGTTCATCCGTCGCGTGAGCGTGGTGAGCTTCTGCTTGTCGCGGCGCCGCACGCGGACACCGGACTGCGAGGCGTCGGTCACCACGGCCTCGTCGAACAGCGATACATGCCACCACTGGTTGTCCTCTGCGGGGATGGCGACGGGCCCGGGAATGGTTCGCCCGAGCCACTGGAACAACCATCGCTTGGCCAGCACCAGGTTGATCCTCTCCTTGCGCGGCAGAGGACCGCGCGGATGGATACGGGGGATGGCGTTGGTCAGTTCGCCGATCTCCACAGCGGGGTGCACGACGGTCTCGCCGTACTCCTTGCGTTCCCGGCGGATCGCGGCCAACGCGGCCGGACCGCCGTCGCGCAGCACGTCCGGACCTGCCAGGAAGTCCTCGATGCCGCGAATCATCGTGTAGGCCATGCCGTATTGCATCGACACGAGGCCCTCGGTGATCTCACGGGCCAGCCATCTGGCGGTCGCCTTGGTGTCGATGGTGCCGTGCAGCGCGTGGGTGATGAGGGAGTTGCGGACGCTGAAGTACCGGAAGAACTCGTCGCGGTCCTTCCAGTCGAAGTCGGCGTGCCAGACGCCTGCGTTGGGCAGGGTCGTCGTCGGGAATCCCGCGTCGCGGGCGCGCAGTCCGTATTCGATGTCGTCCCACTGGAAGAACATCGGCACCGGCAGACCGATCGCGCTGATCACCTCCGATGGGATGAGGCATGACCACCAGGCGTTGTACTCCGCGTCGATGCGCTTGTGCTGGCGGTACTTCGTCATGTCGGCCTTGTGCAGTGCCCGCGGCGCCCATCGGCCCGCCCGCAGCCGCGTCATCTGGGTCTGCTCGGCGCTGACGTGGAGTTCGCGGGTGTTCTTCAGGTAGAGCATCTGCGCGCCGACGATGGTCGGCTTCGGCGTCAGGTTGGCGAATGCGTTGAGGCGCAGGATGGTCTCCGGCTCGCACAGGATGTCGTCGTCCATCAGGATCACGTTCGCGTGCTCGGAGACGCTGGAGATCTCGAACATGCCCCGCGAAAAGCCGCCCGCACCACCGAGATTCGGCTGCTTCAGATACACGATCTTGTCACCGAGCTGCGCCGCGACTTCGGTGAACAACGGTCGGGTGTCAACGGTGTCGGTGCCCTGGTCGACGACGTAGATCGCGTCGATGCCCGCCAGCAGCCCTTTGTCGCCCGCGACGGCAGCGACGTTGGTCGCGCAGTCGTCGGCCCTGTTGAACGTGCAGATGGCGATCGCGGCCGGGCGGATCGTCGGGGGTGCGGGCGCCGTCCACTCGAGGTCGGTGATGGTCAGCGGCCCGCCGATCGCGGTCGTCTCCATCCACAGCGCGCCGCCGTCGACGTACTCGTTGAGCCGAGCGGTCAGCACCGCCGTCCCGGTGCCGTCGACCTCGGCGCTGTCGATGGTCCTGGAGCCGCCGTGGATATCGGATCCGCGGAGCAGCACCCGCGCCCGTGTCGAGGTGTCGAACGCCAGCTTCAACTGGACCTCGCCGACCGTGGTCCAGCGCTGGAAGTAACTGGCGGGCAGCCGGCCGAAGTAGGTGTTGGTGTCGACCGTCGCACCCTTCTCCAGGTGCAGCGCGTAGCGCTCACGGTGCGCCTGACCGGTCACGATCCGCGCGTACATGTCGTCGACCACCGCGGCGCTCGGGCCGGTGAACAGGCCTCTGGCCACCACGAGGCGCTCGGGCGCGGCGTGTTCGGTGAGCGCCTGCTTCACCGCATCAGGGGTCGCGTGGCCCGGTTGGGCCGCGCCGCGCTCGGTCATGCTGCTCCTGCTACGTGATAATTCGCTGTGGGTTCGAAGTCCCCCAGCTCCCCCGAGCGAGCCTAACAAGCTGCGGATCTAAGACAAGTCGACCGCTTCCAGTATGAACTTCAGCCGGGCCAGATCCCTGGT
Source organism: Actinomycetes bacterium (assembly GCA_023415515.1). Classification (GTDB taxonomy): domain Bacteria; phylum Actinomycetota; class Actinomycetes; order Mycobacteriales; family Mycobacteriaceae; genus Mycobacterium. Next base: position 8,577 of record JAEZKH010000007.1, read on the forward strand.
GGTCGCCCCGCGTACCGCCGTCGCCAGGATCGGCGCCGCCAGCCCCGCGAAAGCCGTGGGCTCGCCCCGGTTGCGCACGGTCATCCAGGTGCTGCCATCCTCGGCGTCCGCCCACAGATAGGTCGTCGCCATCAGGAATGGTTGACGGTCGGATCGCATCACGAACCGTTCCTCCGGAACCCATTCGGCCACCGTGTAGGTGTACTCCAACACACGGCCGAGAAAGCCGCTGGTGATCCGCACCGGCGAACCAATCGCGATCGGGTTGTTCGAATCCCATTGCACGGCGCGGATGTTGGCGTTCCATGCCGTGATGTTGGCCGGATCGCAGCAGTACCCGGCGACCTCTGCACGCGGCCGCGCGATGGTCGTGTGCACCTCGACGTCGACCGTCACAGCGCCGCCCTCGCCAGCACAGCGACCCCGGAGTCGATCTGCGATTCGGTCAGGTTGGCATAGCCGAGCAACAGGCCGGGCGGCGCGCTCGCCGGGTCGGCGTAGCAGGGTGCAAGCGGTTCGACGTTCACCCGCATCCCTGCCGCGCACCGTACCAGGTCGCCGATCGGATAGCCGTCGGGGAACCGGACGGTGAGATGGACCCCCGCTGCCGCGCCGAGCACCGTCGCCTGCGGCAGGTGACGGGCCAGCGCGGCGAGCAGTGCGTTGCGGCGGGTCAGATATCGTCGCCGCATCTGGCGCAGGTGCCGGTCGTAGCCGCCCGAGACCAGCAGCTTGGTGAACGCGATCTGGTCCATCACCGAACTGCCGGTGTCGGCCAGACCCTTTGCGAGCCGGATCGCGCCGACGAGGTCAGATGGCAACACCATCCAGCCGATACGCAGGCCGGGGGCCAGTGTCTTGCTCGTCGAGCCCAGGTAGATGACCCGATCGGGTGCGATGCCCTGCAGCGCCCCCACGGGCGCCCGGTCGTAGCGGTATTCGGCGTCGTAGTCGTCCTCGATGACCAGGTGTCCCGCAAGCGCCCACTCGACGAGCGCGGTGCGGCGCGCGGTCGAGAGCACCACACCGGTCGGCGACTGGTGTGCCGGTGTCGACAGGATCGTCTTGGCGCCGCTGTCGGCCAACGCGGCGACGTCGACTCCGTCGTCGTCGACCGGCAAAGCAAGGGGTTCGACGCCGTTGTGCCGCAACACCATTCGATGCAGCCAGAAGCCAGGATCCTCCATCGCCAGCGGCAGCCAGTCGTCGCGAAGCGCGCGGGCGAGCAGCGCGACGGCCTGGGTTACCCCCGAGCAGAGCACGATGTGGCGTGGGTCGGCCGCCACGCCGCGGGTGCGGCGCAGATAGTCGGCGACGGCGGTGCGCGCGGTCATCAGGCCCTGCGGTTCGACGTATCCGAAGGACTCGGACGCGGCCTCGGCCAGCCCGGCGCGCAGCGCGCGCAACCACGCGGCGCGGGGAAAGCCGGCGAGGTCGGGCGAGCCGGGCAGGAAGTCGACGTCGTAGCGGCGCCGCGACTCGGTCGGCCGGGGCGGGGTCACCGATCCGACCGTCGCGACCCTGGTGCCCGACCCGTGTCTGCTCAGCAGGAAGCCCTCGGCGACGAGCTGGCTGTACGCGTCGACGACGAGGCGACGGGAGACACCGAGGTCGGCGGCCAGCGCCCGCGTCGACGGCATCGGTGTGTCGGCAGTCAACCTCCCGGAGCGGATCGCGGTGCGCAGGCCGTCGGCGAGCTGGCGGTGCAGCGGTTCGGGTGCGCCGCGGTCCAGCTCGACGAGAAGCTCAGGAGCTGAACTGGTACCCGAAACCGACATGTGAGTGGTGCCTATCTTGAGTCCATTGCCGAACTACCGTGAACGTATGGCAACGACATCGACGGGCACAAGAGCCGCTCGTGGGCTCGAGGTCACCTTGATCGTCTTCGGGATCTACGCCCTCGGCGTCGGTCTGTTCATGATGGTCTTCCCCGGCACGTTCTTCGACACGCTCGGGACGTTCGGGGTCCGCAACGACCACTACATCGTCGACAACGCCACGTTCGAGATCCCGCAGGGCCTGCTGCTGCTGGCGGCCGTTCGGCGGGTGTCGTGGCGGGTGCCCGCGCTGGCGTTCGCCACCGTGCACTGGGCGCTGCACGCGATCAGCCACATCGTCGACCCGCACCACGGCGGGGGCGATCTCATCGGCTGGCTCGAGGCGGGCGGCCTCCTCGCGACCACCGCGGTCCTCGCGGTGGCCCTGCGCGTCGCCGTCCATGCCGAGAAGGCCGAACCGGCTTCCAGCCCCGCCGCGCGGGCCTGATCATTCGCCGGTGAAGTTCGGCGGCCGCTTCTCGAACGTCGCCCTCATCCCCTCGCCGAGATCCTTCGACGGCAGGAACGCCGCATTCCACGCCGCGACGTAACGCAGGCTCTGCGACACCCGCGCGATGCGCTGCTGATCGAGCACGTCCTTGACGCCGCTGACGACCAACGGCGGGTTGGCCGCGATCTCGGCTGCGGTCTCGTGCGCGGCGGCAAGCGACGCGTCGGCGTCGGGGTAGACGTCGTTGACGAGGCCGATCTTCTCGGCGCGTGCCGCGTCGATGTCCTTACCCGTCAGCGCCAGTTCGCGCAGGTGGCCGTCGTTGAGGATCAGCGGAAGCCGGGCCAGGCTGCCGACGTCGGCGACTATCGCGATCTTGACCTCGCGCACGGAGAATTTCGCGTCGGCGCTGGCATAGCGGATGTCGACGGCCGAGATGAGGTCCACGCCGCCGCCGATGCACCAGCCGTGCACCGACGCGATGGTCGGCGTGCGGCAGTCGGCGACGGCGTTGATCGCGCCCTGCATGCGCAGGATCGTGGCGTGGAAGTCGGTGCGGGGCCGGGCTGTCGCACCTTCGGCAAGCACCTCGGACAGCGTGCCGCCCATCGCGAGCAGGTCGAGGCCGTAGCTGAAATTCCTGCCCGACCCGGTGAGCACGATCGCGCGTACGTCGCGGTCGGCGTCGAGCTTGGCGAACACCTCTGGCATCTCTGCCCAGAAGGCAGGGCCCATCGCGTTGCCCTTGCCGGGAC
>JAEZKH010000065.1 GCA_023415515.1 Actinomycetes bacterium
ATGACCATCGACGGGTCGATGGAGGCGTCGGCGGCGATGGCCCTGATGGTGGCCCGTTCGAAGCCGGATCGGGCGAACCGTTCTCTGGCCGCGGCCAGGATCACCGCCTTGGTCTCCGCGGAGGATCTACGCATGCCAACAAGTGTATGCCAACATCCGTTGACAAAGCTCGACGGTACGCGCATAGTTATGCCAACAAGTGTTGGCAAGACAAGGAGATTCACGATGAACAGCACATATGACACCGACGTGCTGGTCGTGGGCGCCGGCCCGACCGGTCTGACGCTGGCCGCCTCGCTCGTTCAGCGAGGTATCGCGACGACCGTCGTCGACCACCAGGCGGCCGGGGCGAACACCTCGCGCGCCGGGGTGGTCAACGCCCGCAGCCTCGAGGTGCTCGAGGGACTCGACGTGGCCAGGCGCCTGGTGAAGGAGGGTATCCAGGCACCGCAGTTCACGATCCGCGACCGCGAGCGCACACTCATCGACCTCGACTTCAGTACGCTGCCGACCGACTACCCGTACTCGCTGATGGTGCCGCAGTCGACCACCGAGCGGTTGCTGTTGGAGCGGCTCGTCGAACTCGGCGGCGAGGTCATCCGGCCCAAGACGCTGACGTCGGTCACGCAGGACACAGACGGGGTGACCGCCACCTTCGACGACGGCGACGTGATCCGGGCGCGCTATGCGGTTGGCGCCGACGGCATGCACAGCACCGTGCGCGAACAGGCGGGCATCGGCTTCGAAGGCGCCGCCTACGATCAGTCGTTCGTGCTCGCCGACGTCCGACTGGACGGCGCTCCGTCCGAAGACGTCGTCACCCTGTTCTGGGCGACCGCGGGGCTGACGGTGGTTGCGCCTCTTCCCGACGGCACCTACCGAGTCGTCGCACCCGTCGCCGACGCACCCGAAAACCCTTCCGCCCCATACGTTCAGGAGATCCTCGACAACCGCGGACCGACGCGCGGCCGGATCGTCGTCACCGACGTGGTGTGGAGCTCACGCTTCCGGGTCCATCACCGTGTCGCCGACACCTACCGCGTCGGCCGACTGCTGCTCGCCGGCGACGCCGCGCACGTGCACAGCCCGGCAGGCGGGCAGGGGATGAACCTCGGCATCCAGGACGCGATCGTTTTGAGTGACGCGATCGCAGGCGTCCTCGACGGCGGTTCGGAGTCGCTGCTCGACGACTACAGTGCCGCCCGCAGGCCGATCGCAGGCCAGGTCATCGCACTGACCGACCGCCTGACCCGCCTCGCGACCCTGCCCCGCGCACTGCGTCCGCTGCGCAACGCGGTGATCAGCGTCGTCGGGCGGGCGCCGACGGCCAAGCGCGCGCTGGCCTGGCGGCTCAGCGGCCTCGTCTACCGCTAGAGTCGCCCCGGGGAGGACAGCTTTTGGCGACGATGCGGGTCGACTATCTGGTCATCGGGGCGGGCGCCACGGCGATGGCGTTCGTCGACACGCTGATCACCGAGACCCACGCCAGCGTCGTGATGGTCGATCGCAATCACAGCCCCGGCGGCCACTGGGTGTCGTCGTATCCGTTCGTGCGACTGCACCAGCCCTCTGCCTACTACGGCGTGAACTCGCGTCCGCTCGGCGGCGACACCATCGACAGCAGCGGAGCGAACAAGGGCTATTACGAGTTGGCGGGCGGCGCCGAGGTGTGCGCCTACTACGACGCCGTCATGCGGGAACAGCTTCTGCCGACCGGACGGGTGTCCTACCTACCCGACAGCGAATACCTCAGCGACGGCCGGATCCGCGCTCCCGGTGGCGACGAGGTCGAGGTCGAAGCGCACCGAGTCGTCGACTCCACGTTCGTCGGGGTCACGGTGCCGTCGATGCGGCCCCCGCCCTACGAGGTCGCGTCCGGCGTGGAATGCATACCGCCGAACGAGCTTCCGCGGCGCGACGCCTACGACCGGTACATGATCGTAGGCGCGGGAAAGACCGCGATGGACACCTGCCTGTGGCTGATCGGGCAGGGGATCGACCCCGAGCGGCTGACGTGGATCAAGCCGCGGGACTCGTGGTTGCTCGACCGCGCCAACATTCAGCCGGGTCCGCAGTTCACCAAGTCGGTGCTCGCCGACGTCGCCGCCCAGCTGAAGTCGGTCGAGAAAGCGCAATCCGTCGACGACCTCTTCGCGCGCCTCGCCGAAGCGGGCTCGCTGCTACGCATCGACGAGTCGATCGAGCCGCGAATGTACCGCTGCGCGATCGTGTCACGGGCCGAACTCGAGCAGCTGCGCCTCATCTCCGACGTGGTGCGGCTGGGCCACGTGCGGGCAATCGAACGCGACCGGTTGGTGCTCGACGACGGAGCAGTGCCGGTTTCCGGCCGTGCGCTCTTCATCGACTGCACCGCAGTGGGTCTGGGCCGCCGCGATGTGCGCGCCGTATTCGGCGACGACCGCATCACGCTGCAGACCGTGCGCACGTGCCAACCGGTGTTCAGCGCCGCACTGATCGCCCACGTCGAGGCGGCATACGCCGACAACCATACGAAGAACGCGTTGTGCAGACCGATCCCCAACCCCGAGGTGCCGCTGGACTGGCTGCGAATGATGATGATCTACAACGAAAATCAGATCCGGTGGTTCGACGAGCCCGACATCATGGCGTGGCTCGACTCCGCCCGGCTCAACGTCCTCAGCCATTCGACGGCCGTGGTCAGTCCGCGGGCGCGCGAGAAGATCATCGGGGTCATGCGATCACAACTGCACAACACCAACGCCAAACTCGAGTCACTGCTGGCTTGACGTGCGACGCGCGCCCGAGGACCGGTCAGGCCAGCGACTCGATCCACGCCTGGTGAAGCGCGGCGTACCTGCCGCCGCTGCGGTGGATCAACTCGTCGGGTGAACCGTCCTCGATGATGCGGCCGTGCTCAAGCACCAGCACGCGGTCAGCCACCTCGACCGTCGACAACCGGTGCGCGATCACCAGCGCGGTGCGGTCGGCCAGCACGGTCTCCAGCGCCCGCTGCACCATCCGTTCGCTCGGGATGTCCAGCGACGACGTCGCCTCGTCGAGGATCAGCACCGCGGGGTCGGCGAGGAACGCGCGCGCGAATGCGACGAGTTGACGCTGACCGGCCGACAGCCTGCCGCCCCGCTTGGCCACATCGGTGTCGTACCCGTCGGGCAGGCCGTCGATGAACCGGTCCGCTCCCACGGCGGCGGCCGCCGCGCGCACCTCGGCCTCGGTCGCGTCGGGCCTGCCGAACCTGATGTTGTCGGCGACGGTCCCGCCGAACATGAAGTTCTCCTGGGTGACCATCACCACGTGTCGGCGCAGGTCGCTCTGCGAGAGCCTGCGCAGGTCGATGCCGTCGAGCGTGACCGAACCCGACGTCGGATCATAGAACCGGGCAATGAGTTTCGCGATGGTCGTCTTGCCCGCGCCGGTGGTGCCGACGAGCGCAACGGTCTGCCCGGCGGGCACCGTCAGGTTCAGGTCCGGCAACACCTCCCTGCCCGCCACATAGGAGAAGTGCACGTCACGCAGGCCGACATCGCCGCGCACCGACTCCAGCCGCACGGGCTGCTCCGGATCGGAGATGCCTGGCCGCTCGGCGAGCACGCCTGCCAGCTTCTCCAACGCCGACGTCGCAGACTGGAACGTGTTGAAGAACTGCGAGATCTCCTGCATCGGCTCGAAGAACATCCGCAGATACAGCAGGAACGCGGCGAGCGTGCCGATGGTCATCTGCCCGTGCAGCACCAGGTAGCCGCCGTAGAGCAGCACGACGGCAGTGGTGAGGTTGCCGACGAGCTTCACGCCGGGCATGAACACCGCGAGCAGCTTCAGCGTCTTCTCGTTGACGTCGCGGTAGCGGTCGGCCAAGCTCTCGTAGATCTGCTGGTTGCGGGGTTCACGCCGATACGCCTGGACGGCCTTGATCCCGACCATGGTCTCGACGAACTGCACGATCACCAGCGCCGCGCTCTCCCGCACCTCGCGGTAGGTCTTGGCGGACTGGTTGCTGAACCACCACACCAGCCCCACCAGGATCGGGAACGCCGTCAAACACATCAACCCGAGCCGAACGTCAAGCGTGACAAGCAGAATCGCGGTGCCGACGAGGGTCAGCGCGGCGGTGATCAGGCTGTCGAAGCCGGTCTCGAGCATCTCCTCGATCGCGTCGACGTCGTTGGTGGACCGGCTGACCACCCGACCGGACGTGTAGCGCTCGTGGAAAGCGATGTCGAGGCGCTGGAAGTGCCGGAACAGCCGCCGCCTCAGCTCCCTCAACACCTTCTGGCCGATCCGGCCGGAGCGCTGCAGGAAGAACATTCGGCTGACGGCCTGGACGAGCACCACGACACACAGCACACCGACGATCACGAGAAGCGTGCGCGCCGAGCCGCCGTCGATGATGGGCGGGATACCGTGGTCGATGCCGCGCTGTACGAGAATCGGAACCGAAAGCCGCGCAACGTTTTCCACCACCACGACAACCGCGAGGAACGCGAGAGCCCACTTGTAGGGCCGCAGCAGGTTTCCCAGCAGCGCACGGGCCTCACGCCTGCGTGAGAGCGACTCGTCGATCGGCAGGTCGTCCTGCTGCTCGGCCAACTTTCCGCGCCAGCGCTCGGTCTGCCGCCGGTCCGGCTCGTCGGGTACGCCGACGGCGGGGGCGTCGGTGGCAGTCATCGGCCCTCGGATTCCGATGTCACGAATCGACGGCCGTCCTGGTCGAACCGGTCACCCGATCGGCTGACGGCTTCCTGCTCCTCGCGGTCCTGCATGAGCCGGATGCGGTCCTCGTCCTCCTGCCACGCGCAGCTGCGCTCGGCGTCGTCGCACTCGTCGTCGGCGGCGAGCAGGTAGCGGTACTGCGGCACGGTGGCCAGCAACTGGGCGTGCGTGCCGACATGGGTGATGGTGCCGTCGACCAGCAGTGCGACTTTGTCGGCCAGCAGCACGGTCGATGCCCGATGGGCCACCACGATTCCGGTGACCGAGTGCAGGACCCGCCGCAACGCCTCCTCCACGACGGCTTCGGTGTGCACGTCCAGCGCGGAGAGCGTGTCGTCCAGCACGAGGATCTTCGGCGTCGACAGTATTGCTCTCGCCAGCGAAAGCCGCTGCCGCTGACCACCGGACAGGCTCATGCCCTGCTCACCGATGCGGGTTTCGAGCCCGAACGGCAACTCGTACACGAACTGCGCTGCCGCGACCTCGATGGCCTGCGCCAGTTCCTCATCGGTCGCGTCGGGCCTGCCGAGCCGCAGATTCTCCGCCACCGACATCGAGAACAGGATCGGGTCCTCGAACGCGGTGGCCACCGTCTGGCGCAGCGCAGACAGCGACAGCTCACGAACGTCTCTGCCGTCGATTCGGATTGCGCCCTCGGTGACGTCGTAGAGACGTGACAGGAGCGCCGTCATCACCGACTTCCCCGATCCGGTCGGGCCCACGAGTGCGACCGTCTGCCCTGGCTCGACGACGAGGTTCACGTGGCGAAGCGCCCAGTCGTCATCGGCTGCGTCGGGAAACCGGAAGCCGACGTCGTCGAGTTCGAGCCTGCCGCCGCGCGGCGCCTCGGCGACCGGTCCGTCGTTGATTTCGTTTGGCGCGTCGAAGATCTCGGCGATGCGGTTCGCGGCCGTGAACGACTCCTGCATCATCGAGAGGATGAAGCCGAGCGAAGCGATCGGCCAGACCAGCGACAGCATCATCGTGATGAACGCGACGAGGGTGCCCATCGTGACACGACCATCGCCCGCGGCGTAGGCGCCGAGTCCCAGCACGATGATCAGCGTCAGGTTCGGGATGACCTCGAGCAGCGTCCAGAACCGCGCCGAGACCACCACCCGGCGGACCTGTACGTCGTAGAGATCGGTGAGTTGCCGGTCGAACCGGTCGTAGGCGTAGTGCTCGCGCCCGAACGACTTGATCACGCGCACCCCGAGCGCCGACTCCTCGACGTGGGTGGCGACGTGACCGGACCGGTCCTGGGCCTGGCGGGACAGCCGCGTGTACTCCCGCTGAAAGTGCAGAACCGTCAGCGTGACGGGCACGATCGACACCACGACGATCACCCCGAGCGGCCAGTACATCGCGAGCAGGATGCCGGTGACGACGACGATCTGCAGTGTGTTGAGCAATAGGAAGACGACGCCGAAGGAGATGAACCGGCGAATCGAGCTGAGATCGTTCATGATCCGCGACAGCAGTTGTCCGGACTGCCAGCGGTCGTGAAACGACATCGGCAGAATCTGCAGCCGCGCGTAGAGGTCTTTGCGGATATCGGCCTCGACCCCCATGGTGGCCCTGGCGACCAGCCACCGCCGCAGGAACCACAGCATCGCCTCGGAGATGCCGACACCCATGGCGGCGAGGCCGAGGATCCACAGCCCGCGCTGGTCCTGGTGGCGCACCGGGCCGTCGATGACGGCCTTCGTCATCAGCGGGATGGACACCGTCGCCACGAGCGACAACACCGCCACCGAGAGCATCGCGATCCAGCGCACCCGGTACGGGAAGATGTAGGGCACCAGTCGCAGCAGATCCGTGCCGGTGCGCCGACGGACCGGGGACGGCGCAATGGCCGGCGCCGGGCGCGACACGTCCACATTCGGTTCAGTCACGGTGCTTTCCATTGTCCGCTGCGCGGCAAGTCGATTTCGGCCGCTTCCAGGTTCTCACGCCGCTACGACATCGTCGGGCTGCGCTTGCTTGCCGAACTGGGTCTCATACAGTTCGGTGTACCGGCCGCCGCGCGCCAGCAACTGCTCGTGGTTCCCGCGCTCGACGATGCGGCCGTCCTCCACCACCAGGATCGTGTCGGCGGCACGCACAGTGGACAGCCGGTGGGCGATCACGATCGACGTGCGGCCCGCGAGCGCCTCGCCGAGCGCGAGCTGCACGGCGGCCTCCGACGCCGAGTCCAGCGACGCGGTTGCCTCGTCGAGCACCACGACGCGCGAGCGGCCCAGCAGCAGGCGCGCGATCGTCAGCCTCTGGCGCTGGCCGCCCGAAAGGCGATATCCACGCTCGCCCACGACGGTGTCCAGCCCATCGGGCATCTGGGCGACGACGTCGCCGAGGCGGGCCCGCTCCAGCGCCTGCCACAGCTCCTCGTCGGTGGCCTCCGGCGCCGCCAGCCGCAGATTCGACGCGATCGTCTCGTGGAACAGGTGGCCGTCCTGGGTCACCATGCCGACGGTCTCCTTCAGCGACGCGAACGACACGTCACGCACATCGATGCCGTTGAGCCTTATGGAACCGGAGTCTTCGTCCGATGGCGCCGCGTCCGCGGCTCCGACGTCATACAGCCGGGCGATCAGCGACGCGATCGTCGACTTGCCCGCCCCCGACGAACCCACCAGCGCGACCATCTCGCCGGGCTGCGCGGTGAACGAGATGCCGTGCAGCACCTCCTGGCCGCCGCGCACATCGGATTCGCTGAGAGCCGCGACCTCCTCGAGGGACGCCAGTGACACCTTGTCGGCGGACGGGTAGGAGAACCGCACGTCGTTGAACTCCACGGCGACCGGCCCATCCGGCACCGGCTGTGCCTCGGCCTTCTCCTGAATCAGCGGTTCGAGGTCGAGGACCTCGAAGACGCGCTCGAAACTGACCAGCGCACTGGCGATCTCGACATGCGCATTGGCCAGCGCCGTCAGCGGCGAGTACAGCCGGGTCAGCAGCAGCGCCAATGCCACGATCTGTCCCGTCTGCAGATGCCCGCCGACTGCCAGCACGCCGCCGAGGCCGTACACCAGCGCCAGCGCCAGGGCCGACATCAGCGTCAGCGAGTTCATGAACACCGACTGCAGCATCGCGGTGCGCACCCCGATGTCGCGCACCCGGCCCGCGCGCACCGCGAACTCCCGCGACTCGGTGCCCGGGTTACCGAACAACTTCACCAACGTCGCCCCTGGCGCCGAAAACCGTTCGGTCATCTGGGTGTTCATCGTCGCGTTGTGAACGGCGGCTTCGCGGGCCAGCCGCGCCATGGTCCGCCCGATCCACCGGGCCGGCACCAGGAACAGCGGCATCAGCAACAGCGAGATCAGCGTGATCTGCCACGAGATCCGCAGCATCACCGCCAATGTCAGCGTCAGGGTGACCACGTTGGTGATGACGCCGGAGAACGTGTCGGAGAACGCGCGCTGTGCGCCGAGCACGTCGTTGCCCAACCTGCTGACCAGAGCGCCCGTGCGGGTACGGGTGAAGAAGGCGACGGGCATCTTCTGCACGTGGTCGAACACCGCCGTACGCAGATCGAGGATCAGGCCTTCGCCGATCGTCGACGACAACCAGCGCGTCACCAGCGAGACGCCGGCCTCCGCGACGGCGACCGCCGCGATGACCAGAGCGAGCACCACGACCATCCCGACCGCGCCGGCACCGATCTCGTCGATGACGCGTCCCGCGAGCAGCGGGGTGGCCAACCCGAGCAGCGCGCTGACCACGCTGACGGCGACGAAGAGCCCCAGCCTGCGGTGGTGCCGCGCGGCGAAGCGCCAGATCCTGCCCAGCAGCCTGCGGTCGACCAACGACCGCAGATCGCCGCCCTTGGCGTGCGTCTGCCGGTACAGCGTTTGCCGCGCAACTGTCTCAAAGCTCATGAAATCACCGTAAAACCTCAACATTGGATGAGGTCAACGACTTCCCGAGCTGCCGGAGCGCTAAACCCGCTGCTGGATGCGCGCGAGGTCGGCCTCGATGGCGGCGACCCTGGCGGGATCGACACCCCACGGCTCCTCGACGCCGACGTGGGCGTCGAGATCCCAGAGCACACACCGCTCGCCGGGCTCGGCCACCATCCACCACGCGATGACCGTCCGGCGAAGTTGTTCGTGCATCGGATCGGCGGTCGCCGCGGCGTTCGGCGGGGCACCGCCCTCGGGGTGGTGGTGCAGAAAGCGCCCGTATGCCCTGTCACAGAACGCGGAATACCGTGCCGTGCAGAGGATGAAGCCGTGCCACGCCTCGTCGACGGCATGCGACGGCATTCCGATCACCTGGTTGTCGCGCAGCGCCGCCGCGCAGCAGCGCAGCCATTGCCGCAAACCCCTGTCGACGAGTTCGCGCGGCTCCCACGGACACGTCTTGAACACCGCAGCCGGCAGTTCGAGCGCCGCTACCTCGGCGTTCGCCCGGTGAATTGAATTCATGCTGCGGTGACGTATGTCAATACTCTATTGCGTTCCGGCAAACGGTCCTAGCATCTGTTCATGAACGCGACGCTCGTCATCATCGGGGCGTTCCTGATCGTCCCGTTGGTCATCGGCGGGACCGTCGCGATGTGCAAGAAACAAGTCGATCCAGGCGAGCAGATGCGGACTGCCGCTGCCGGAGGCTCCTGGGGGACAAAGAAAGTCACCGATCGACGGGCGCTGTGGGCGCGGCGGTACGGCGCGGGCGCGGCCTGGTCGGCGGGGACCATCGGCATCACGGGCGCAGCCGGGATCGACGGCGTCGGCGATCCTCACGCCACCGGTGGCGGTGCCGGGTCGGTCGGCGGCGGCGCCGGGTGCGGTGCGGGCGGTTGTGGCGGCGGCGTCGGATGCGGTGGCGGTGTCGGGTGTGGTGGCGGCGGCTGCGGTGGCGGCTGCGGTGGGAGCTGACGATGACTGACGCGGTTTCTGCGCTCATCGTCATGGCGGCCGTCGGAGCGGGCTTCGTCGGGTTAATGGTCGTCGTTCATCGGCGTCAGCGCCGGATCCGCGAGGAGCGGCGGGCGCGCTGGACAGCGCTCGGGCTCGGCGAGCCCGGCGTCGGCGGCGCCTATCTCGGTGGTGCGACCTACGGCGGCGGAGCCGCGTGCAGCGGTGGCATCTGCGGCGGAGGCGGTGGCGGCGGAGGCGGCTGCGGCGGTGGGGGCGGCTGCGGCGGCGGAGGCGGCTGAAACACCGCAGGTCGCGGCGCCGCGACTTCCCGGTGATGAGACCGTAGCGAAGGTGATAGCGCACACGTCGCACGCATGTCCCAAACGCGGTCACCGATCAGGCAAGATGGCGGCATGGACAGTGCTGCTGTTTCCCCCCGGGTGCTTGTTGTCGACGACGACGACGATGTGCTGGCATCCCTGGAACGCGGCCTGCGGTTGTCCGGATTCGACGTCTCCACGGCAAAAGACGGCGCGGAAGCGCTGCGCAGCGCCACCGAGACCCGCCCCGACGCCATCGTCCTCGACATCAACATGCCGGTGCTGGATGGCGTCAGCGTCGTCACGGCGCTTCGCGCGATGGACAACGACGTACCGGTCTGCGTGTTGTCGGCCCGCAGCTCGGTCGACGACCGGGTCGCGGGCCTCGAAGCAGGCGCCGACGACTATCTGGTCAAGCCGTTCGTGCTGCAGGAGCTCGTGGCGCGCGTCAAGGCGCTGCTTCGCCGCAGAGGGGCGACGGCCACCTTCTCCTCGGAAACCATCTCGGTCGGACCTCTCGAGGTTGACATCCCCGGCCGCCGCGCCCGGGTGAACGGTGTCGACGTCGACCTGACCAAGCGCGAGTTCGACCTGCTCGCCGTGCTGGCCGAGCACAAGACCGCGGTGCTGTCGCGCGCTCAGCTGCTCGAGCTGGTGTGGGGCTACGACTTCGCCGCCGACACGAACGTCGTCGACGTCTTCATCGGCTACCTCCGCCGCAAGCTCGAGGCAGGCGGCGCCCCCCGGCTCCTGCACACCGTCCGCGGCGTGGGGTTCGTGCTGAGGCAGCAGTAGGCCGATGGCCCCGCTGTCGCGGTTCCTTCGCCGGACGCCCTCGCTGCGCACCCGCGTGGCCTTCGCGACAGCCATCGCCGCGGCGATCGTCGTCGGCATCGTCGGCGCCGTGGTGTGGATCGGCATCACCAACGACCGCAAAGAGCGACTCGACCGCAGGCTCGACGAAGCAGCAGGCTTCGCGATCCCCTTCCTTCCGCGCGGTCTCGACGAGATCCCGAAGTCGCCGAACGACCAGGACGCGATCATCACGGTCCGCAAGGCCGGTCAGGTCACCTCGAACTCCGACGTCATCCTGCCCGAACTGCCCGCAGGTTACGCCGACACCTACGTCAACGGGGTGCGGTACCGGGTCCGCACCGTGGAAATCCCGGTGCCAGAACCGATGTCGGTCGCCGTTGGGGCCACCTACGACGCCACCATCGCCGACACCAACAACCTGCACCGCCGCGTCCTTATCATCTGTTCGTTCGCTATCGGCGCGGCGACGTTCGCCGGATGGTTGCTCGCCGCGTTCGCCGTCCGCCCGCTGAAACACCTTGCCCAACAGACACGCCAGATCGATGCGGGCGACGAAGCGCCGGACGTCGAGGTGCGCGGCGCAACCGAAGCCGTCGAGATCGCCGAGGCCGTCAAGGGCATGCTGCAGCGCATCTGGACCGAACAGGACCGCACGAAGGCCGCGCTGGCGTCCGCCCGCGACTTCTCGGCGGTGTCGGCACACGAACTGCGCACCCCGCTGACCGCGATGCGCACCAACCTCGAGGTGCTGTCCACCCTCGACCTGCCCGACGAGCAACGCAAAGAGGTCATCAACGACGTCATCCGGACGCAGTCCCGCGTCGAGGACACCCTCAGCGCGCTGGAACGGCTTGCCCAGGGGGAACTCTCGACCTCCGACGACCATGTACCGGTCGACATCACCGAACTGCTCGACAGGGCCGCCCACGACGCTATGCGCATATACCCCGACCTCGACGTGTCCCTCGTGCCCGCACCGACGATCATCATCGTCGGCCTACCCGCCGGATTGCGGTTGGCGGTGGACAACGCGATCGCCAACGCGGTCAAGCACGGCGGTGCCACCCGGGTTCAGCTCTCGGCGGTCAGTTCTCGTGCCGGAGTGGAGATCGCGGTCGACGACGACGGTGTCGGCATCCCCGAGGAGGAACGCGACATCGTGTTCGAGCGCTTCTCCAGGGGCTCCACCGCGTCGGTGTCGGGTTCGGGCCTGGGTTTGGCACTGGTCGCTCAGCAGGCCGAACTGCACGGCGGCACAGCCTCATTGCAGGCAAGCCCGCTCGGGGGGGCCCGCTTGCTGTTACGGTTGCCAGGGCCGCGCTAGCCCTGCTCGCGTTCGGTCGGCGACGGCTCCTGCGGAGCTTCGCCCACTCCGCCGAGCGTCGAGACGAGCGTCAGAACCAGGCCGAGAACAAACGCGACGGCCACCAGCCACAGGTTTACATCGTGCATCACGGCGTCCCCTGCTGGTCCGCTGTGGCGTCCGCGCGCCGACCCGGCTTGGCCGTGGCAACGGTGATCGTCAACGCGACGAGCGACCCCACCGCGAAGGCCGCCAGGTAGGCCAGCCACTGGATGACAAACGCCATGTCACAACTCCTCAGCCGATCACGGGACGAGCTACTTCACCTGGATGTCGTTGACGATCTTCATCTTCGGCCATGCCGCCGCCACCGCTGCCTGCACCTCGGTCTTCGCCTCGTCGGTGGCGGCGGTGCCGCGCAGCGTGACGGTGTCACCCCTCAAGTCGAAGACGAACCCGGTGACGCCCACCGCGGACCCGAGGATCGAGCCGAGCGCAGCGAAGTCCGGTGCGTTGACCCCCGGCCTGACGATGGTGTTGTCGGTCACCTTCAAACCGGATCCGAAGGCCAGCATGAGACTTTCCGACAGCGACCGCTTCGTCTCCTGGTCGGGCAACTCACCGCCGAGCGTGAAGCCTTCGCTCGTCTGCGCGATCGTCAGGGGTGCGAAGTTCATCTCCGGGGCGGCAGAAGCCGAAGCATCGGCGCCTGCGTCGCTGTTGTCGGGCGCCCTCAGCGTCGCCGACGGGTTCGCGCTCGGCGCTTCGGCGCCGAGATCGGGTTCCGGGGTCTGCTGAAGCGCCCAGCCGATCGCCGCCAGCAGCAGTGGGATTGCCACCACCGCCACAAGCCAAGCCGCGCCGAGTGGGCGTCGGTGCATGCGTGCCGGCATCGGGTTCTCCGAACGTCAGCGGACGTCGAGCAGGTCGATGACGAAGATCAGCGTCTTGCCCGACAGCCGGTGCCCGGCGCCCGCGGGCCCGTAGGCCTGCTCGGGCGGGATGACAAGCCTGCGCCGCCCGCCCACCCGCATACCGGGGATCCCGTCCTGCCAACCCTGGATCAAGCCCCGCAGCGGGAACTCGATGGACTCGCCGCGGTTCCATGAGCTGTCGAATTCCTCGCCGGTGTCGTACTCGACGCCGACATAGTGCACGGTCACCGTTCCGCCCGGCACCGCCTCCGCACCGTCGCCGACGGTCAGGTCGTCGATGGCCAGTTCGGTGGGTGCGGGGCCGTCGGGGAATTCAACCTCGGGTTTAGTCGCCACGGGGGGCTACGTTACGCCCCAATCGCAGGTGAGTACGGGCCGATAACGGGCACACTGGTGCGATGGCATCCGAACAGAATCCGCTGGCTCGTATTCACGAACTGGTCGACGAGGAGCGCGAACTGCGCGCGCGCCTTCAACGGAAAGAGATCAGCGCCGAGGAGGAGCACGCCCGCCTGCGCGACCTCGAGGTGCAGCTGGACCAGTGCTGGGATCTGTTGCGACAGCGTCGGGCGCTGCGGGAGACCGGCGGCGATCCGCGCGAGGCGCAGGTGCGCCCGCCGGACGAGGTCGAGGGCTACCTGAATTGATCACCGACCCCGAGGTCGATGTCGTCATCGTCGGCGGCGGCCACAACGCCCTGGTTGCCGCCGCCTATCTGGCGCGCGCAGGACGTCGGGTTCGCGTGCTGGAGCGGTTGGACCACGTCGGCGGCGCCGCGGTGTCCGCGCACGCCTTCGAGGGCATCGACGCCCGGTTGTCCCGGTATTCGTATCTGGTGAGCCTGCTGCCCCGGCGCATCATCGACGACCTCGGTGTGCGGGTGCGACTCGCGCGTCGCCGATATTCGTCGTACACCCCGGACCCGGCCAACGGCGGCGAGACGGGCCTGCTCGTCGGCCCGGACTCGACCTTCGCCGCCGTCGGGGCCAAGGCCGACGCCGATGCGTTCACCGAGTTCTACCGCCGCGCCAGGATCGTCACCACCCGGCTGTGGCCGACGATGACGGCGCCGATGATGTCCCGCGACGACGCGCACGAACTGGTGCTCGCCGGCGGTGACCGGGAGGCGGAGGAAACGTGGCAGGCGTTGATCTGCGAGCCGATCGGGCACGCTATCACCGGCACGGTCCAAAGCGACCTGGTGCGTGGCGTGATGGCGACCGACGCACTGATCGGCACCTTCGCCGCGCTCGACGACCCGTCGCTGCAGCAGAACATCTGCTTTCTGTATCACCTGCTTGGCGGGGGTACCGGTGAGTGGGATGTGCCGATCGGCGGCATGGGCGCGGTGAGCGGGGCGCTGGCAGCCGCCGCGACGGGGTTCGGAGCCGAAATCACCACCAACGCAGACGTTTACGCGGTCGACCCAGGTGGGACGGTGTGCTACACACTCGATGGTTCAGAACACCGCATTCACGCCGGGCGGATCCTGGCCGGGGTCACGCCTGCGGTGTTGGCCGCGCTCATCGGAGACCCCGAACCGATAGTGGCGCCAGGCGCGCAGGTGAAGGTGAACCTGCTGCTGAAGCGCATGCCACGATTACGCGACGAAAGCGTCACGCCGGAACAGGCTTTCGGTGGCACGTTCCACATCAACGAGAACTACAGCCAACTCGACTCCGCATACCGGCGCGCGGCGGCGGGAACGATACCCGATCCGCTGCCGTGCGAGATCTATTGTCACTCGCTGACCGACCCGTCCATTCTGTCAGAGGACCTGCAGCGCGCGGGAGCGCAGACGCTGACGGTGTTCGGTCTGCACGCCCCGCACACCCTCACCGCAGGCGCGGACCCCGACCGCCTGCGGGAGGACCTGACGTCTGCGGTGCTGCACTCACTCAATTCGGTTCTGGCCGAACCCATTCAGGATGTCCTGATGGAGGACGCGGCAGGTCGGCTGTGCATCGAGGCCAAGACCACGCTGGATCTGGAGTGGACGCTCGGGATGACCGCGGGGAACATCTTCCACGGCGCGTTGAATTGGCCCTTCGTCGAGAACGACGAACCGTTGGACACACCGGCTCGGCGGTGGGGTGTGGCGACCGCGCACGATCGGATTCTGTTGTGCGGCTCCGGTTCTCGCCGTGGCGGTGCGGTGTCGGGCCTCGGCGGCCACAGCGCGGCGATGGCGGTCCTGGAAAGCTAGGCCACCCTAGGGCATCGCCGCCGCCCATGCCTTGTGGCCCTCGTAGCCGAATTCGGCTGCCATGGCGCGGTAGCGGTCGCGGTAGGTGCGGTAGCTCGCGTCGTCGCCTTCTGCCTCGGCGATCTGGGCACGCATACGCAGCACGAAGCAGTCTCGAGTGGACCATCGCGGCATGGGACGGGTCTGCTCCAGTCTCTCGACGACTGCGCGCGCCTCGGCGATGTCCCCCACCGAGCGCCGCGCAAGGAGAATGTCCACCAAACGGTTTGTCACGCTGTCGAAACTGAACAGGTCGCGTATGCGGAGCATCTCGTCGACGGACGCTCGTGCAAGTACCACCGCCCCATCGAGATCTCCGGCGTTCATCAGTGATTTCGCCTCATACACGCGCATGCCGGGTACCGCGTTCATCGCGTATTGCTGCTGGGTGCACGTGGCCGCAAGCTCGGTGAGGATGTCGTTGCCTGCCTGGGCTTCGGCCGGCCGCTCCGCGAGTGCCATGCCCAACGCGAGCTTGATGAGCACCAATGCGATGTCCTCCGCGGACTTCTCAGCGCTGTGCAGCGCGGCCTCGATCTCGGCTATCGCAGAGTCGGTGGCAACGACGACTCCGAGCGGAATCGCCATGTAGGAGTATGCGATAACCGCGGCGCGCGATACCGCGTCGGCTGCGTCGCTCAGCGTGATCGCCCGACGCATGTCGTCGCGCCACCCGGTGCGGCCCGTGCTCCAGCAGGCGACCGCGCGGAAGGCCAGCGCCATCGGCAGGGGCGAACCCAGGATGATGCTGTCGGCGCTCTCGTGCGTCTCGGCGCGGTCGATGACGGCCGCAGACCACCGCAGCACGTCTTCCATCTCGTTGGTTTGGGCCTTGGCAACACAACAGGCGAAGGACAACGCGACCGTCAGCATCGGGTCGTCGATCGACTCGATCAACGACATGGTTTCCGATGCCAGCTTCGCTGCTTCCCTCACACGTCCCCGCACGATGTGCTCCATCACCAATCCGGCCATGCCGATAGCCAGCGACGCCTTGTCGCCCACCGCCGTACACAACTCCCGCAGCTCATCGAAGCGCCCCGAGATGTCGACGTGGAACCGACGGAAAGCGTTGCTGCATATGAAGGATCGAGGTGCAATGCGCAGCGACTCGACGTCGGGTTCGGTGTCAGGCAACGCGTCGGCGACCACCAGCGCACGATCCCAGCTGACCTGCGCGGCGGCATGGTCCCGGTTGATCGACCACGCTCCGGCGCGCATGTGCCAGTCGTATGCCTGGCGCAGCTCGCCGGCAGCCTCGAGGTGCTCGGCGATCAGCGCGGCGTTCGCGTCGTCCTGCGCTGTGGCAGCGGCGACGCGCCGATGCAGCTGCGCGCGGTCGGATTTCAGCTGCGACTCGTAGGCGACGGCGCGAATCAGAGGATGGCGGAACGCGTACACCGGTTCGGACCCGAATTCCGTCTGATCGATCAGCTCGGCCGACAGCAGATCGGTGACGTCGGTCTGCACCTCCAGTGCCGCGAGCAGGCACGGCGTGAACCGAGAACCTGCCACCGCCGCCGCGTTCAACGTGCGCTTGGCGGCAGGGTCGAGACGGTCGATGCGCGCAGCGATCACCGCCTGAAGAGTGCGTGGCACGTGCAGCTGCTCGACGGGCTCAGCGCAGAGGTAGCAGCCGCGGCCGCCGACGAGTACGTCGCGCTCGCTGAGGTCGCGCACGATCTCCTCGGCGAAGAACGGGTTACCCGCTGCGCGTTCGGCGATCAGATCCGTCAGCCCGGCGACCGAGCTGTCCCGACCGAGCAGTTCAGCACCCAGCGCGCGCATCTGGTCGTCATCGAGCGGCTCGAGGACGATGGTTTGCGCTCGCGGCGAATGCGCCAGCGTCCCCTCGTAGTCCGGTCGGTACGTGACGACGACGAGCGACGGGGTCTGCGGTATGACGGCGATGAACTCGGCAAGCATCGTCTCGCTGATCGAGTCGATCCAGTGCACGTCCTCGACGACGAAGACGATCGGTGTCTTGCGAGCCAAGGTGGCGGCTTTGACGACTGCAGAAACCCGGCGCCGACGCGCATCGGGATCGATCTGAGGCAGGCCCCCCCGGGGGTCGCCGATGCCCAGTAGATCGTCGAGTAGGGGAAGATCGACCTCGTTGGCGCCGGGGAACCGGGCGCGGACCCGTTCCCGCGCGGCCGCATCGTCCAGTCCGTCGATTCCCGCCGTCGAGCGCAGCAGACCGGTGACCGCATGGAAAGGCAGGTCGCTTGTGTGCGATTCGCAATAGGTCGCGAACACCTCGGCGCCGGCCGCCATCGCTCGCGCGGTCAGTTCCCGCACGATGCGGCTCTTGCCGATTCCCGCCGGGCCGACGACACCGACGACACCGCCCTTACCGCGCAGCGCCCGATCGAGAACACCGTTGAGCGCCCCGGTCTCCCATTCCCGTCCGACGAAGGTCGGCTCGGCCCGGTCGGGCCGCGGCCCGGTCGTCATGCCGAGCAGTCGGTGCGCAGGCACCGGATCCGTCGCCCCCTTGATGTGCACCTGTTCGGCAGCACCGAGCACGGCACCGGTGTCCACCAACCGCGCAGTCGACTCGCTCACCATCACACCACCCGGCGGCGCCACCGACTCCATCCGCTGCGCCATCCCCACCTGCTCACCCACAGCGGTGTAACTCATTGGACCCGAGCCGATCTCACCGGTGATCACCTCACCGGAATTCAGCCCGATACGCAACTGCAGGACGACCCCGTCACGCCGGTCGACCTCACCCGCCAACCGCTGCGCCTCGGCCTGGATGTCCAACGCCGCCCGACACGCCCGCACAGCATGATCCTCCAACGCGACCGGCGCACCGAACACCGCCATGATGCCGTCACCGGTGAACTTGTCGACAGTGCCGCCATAACGCTGCACGATCACCGACGACCGGCGGAACACCTCCCCCATGATCTCGCGCAACCGCTCGGCCCCCACCGCAGCAGCGATGTCCATCGAATGCACGACATCGGCGAACAACACAGTCACCTGCTTGTACTCGGCGCGACTGTCGACGGCGGCGACCGGCGACCCGCAAGAATCGCAAAACCGCGCGCCGTCCCTCAACCCGGCGCCACATGCGGTGCACGCGATGGCCACAGCACAATCCTGCCGCCGAGTCCGCCACCGGGAATGTTATTTCGCGAGCTTGGCGAGGATGGCGTGCAGCGTCGCCAACTCCGATCCGTCGAGGCCCGACAGGATTTCCGGCGCCGGGTCGTCGACCGCGTCGATCGTGGCGATCAGGTCGCGGCCGGCCTCGGTGAGCGACACCACCTTGCACCGCCTGTTCATCGGGTCGGGTGTGCGCACCGCCAGCCCGCGATCTTCGAGGTCGTTCACCGCGACCGTGGCCGCGGGCGCGTCCATCGTCGCCGCCGCCGCAACCTGCTTGACGGTCATCGGCCCCCTCGCCAGCCGCCGCAGCACCCGGATCCGGCTGAACGGCAGCCCGCTGCGCTCCACGACCGCACGCTTCCAGCTGTCACGGTTGTCGACCACCAACGCACTCATCGCCCGCCAGACTTCGTCTGCCACCGGGTTACCCGACATGCGCGCCCCTTCTGCCGACGGTGGTGCCGTCGATCAGCGGCGCCAGTCGTTCGGCCGTCGCGATCGACCTGGGCGAGGTCGAGACGAAGCCGAGCGTGAGGACGACCATGCCCAGCGCAAGGCTGACCAACCACAGCGGCCGGGCCGCTGTGGCGAAATCCGCGGTGTGCGCCAGGGCCGCACCGGACACCGAACCGCACAGCGCCACACCGATGCTCACGCCGATCTGTCGGCTGGTCGACGTCACCGCCGAGGCCGCGCCCGCCCGGTCGAGCGGCATGCCGCTGACCGCGGAGTTGGTGACGGGTGCGTTCACCATCGCGAAGCCGATGCCGAAGACCGCGAAGACGATCAGCAGCTCCCACACGGGGGTCGTCGCCGACAGGAAAGTCAGCATCAACGACGCCGCTGCGATCAGCGCACCCGCGACGACCAGCGACGGCCGTGCACCGAACCGCCCGACGAGGCGGCCCGACAGCGGTGAGAAGATCAGCGCCCCGATCGCGATCGGCAGGTAGATCAGGCCGGTGTGCATGGCCGAGAACCCACGATCGCCCTGCAGGTACAGCGACATCATGAACAGGAACGCACCCCACGCCGCGAATGCGCTGATCGCCATGACGGTCGCGGATGCGAACGGGATGCTGCGGAAGAAGCGCAGGTCGATGAACGGATCGTGGCGGCCCCATTCGAACCGCAGGAACGCGACGAACGCGATCGCCGCGGTGACCGCCACCCCGATCGTGCGGGGGTTCGTCCATCCGAGCCCGGGACCTTCGATGAGCGTGAAGACCAGGCCGAACAGGAACACCACCGCAAGTCCCTGGCCTACCGGGTCGATGTTGCGCATGGTCGCCGACCTGGACTCCGGCACGAAGACAGCGGTCAGGATGATCGCCGCTGCACAGATCGGCAGGTTGATCCAGAACACCGACCGCCACCCGATCCACTCGATGAGCCCGCCGCCGACGATGGGGCCGAGCGCCATCGATATTCCGACCACGCCGCCCCAGATGCCCAGCGCCCTGGCCCGCTCCACACGACCCACGAAGATCTGCGAAATGATCGACAGCGCAACGGGGTTCATCATGGAGCCGCCGACCGCCTGCACCAGGCGCGCGATGATGAGCATCTCGATGCTCGGGGCGAGGCTGCACAGTAGCGATCCGACTGCGAACACCGTCAATCCGGTCTGGAAGACCCGCCTGCGGCCGAAGCGGTCCCCGGTCGCGCCGGACAACATCAGCAGCGACGCCAGTACGAGGGTGTAGATGTCGACCACCCACTGCAGCTGGGATGCGGACGCGCCGAGGTCGGTGCGGATCGACGGAATGGCGACGTTGACGATGGTCGCGTCCATCGACACGATCAGCAGGCTCAGGCAGCAGGACATCAGGATGATGGCCTTGCGCCGTGGGCTCAACGAGCCGACGACGGTTTCATTCACACAACAATTGTGAAACTACAACTGTTGGTCAGGCAAGGCGGATCACCAGTGAAATGGGTCTCACGCCGCGCGAGCGACCCCTTTTGCACAGCTGATCGCGGCGTGTCGCCGGGCAGACACGGTCGCTCGCGGTGCGACTACCGGCCGTCGATCGCCTTGTAGTCGCGCTCGGTGTAACCGGTGTAGATCTGGCGCGGGCGGCC
>JAEZKH010000096.1 GCA_023415515.1 Actinomycetes bacterium
GTCCTGGTTTACATCTTCTCCGCCCAAATAGGGCTTGACGACGCTCCCTAACGAGGGATCTTGCCGAATCCATTTATCGGCCAACTCCGAGGAAAAAGTAAACTCGTCGATGCAGTTCACGAAGGAACCGACAAAGGCTACACCCTTGCTTTGGAGCAGCCTGTGCGGGCTTCCTTCGACGCGACCGCCAGGTTCTAGTAGTGGAGTGATCCGCTTAACGGGCTGGTCATCGCTAATACATGGCACACCGCCGGAAACCGGCCCGACGGTGCCCCAAACGGCCGCGTACTCGAGATTGGCGCTTGCCACTGGCCATGATCTGCTCTGGACAGCTCGTGTAATGCTGAACCCGTTGGCGACCATCTGGTCGAGACCTACAGCCCGGGTGTCGCCTTGAGCAATGGTATTGGTGGCAATTAACCCAATAGTGCCCCCAGGGGCAAGCAGCGATTGCGCGCGCAGGAAAAAATACGCAACCTGGTCCGCATTTCCTGTAGCTCCGCGCGCAACCACATTTACTAGCCATTCACGAACGTCCGAACCCATTGCGCTAGAAATCTTCTTCCCGCCAAGGAAGGGCGGGTTCCCGATAATGGCGTCAAAACCTCCATGCTCTACGACTATGTCGGGCGCCTCGATGATCCAGTGGTTAGGCAGCCATCGCTTGTGGTCGGTCGGAACGGTAGGAGTGAGCCCTATGTCGATGATCGATTCGAGCATCGACGAGTCCGGTTGGCCGGCGCTTGGGTGCGCATCCTTGACTGCGATGCGCAAATTCTCGTACGCCTCATCAACTGCCCTGCCAGGCTTCCCGGAGAGGGGAAGGCCAGCAGCGACGATGCCGTCGGCGATCTTACGTAATTTGGCTGTAGCATCGTGCAATTGATCAAGTTGACGTCGTTTCGCGGAACTATTCCGGGCCGGATCGTTCTCGTCGATTTCCGATGCCAGCTTGCGTCGAAGATCGGCCGCCTTGTGGATGATTGCGTCGATATCAACATCGAAGATGTCGAACATCTCCCCTGCGAGGACACGCGAGGGATCAATATGCAGCTTGCGGAGCTGGTCGAGGCTGGTGACGCCGAGCAATGAGTTGCCGAGAAAGATTTTGTCGTCGACGAATGAGAACGGCAGGTCGCGATCCAGGGACACCAGCCATAGCGAGAGTTTGCACATCTCGACGGCCATGTCGTTGATGTCGGCACCGTAGAGGCAGTTTGCGACCACTTCGCGGATGGCACGCCGATGTAGATCACCGCGGTAGGCGTTGGCGGGATCTTCAGCGGTCCACGCTTCCACAACCCGGTCAGCTAGATAGCTCGCGGCGGACACCAGGAATGCTCCTGAGCCGCAGGCGATGTCGGCGACCTTCAAGCTCAGCAGGTCATCGGAAGACTTGAGTTTCCACTCCGATTCGTCAGCGGTCTGGTAGGGGCCAGGCGCATAGCACAGCGGTTGCAGCGCGTGCAGAACGACCTCTCGCGCGAGCGACTTAGGCGTGTAGTGCGCTCCCGCGTTCTTGCGGGACGGCGTCTCCTTCACCATCAGCCCCCCGTCGAGAACCACAAACGGCCGGCCTCGAAGGTCCTGCCGCATGATGCCCAGCCAGGGCAGCACACGTTCACGCAGCGCTGCGTCGTCGCCGACCGCTTGCGCCAGGCCGCTTACCACACTCGGCTCCACCTGGGCACCAATACCTTTGGCAATAGCGGCAGCCGACTGGGGTTTGGCCGAGGGTTGATCACTTTCGACGCGTGCCCGGATTGCGTCGGCCAGCTTCTTCGAAGCAGTGTTAGCCGCTGCAAGCCGTTCGAGTTCCGACAGCGAGATCTCTGGTTCTTCGCCGCGGGCACCTAGCAGGCCGAGATAGGTTTCACCGACGGTGACAGCGGTGTAACCCAGCAGGCCTTCGTAGATGTAGCCGATCTGTTCGACGTCGATGTCGCGGAACGAGATTCGGCGTGCTTCCCCACCTTTGAGGACGGCCTGCTGCACCGAGCGCAGTGCGTGCAGCATCACTCGGTCGGACACGGTGATGGCCAAGGTTCCGTGCGCGGTGAGCGCGGTCAGGAACGGGAAACGCTCCGGGTCGAACAGAGAACCGCCATAAGCAGGAACCCGCATGTTCTCGAAGGACGCACCACCGTAAAGCGCCTGACTAGTGGCGAGCAACCGATGCCACGTCAGCGAGGTGGCATCGAGAGCCTCTTCCCCTTCGTCGACTTCACGAGTTTCAAGTCGACTCAGTTCGCGAGAAATTCCGTACCCCTGCTCGAACAACTCCCCTGACGGCAGCAGGCCGCGTTCTTCGGCGAACAGCAGAAACACGATCCGCATCATGATCGTCACCGCGGCTTCATAGCTTTGGTGGGTGTCGGCCGGTAGTGGGTCGGGTTCGCCGCGTTGTTGAGCGTCGCGGGCCGATTCGGAGAACGACTGGATGAGCAGTTCCACCGCGCGACGCACCTGCGCGCCAAGTGCTTCGGTGATCTCTTCGGCGGCGGCCACGGATTCCTCGAACAGCACCGGCAGCCGTTCGTCTTCCTTGCCGCCGATGATGTGCTGCCGCGAGATCAGCGTCAGGAAAGCATCGCGGGTGCGGGGTTCCTCCACCCAGGTCAGTGCGTCGACGACTCCGGAGGCCGTCATGGCGCCGGCACGTGCGCACACCAGCGCCCACCAGCGTCCGTCGGTGACGATGCCGATCGGAATGTCGTTGTCGCGCAGCAGCGCTTCCATCCGGTCCACCGGAGTGGCCGCCCACAGGTCACTAGGGACCTGACGCAACGAGTCGACCGGGTCAATCACCGACACCAGCGCGCCGATAGCGCCGTCGGGGGCCAGCAGGGCTGCCTCAGCGCCGACGGTGACCGCACGGTTGGGTGACTGAGCCGTGATGCTGGCGACGGGTCCCCAGGACAAGGATTCGGCCCAACCGACGACATCGCGCAATACGGTTTCGACCCATTTGTCGCGGGCGATGCGGTACGCGTCACCGGTCGTGCCGTCGTCGCTGGTGGCTCGGTCTGCTGCCTCCCATGTGGCTTCGAAATCCCTGCGGGCGTAGAGCAGTGCCTCTTTGCGGGTGTCGTCCAAGGCTGGCATGCCCTGAGGCCAGACCCGCTTGAGCGGGGCGATCGCAAGGAACGGGCCATCGGTGTCGACGAGTTCGAGCCACGCGTGGTGCAGCTCAGAGGCACTCGGTGTTGATCGTTGCCGGGGTGTGCGGGGCGCCATCAGCGCAGCCCTCCTTTCGCGTCCTCGGGGGTGAGGGCGAACACCACCGCGGCGGCGGTGGTGTGGGGTTTGACGTCGGCGTAGCGGTCGGCGATGGCCGCGATCTCGCGGGCCTCCTCGTCGTCGAGTTCGTCGAGACGACGCTCCATCGAGTCGATGTCGCGGCGCCACTGCTTCTGCTGCTCGTCGGCCCACAACATCGTTTCGGCTTCGGCTTCCTTGCTGCGCAACAGATTTAGTGATTCCCGCAGGTTGGTTCGGAATGCCGAGAAGATGTCACGTGCCCGCTGGATGTCAGCGGCCCGGCGTTTGTCCAGCTGCTCCAGCACCTGGGCGTGTCGTCGGTCGGCGCGAGCGTGCATAGACTCCTCCAGCCGAGCGCGCAGCGGCGCGTCCGCCGCATTCCAGATCTCACACAGCTCGTCGCGAACCCGGCGGCTGGCCAGCATCAGACGCTCCCCGTCCAGGGCATGATCGAGGGCGTGTTCGGCCTTCGCCTCGGCCATCGCACGGCGGCCTCGTAGGCGAACGCCGACCAGGAACACCTCCTCGTGCAGGCGCACTCCCCCGCGACCGACGAGCACCATGCGGGTCACCGCCGCCACGAACGACTCCGCCGTGTCGTCGATCACTACCGCGGTGACTCGGTTCAGCGTGGAATCCACACTCCACAGCGAGCGGCGTAGCAGCCGTTGCGCTTTCTGCACGATTGGATGTCCCAGATGGACATACACCAGATCAGCGCGTCCTTCGGCGGCGATCGGGTCGAACGTGATCGGGCGCAGCACATCGGGTTTCAGCCGGGTAGCCAAGCCCTTGAGGGTGTCTTGCCAGGCCGGACTCACCGGAGGCATCGCGAACACTTCGGCGTCGGTGTCGGCGTCGCCGACCGGCTCCAGTGGAAGCTGATGGTTGATCCGAAGCGCGGTGTCGACCACGCGGCGCAGGTTCTGCGGTTCCAGATGCAGATCGGCGCGCGAGGCGTCGTAGCCGCGTTCCAGCTCGGTGAGCCGGGTGTTGAGTTCGATGCCGCCGGCTAAGGCTTCCTGGATCACCTGGTTGCCGTCGAGGCCCTTGGCTTTGCGTTTGGCGGGTTTGCGGCGGGCGAAGTGTTCTTGGATCTCGTCACCGATCACCTGGTTGGCCGATCCCAGGTCCACCTCGACCTGGGCGATCTTGCGGGCGATGCGGGCCATGAAGTTCGCGTCGGCGGCGTAGGTGGACGACTTGTCGTCGGGAACGAAGTGAAAAACCTCGGGTGTTTCGGTCTGCCCGTAGCGGTCGATGCGGCCGATGCGCTGTTCGAGTCGCGACGGGTTGAACGGGATGTCGAAGTTCACCAATCGGTGGCAGTGGTTCTGCAGATCGATGCCTTCACCGGCGGCATCGGTGGCCAGTAGCACCCGCACCGGTTCCTCGGTCGGGTCGGCGGTGAATTGCGACCGGATGTACTCGCGGTCCTCGGTGGGGGTCGCACCCTCGATGACGGCCAGCCGGTCGGCGTAGCCGCGCTGAGTAAGCACTCGTTGCAGCCAGCCGAGGGTGTGGGCGTACTCGGTGAACACCACGACCCGCTCATTGGACCAGTGGGTGCCGTCGGGCCGGCAGACCGCGTCGAGGAAGGTGAGTAACCGCTCCAGGCGCGAGTCGGGACGGCTTTCGTAGCTCAACCCCCAGTCGGCGAGCTTCTCCAGCTGACCGGGTTCGGCGGCGCTGAGCGGATCGGAGGCCTTGGACTCACGCAGGCGCTCGGCCTCGTCGTGCTCCCACAGACCTTCTTCCTCGTCAGCCTGGCCTTCTCCGAAGATGTCGTCGTATTCGTCGGCGCGGAGTCCGCGCCCGGCACGCGCGTCGCGATAGTGGCTGATCGTCATCCCGAAGGCGAACGGGCTGGACAGGAACCGCTTCTTGAGCAGCATGGTGACGATGTCGCCGCCCGGTTTGGTGCCGTTCTGCTTGGCGCTTCGGGTGACGATGTCATCGAGAACGGAGAACATCTCCTGTTCGCTGTGCTCGGGCGTGAAGTCGAGGATCTTGACCTCGCGGTCCTTGAACCCTTTCCCCGTGAGATCGCGCTTGAGGCGTCGCACCGTCACGTCCTTGAGCGCAGTGGCGTCTAGCAGCGCGCCGCGGGAGAACCGGCGGGGGTCGATCATCTCCATTAGCGCGGTGAACGACTCCGGGTAGCCGTTGTGCGGCGTGGCGCTCAGGAACAAGCGGTGCTCACAGGTGTCGGCAAGTTGGCGTACGGCAACGGTTCGTTGGGTGTCCACCGAGTAGCCGCGTCCGCCGGCGATCGTCGAGGGGCTCGACGGCGCGACGTGGTGGGCTTCATCGACGATGAGCATGTCGAAGGCGAACCGCTTGCCCAGCTTGGGGTTCTTGGCCTGGGCGTAGACGTCGCGCAGCAAGCGCTGGCAGCGCACCTGTGGCAGCCACGCCATGGACACGATCACCCGCGGATATAGCTGAAAGGGGTTGGCGTGTAGGCCGTGGGTGCGGCGCACCTCGGACATCAGCTCACTGTTGACGATGACGAACTGCAGGCCGAACTTGTCTCGCATCTCGTCCTGCCACTTCAACGCCAAGCTCGGCGGGCACACGATCACCGCAGTCCGGGCACGATGCCGCAAGAACAACTCTTGCACCACGAGGCCGGCCTCGATGGTCTTGCCCAGACCAACGTCATCGGCCAGAAGCAGGTTGGTCCGCGGGCTGGTCAACGCCCGACGCAGTGGTTCGAGCTGGTATGCCTCCACAGTGACCCCCGACCAGAAGGGCGCCTGGTAGCGGTTCGGATCTGCCGAGGTGACCGCGCCCCAGCGCATCGCGTCGATGAAGCCGGCCAAGGTGACTGGATCATCAAAGCCCTCTGGGTTGATGTGCTCGGGCAATCCTTGCGGTGGGGTGACGGTCTTGCCGACCTCCAGCTCCCAGATTACCGACAGCTGTTCACCGAGGCGGTCCTCATCGAGCGACTGCAGGTCGACGACGTGATTCAGCTTCGCGGCTGCGTCGTCAGCCGGACTGAGCGGTAGACCCTGAGCTTGAACGTTGGCGACCGCCCACGTCGAACCGCGCACCTCAACAACCTGACCGGGCTCGGGCAGGGACGGGGCAGCTACAGGCACAGGTGGTCCTCCGGGTGGTGGCGTTGGCCGAACAGTATCGCCGTCGATACCGACAACGGCGCGGATGGTGTCTTCGGACACTCCGAAGTGCTCGGCGGAGCGCTTGACCACCTCGGCGGCGGCGGTGTGTCTGCGGGTGGGGTCGGTAGTGGAGGTCGCAGCACTGAAGTCCCGTCGGATCTTGTTCCGCTGGCCCGAAGTCAGCAACTCCTCGGGCAACACCGCCGGCAACTCGTCATGGAGCAGGTACTCGATGGTGTCGTAGGAGATGCCGTACTTAGCTTCGAGCTGGGCGCAGGTGTTGCGCATTGCCCATTCGATGCCGTGTTCATCGACCGCTTGTTGCACCGTTCGACGGATTGTTGAGCGTTGACCAGGCGACAGATGGTCAGCTTCTTCCCGCGGTGTCTCCCCCACGCATCACCACGGTAGCCGGGGATCTCGGAGATTGGTCGAATTTCGTCACTCGGTGGGGTGCTGCAGCAACTTCTGGCGAGTGTGGCAATATTTCGTCGTGGCTGACCCGCTCTCACTGCATGAGGTAGCCGACACGCTCGTCGAGATGGACCTTGTGGATCTCAACAGCGACGGCCCGTGGCCTGGCGACCCAGACGACGCCGACGCGTACGAGCCGGACTGGACTCAGATTCACCCAAAAGACTCGGACCTGGGTGCGTCACTTGACCGGGCGCCAGGGCGACCAAACGCCTACGACGAGATCCAACAGCGGGCGAGCAGCGGCTTCCTGGTGCCACCGCCCGATGTGCTGGATGCCCTCGCCTGGTATACACCGATCCACTATTTCGGCCTTGGCTCCGCGATCTACATCCGAGAGACGGCCGTCTTCGACGTTGCGGCCGCAATCGTCAATCGACTTCCCGAGCCCGAACGCGAGGTGCACGAGAATCTCGCCGGTGCGTCTCGTGCAGCAATGTCGGTGCTCTACCTCCACGAGGCGTACCACCACAAGATCGAATCGCTGGCGATCCGATTCGAAATGGTCGAGCGCGCCCGGCGCTACCTCCCCTACTCGAAGGAGGTGTACATCCCACTCATTGAGCAAGGATCTGACGACGTGCTCGAAGAGGCCCTCGCGTGCGCCGAGATGTATCGCCGGTTCAAGGCGGAGGATCCTTTTCGACGAGGCGTTCCCAAGGTGGTCCGTGCAGCGACGCTAGCGATGCTCCCCGAGTGGTTTGAGACCCTTCCGCGAAGCTATCGCAAAGCTGCCAACTACTTCAGTGATCGAAAGTTCGACCGGTCGCAACGCGTGCTGATGAGCCAATTGCATGAAGCATCTGCGGACCCCCGGCGCGCGGCCGATGAGTGGAGCCTGGCCCCGCACCTCTGCCGTGGGCTATTCGACTGCCAGCGCATCACCCACGTGCTGGTGCCGAAAGGCCAGGAACCGATCCTGCCCTGGATCGGCCATACCCCTGCGCTCCCCTCCGTAAGCAGTAAGACAGTCATTCGCCACCTGGAAGTCCGAGGATGGAAAGTTGACCCTGTTCGCGGCAAGGGGTCGCATGTTCGACTTAAACAAGTTGGAAAGCAATCGCTTACGATCCCGGCAAACCGCGAGTCGCTTTCGCCGACCGTGTTGAAGTCGGTAGCCCAGGCACTAGGGGTTCGGCTATGCGACCTGGTGTTCTAGGGCGGTCGTAGCGGCAAGTTGTCGGATCAGCGTGGTACATCTAATAGAGCCCCGCCGGTCAACAGCCGGGCCGAGGTCAACGCCTCTGATTCGCAGCGGGTTGTCCGCACTGCAAACGCCTACGCACCGGGAGGTTTGATGAGTCAGTGGGCGCGTTTCTGGGCGGTAGACCTACACGTGCATACACCTGGTTCAGAGGACGCGAAGGTAGAAAACTACGGGTCGGCTTCTGACATCGTCGAGGCGGCGATTGAGGCAAAACTCGATGCGATCGCTATCACCGACCACAACACCGTGTCCTGGTGCAAGGCTGTCGCCGAGGCCGCGGTCCATACGCACCTTGTCGTAATCCCTGGCGTCGAGATCAGCACTACTGAAGGCCACCTGCTGGCATTGTGGGAAGTGGGGACGGACCCGACCTACATCGAAGAAGTACTAGTTCGACTCGGCATCGGACAGGCAGACAGAGGCAAACTCAACATCGCTGCGGCGGTCGGGCTCGCCCAAGCTGCCATCGAGGTTGAACAGTCTGGCGGCATCGCGATTGCTGCGCACATTGAGAAAGACAAGGGCCTGCTCAAGTTGGCAGTCAAGGCCCACCTTAAGAGAACCCTTCTAACCGAGGCGATCAGTGCCTTCGAAGTGGTCCATATGGACACAATCGAAGCGGTTAACAATGTCGTAGCGGGTGAACGCACGATGGCGTTCGTCCGGGGTTCTGACACATGGGACCGTGACAAGAGCTGCCATGGTTTGATCGGCATCGGAGCGCGTCGCACCTGGATGAAGGCAAGTCGACCTGACTTGGTTGGGATTCGCCACGCCTTTGATGACCCCGATTTGCGTGTACGACTGGAGCCTCCGCCTGAACCGCTATACACCCGAATCGAATCCATCGAAATCGCCGGCGGGTTCCTAGGCGGTGAAACTATAGCGTTATCCCCTGATCTCAACTGTCTTCTGGGCGGTACGGGTGCAGGAAAATCGCTGGTGCTGGAAGCGATACGGTTCGCACTGGATCAGCAGGTCGACGCCCAGGCGTTTCCTTCCATCCGCGCCGAAATCGACTCAAGGATGACCAAGGCGCTGATGACCAGCAGCGTGGTCATTCTCCATCTTTTCGGCGATGGGAAACGTTATCGCGTCGAACGCACTTTTACCATCAGCGGTTCCGCGCCGGCCAGAGTGTTTCAACAAAACAGAGACGATTGGGTGGAAATCGACCTCGACGTCGCCGGATTGTGTCCCCTGGCTGCTTTCTCGCAGGGCGAGATTCTCGACTACTCGCGAGAACCTGTTGGGCGCATGACGCTGGTTGATTCCTCAATTGACCTTGAACCGATCAATACCTCCATAGCGCAGGCCACCTCGGATTTGGAAGCCAACGGTAGGAAGTTGATTGCAGCCCGATCGCGGGTGCGCCGTTTGGAACGGGAATCCGCCGAAGTTGGTGATTTGAGTGAACAAGTGCGCAAGCTTGAAGCGTTGTTCACGACCGAGGCGGTGAAGGAACAGTCGAACTGGACACAGGAGCAGGCTGCGATCAGCCGGGCAAAGCAGCGAGTCGACGCAGTTGCAGTCGAGTCCCTTGATCTGCCGGACGCTGCTCTTGTCGCATCGGTCGCGGCCAATGCGGACTTATTCGCTTTGGGGTCAACCGCATTGGCTGCACTCAAGGCACGGGTGGATGCAGCCACGCAGGAGATTGCAGATGCCCTCGGCGCGGCATCTATTGGTTTGACGGCGGTACAGACGCAATGGCAACAGCGGTTTGCAGCCTTCAAGCAGCAGCTTGATGCAGAACTCGAAAAGATTGATCCTGCAGCATCTTTGACTTCTCTGCGTGGGAGCCTCGAACAGCTACAAGCTAAATTGAGCCATGCCCAGGCTGCTGCGACTGAACTTGCCCAACAGGCTAAACCGGATCTGGCTAACCTCGAAGTCCAGCGTGAAGAGCTGATTCAGACACTGACCACTGCGCGCTCAACACGGCGAGAATTGCGCCGGACACGCGTCGCGGAGCTCAACTCGAAGACAGCCGGTTTCGTGAAGCTCGACATCCCAGCAGCCGGTGACACTACGGAGTTTCGCGATGCACTCGACCGTATAAAGGTCGGTTCGCGCGTGCGTGAGGACGTTCTGAACCAACTGGCCACTCGAGTCCATCCACTGCGATTCGGTCGGAGCATCTGGAGCGAAGACATTGCGGGGATTGTCGACTCTGACAACGGTATCGACATGGCCAGCGTAGCAAAACTGTTGGCGAACATCGACGAGAAAGGTTTGTGGCAGGACCTTCTCGACATACAGGCCATCGATCGACCTGACGTCTTAACGGTCAAGTTCAAAAAGCCTGACGACCAGTCGTACACGCATATCGAGGAGTTGGCTCACGGCCAGCGGTGCACGGCGATTCTCGTGATCCTTCTCGCCGACGGCGTCACTCCAGTTCTCGTGGACCAGCCGGAGGA
>JAEZKH010000194.1 GCA_023415515.1 Actinomycetes bacterium
GATCTTGTCCAGCGGGATGCCGTCGAACAGGATCTCCGCGTCGGCGAGCGTGTCGACCGCGACGCCGACCCTGCCGACTTCTTCGGTGACTTCCGGGTCGTCGGAGTCGAAGCCGCACTGCGTCGGCAGATCCAATGCGACCGAAAGGCCGGTTCCCCCCTGGTCGAGCAGGTACCGGTACCGACGATTGGACACCTCTGCGGTCCCGAAACCCGAATATTGGCGGAATGTCCAGAGCTTGCCGCGATAACCGCTGGCGAAGTTGCCGCGGGTGAACGGATAGCTTCCCGGCGAGGGCGGTTCGCCGGCCCGGTCGCCGGGCCCGTACACGGGCTTCAGCGGGATGCCGGAAGGGGTCTCAACAGGCTCGGTCATCAACGGGTAACGTACTTGCAAAAAATGAGAATGCCAATACCGCACGCAGCAAATACGCACGCAAGCGGACATAGAACACTGGGCCGGAGCCGAGCCAACACCCGCTACACAGTGATTATGGGACTTGCGTAAAATGAGAACGTCAATATCAATTTGCTAGGGTGAGGCTTCGTCGACAGGAGGCCGATGACAGAGCCGTCCAGCCATGCGTTCACAGACCGCACCCTCGTCATCTCCGGCGCCAGCCGCGGCATCGGGCTGGCGATCGCGCTGGCCTCGGCCCGCCGCGGCGCGAACATCGTGTTGCTGGCCAAGACCGCCGAACCGCATCCGAAGCTTCCGGGCACCGTCCACACCGCGGTCGCCGAGATCGAGGCCGAAGGCGGCAAAGCCGTGGCCGTGGTCGGCGACGTCCGAAACGAGGACGACGTGCAGCGCACCGTCGAGACCGCCGTCGAGCGGTTCGGCGGAATCGACATTGCCGTGAACAACGCCGGCGCCATCGCCACCGAACCCACCGAGACACTCACGGCCAAGAAGTTCGACCTGATGATGGACATCAACGTCAGGGGAACCTTCCTGCTGACCAAGGCGGCGTTGCCGCACTTGCGAAAATCGCCGGCTGCCCATGTCCTCACACTTGCGCCGCCGATGAACATGAACCCGCACTGGCTGGGCGCACACCCGTCGTACACCCTGTCGAAGTACGGGATGACGCTGTTGTCGCTGGGCTGGGCCGAAGAGTTCCGCAAGGGACGCAACGCGGCCGAAATCGGCTTCTCCTGTCTGTGGCCGGAGACCTACATCGCGACGTCGGCGGTGGCGAATCTGAGCAATGGAGACAAGCTCGCCGCCCGGTCGCGCGATCCGCAGATCATGGGTGACGCGGCGGTCGAGATCTTCTCCCGCCCGCCCGCCGAGGTGAACGGCCGCTGCTTCATCGACTCGCAGGTGCTCACCGAGGCCGGCGCGACCGATCTGTCCCGCTACGGGGGCGGCGACGACCCCATCCTTGATATCTTCGTCGACAAATCATGAGCATCTCGTTGCTGCTCGAGATGGCGTCCTCGAGCGATCCGGACCGGACGGCGCTGGTCTCCGGCGACATGCGGTTGACCGCTGACGAACTGAGCACGCTTGCCGATGGCGGCGCCGGCGTCATCTCGTCGTCGGGCGCGCAGCACGTCGCCTACGTCGGGATGGGCGGGGTGATGCTCCCGCTGCTGCTCTTCTCTGCGGCGCGGGCCGCCGTCGCCGTCACGCCGCTCAACTACCGCTTGAGCGCCGACGGATTGCGCGAGCTGATCGACAGGTTGCCGGCACCGCTGGTGATCGCCGACACCGAATACGTCGACGTCGTGGCGGGCGCGGGAAAGCAGGTGATCTCCTCCGACGAGTTCATCGCCTCGGCCCGCGCCGCCGAACCGGCTGCCGGGTTCGCCGACCCCGACAGCGTCGCCGTCGTGTTGTTCACCTCGGGCACGACCTCACGCCCGAAGGCCGTCGAGCTCACCCATAACAACCTGACCAGCTACATCACCGGCACCGTCGAGTTCGGTGCGGCCGCCCCGCAAGACGCAGCTCTGATCTGCGTTCCGCCGTACCACATCGCCGGTGTCAGCGCGGCGCTGTCGAATCTGTACGCCGGCCGAAAGATGGTGTACCTGACCAACTTCGATGCCCGCGAGTGGGTGCGGCTCGTCGGCGCGGAAGGTGTCACGTCCGCAACCGTCGTACCGACGATGCTCGACCGCATCGTCGCGGTGCTGGAGGCAGAACCGACCGAGTTACCGACGCTGCGCTCGCTCGCGTACGGCGGCTCCAAGGTCGCACTTCCTTTGGTACGCAAGGCGTTGTCGCTGCTGCCGCACGTCGGATTCGTCAACGCGTACGGGCTGACGGAGACAAGTTCGACCATCGCGGTGCTCACGCCCGACGACCACCGCACCGCCCTCGGCGCCTCCGACGAGGCGGTCGCGCGACGGCTCGGTTCGGTCGGCCAGCCGGTTCCGACGGTGGAAGTCCAGATCCGCGGCGAGGACGGGACGGTCCTCGGCGCGGGTGAACCCGGCGAGCTGTTCGTCCGCGGCGAGCAGGTGTCGGGCAGATACACCGGCATCGGCTCGGTGCTCGACGACGAGGGCTGGTTTCCCACCAAGGACGTGGCTTACCTGGATGAGGACGGCTACTTGTTCATCGGCGGCCGATCCGACGACACCATCATCCGCGGCGGTGAGAACATCGCTCCGGCCGAGATCGAGGACGTGCTCGTCGAACATCCACACGTGCACGACTGCGCGGTCGTCGGCGCCGAAGATCCGCAGTGGGGCCAGATCATCGTCGCTGTCGTCGTGCCCGCCTCCGGCGAGTCACCAGACGCCGAGGATCTGCGAGGTTTCGTGCGCGGCCAACTCCGTGGCTCGCGCACCCCCGACAAGGTGGTGTTCCGGGATGAACTGCCCACCAACGCGACCGGCAAGGTGCTGCGCCGCGAACTCGTCAGCGAGCTGAACGCCAATAAGGAGCCAGCATGATCAAGAACGGAACGCGTCTGCAGAGCCAGGTGTGCGACACCCAGGTCATCGTCGTGCGGTCGGCCGACAGCCTCGACGACCTTCGCGCGGGCGGCGCCCCCATGGTGCCGATCGACGCGGAGAAGGCCTCCGACCTCACGCTGGACGAATCGCTCGCCGACGGCAACCTGATGGGAAAGCGCTATGTCGACGACAACGGCGCCGAGGTGCTCGTGACGAAAGCGGGCAAGGGCACACTGTCGGTCGGGTCGACGCCACTGTCCGTCAAAGAGGCCAAACCGCTGCCCGCCAGCGACTGAGCGCACCGTCCGCGCACGCAGGCGCATCGCGCGACGTTAGGTAAACCGCGTAAGCGGGAACCCCCGCCCCATGGGCGCACACCCGCCGATGGTGAAGGACGCATCCGCGGCCGGTCTCGACGAGGCGCGTCGGCGCATTCGCACTGGGCAGCACACCGGGCCCACGAGCGGCCTGGCACCAGGGTTCGCGCAGGCCAATTTGGTCGTCCTTCCCGAGGGCGACGCTCTCGACTTCCTCAGATTCTGTGTACGCAACCCGAAGCCGTGCCCGGTGCTCGACATCACCGACACCGGATCCCCGCACCCGGTCACGCTGTCGCGATACGCCGATCTGCGGACCGACCTCCCCCGCTACCGGGTCTTCGAAAACGGTTCGCTTGTCGACGAACCCACAGACGTGAGCCGATACTGGCGCACCGACCTGGTGAGCTTCCTGCTCGGCTGCTCCTTCACTTTCGAATGGGCACTCGCCGCTGCCGGACTTGCGCTGGCCCATCAACGCCAGGGCGTCAACGTGCCGATGTATGTCACCGATCGACGCTGCGCCGCTGCGGGCGCATTTGAGGGCCCGCTCGTCGTTTCGATGAGACCCTTTGCGCCGGAGGACATCGCCAGCGCGGTCGAGATCTCCTCACGGTTCCCGGCGATGCACGGTGGCCCCGTCCACACCGGGGCTCCCGAAGACATCGGCATCGTCGACCTGGAGGCACCCGACTTCGGCGATCCGGTGACGATCGGCCCCGGGGAGGTCCCCGTGTTCTGGGCCTGCGGTGTGACGCCGCAAGCGGTCGTCGTCGCAGCCAAGCCGTCGCTGGCGATCTTTCACGCCCCCGGCCACATGTTCATCACCGACCGTCCGCATGCCGAATTCGACTCCCGGGAGGGGACGACATGACCGTGCACGACGAGCACGTCTCGCATCAGAGATCCGCCTCGGACACCCGAAGGGCGGTGCGAGGCGCGGCAATCGGAAACGCCGTCGAGTGGTTCGACTTCGCCGTCTACAGCGTTCTCGCCACCTATATCGCGGACAAGTTCTTTCCGTCGGGCAACGACACCGTCGCACTCCTCAACACCTTCGCGATCTTCGCGGCGGCGTTCTTCATGAGACCGCTCGGCGGGTTCTTCTTCGGACCGTTGGCTGACCGAATCGGCCGTCAGCGGGTGCTGGCGATCGTCATCCTGTTGATGTCGTTCTCGACATGTGCGATCGGCTTCGTGCCCAGCTACGACGCCATCGGCGTCGGCGCACCATTGCTGCTGCTCCTGCTGCGCTGCCTGCAGGGATTCTCTGCGGGCGGCGAATACGGCAGCGGCGCATGCTTCCTCGCCGAGTACGCCTCCGACAAGCATCGCGGATTCGTCGTGTCGTTCCTGGTGTGGTCGGTTGTCCTCGGCTTCCTGCTGGGCTCCATCACCGTGACTGTGCTCGAGGTGCTGCTGACTGAGGACGCGATGGACTCCTACGGCTGGCGGATTCCGTTCCTGCTCGCAGGCCTGCTCGGTGCGGTCGGACTCTACATCCGGCTTCGCCTTCGCGACACGCCCGAGTTCGAGGAACTGCAAGACGAAGGTGAAGTGTCGTCGTCGCCGTTGAAGGAGGCACTGACGACGTCATGGCGGCCGATACTCCAGATCGCCGGTCTGGTGATCATTCACAACGTCGGCTTCTACACCGTGTTCACTTTCCTGCCCAGCTACTTCACCAAGACACTCGACTTCACCAAGACGGACGCGTTCGTCTCGATCACCGTGGCCAGCGTCGTCGCTCTGGTCCTCATCCCGCCGCTCGGTGTGCTGTCCGACCGTGTCGGCCGCAGGCCGCTCCTGATCGGGGGTGCGGTCGGTTTCATCGTGTTGACCTATCCGCTCTTCCTGCTACTCAATTCGGGATCTTTGGCCGCAGCGATCGCCGGACACGCCGGGCTGGCTGCCGTCGAGGCCGTCTTCGCGTCGACTGCACTGGCAGCCGGGGCAGAGCTGTTCGCCACCCGCGTGCGGTCAGGCGGCTATTCGATCGGATACAACATCTCGGTGGCGATCTTCGGCGGCACGGCGCCGTACGTGGCGACCTGGCTCACCGACCGGACCGGAAACGAACTCGCGCCCGCTTACTACGTGATCATCGCCGCAATCGTCTCGCTCGCCACGGTTCTCACGATGAAGGAGACGGCGCGGCGACCGCTGCGGAAGCTCGTGGCGGCATAGCCCACATCACGCCGCGCATCGTTGCCGCCTGCGGAACGTCCTCGACGGCGACCAGGTCCTTCGGCGCGTCGCAGAGTCCGATGGCCTCCATCGCTCGCGTCTCGCCGCGCGACGCGCACACGACGCAGTCGAGGCGCCCGACGTTTCCGGTGGAGAACCGAACTACTCTGCGCGTCGTAACCTCAGAAGTTGGGCGACGGTGACCACCGTCTAAGCCGACCACACTGATTCGAGTCAACGGACTGCCTACCTGCATGGGTATGAGGGGCGATACTGTGGAGCGTATGGCCGTGGTAGACAAGCCCTCAGCGCGAGAAGCCAAGCGTCTCCAGACACGAG
Organism: Actinomycetes bacterium; assembly: GCA_023415515.1. Taxonomy (GTDB): domain Bacteria; phylum Actinomycetota; class Actinomycetes; order Mycobacteriales; family Mycobacteriaceae; genus Mycobacterium. The sequence goes on from JAEZKH010000194.1 coordinate 5,756, forward strand.
AACGACTGATGGGTGCCGCGATCGCCGAGTTCAAGCGGTCAGGCCTGGCCGCGGCCGACGTCGGGTCCATCGTGACAGCCGCAGGCGTCGCACACGGTACCTTCTTCTTTCATTTCCCCACCAAAGAACACGTGCTGCTGGAGTTGGAGAGGCGCGAGGAGATACGCATCGCCAAACAGCTCGCCCGCTTCACTACCACAAAGCCTCCCCTCGCAGCGACACTCGACGAGACGGTCCGCCTCATCGTCGGACTCGAGCGCCGACTGGGCGATGCACTGTTCAAAGACTTTCTAGCACTGCATTTCTCGCAGACACGACCTACCGACGAAAGCAATGAGCACCCGGTCATCGTCGCAGTCGCCAAGGAAATCGAACAAGCGCAGGAACGCGGCCAGGTGGATGACGACGTGATCGCGATGAACAGCGCGGTGTTCTTCCTGCTCGGTCTCTACGCACTGCTCACAACGACCCACGACTGGCCCGCCCAGGCGGCCATGCTCGACGACTACGTCGCCAGGACGTTACGAAGCCTCGGCGCCGCGTAGCGATTGACTCGACTCAGTCATTGACTATAGTCAGTCACTGTGAATCTGCCGACGCTGAAGTCCGGCCGCGAAGCGACGGGCGCCCAACTCGGCGGTAGTGGCCTCGACGAACACATGGAGGCGTCGCGGCTTGCCCAGCGACGGGCCGACAGGTGGCTGATCTCGGGCAGCCTCCTGATCGGTACCGCGGCGCTGGGCGTCTTCGGCCTTCCCTTGTTCCTTCGCGGGGTCTGGCTGCTGCGCAAAGCTCAACGGGATGGTTTGACGGTTCGCCCCATGTTGGTCACCCTGCTTGGCTACCTGGTGATCATCGACGCCGCCATCAACACCGTGGGGTGGGCGCTCGACCTCGTCGCCAACCACACCATATTGGCGCGCATTCTGTTGAATGGCTGGGGCGCAATGTTCGACGCCGGATACTTCTGGCACTACAACGAGCTGTGGCTGGGCGGTGCTGCGGGGCCTGGCGAGAAAGCCATGGAAGTCGGCATGATTCTCACCGTCTTCACCATGCGGATCGCCGCTGCGATCGGCTTCCTGCAGATGAAGCGGTGGGGCCATCAGTGGATGATCGTCACCTGCTGGATGGGGGTACTGATCTGGTGTCTGTACGTGTTCAACATGACGATGTACGCCGATGTGCGGTTCGCCGGGGTCGTGCTGCCAGTGGTCGGCTGGTGGCTCTACGACATCTTCTACATCACGCCGTTCCTGGCGATCCCGTACCTGCACTCGGTCAACCGAGAGATTTTCACTGATTGAGCCGATGACTCCACTCATTGACTATGGTCAGTAATCGGATGGAGAAAGTGGACCATGACGCCTCGGATCATGCAGTCGTACGCGTGATGTACAGCGATTGCAGACGCGAGAACATGGTCACCGCCGTCCCGGGCTTGGAATTCCGTTGACTGCTGTGTACATCCGGCGACCTACCGGCAAGGAGATCTGAAGTGGACTGGGTATGGGAGATTCTGCGCTATGTCGCTGCCTGGGGCGGAACGGGTTTGATCATCTGGTTCTGGTACTGGATGTTCTCCAATATCGGTACCTTCTAGGGCGATCCGAAAACCATGTCCGAGCTCTCCGACACGCACGCGCTCGCTGTCGAGCGAAGTTGCGCCGTCACCGCGGTCGCGTTGAGCGGACAACGTCGCGAAGGCGTGCGTCTGGTCAGCGGCGTGGGCCGGGCTTTCGGCCTGAGTTCCCGGCTTGACTTCGTTCACGTCCCCTACCCCATGCCGAAACGCGACTGGAACCGTCGCACCCTGACATGCGGTGTGGCCCTTCAGTGCTCACCGTCAAAAGATCGCATCGTCAACTACCACCTCAACGAGTTGTCCGCGCGGGAACTGAGTGCATTGACACTCGTCGAGGCGAACGTCGCGCTCGGCTGGGTCGCGGAGAATTGGCCAGGCTTGCTCCCTGATCTCAGGCGGCTGCTGCCGGGCCTCGACGGTGCGGCAGCCGATATGGACGCCGACGACATGCTCAAGCGGGCGGTCGCACTCGCGCGAACATCGGACCAGCTGATCATCGACCCGCTGATCGGCGCCCTGCCCAGGAGATACACCGATCCGCAGGGCCTGACCGACAAGCTGCGCCGCACCATCGGCCGGATGCCGTGGACCACCTCGCAGAAGCGACTCCCGCGCCCGTACTCGGTCCCCGTCGGCGGCGACGGTGGCGTGCGCAACCCCAATCTGCC
>JAEZKH010000226.1 GCA_023415515.1 Actinomycetes bacterium
CCGACGGCTTCGCAGGCGGCCGCGTGCTGCACCAGGTCAGCGCGGATCTTGCCGTTGACCTGCACTGCCGCGTCGTGGGCGGCCCCGTCCCACGGGGTGGCCGCCAGCACGTCGCCGATGTTCGTCGCGGTGCCCCGCACACCGTTGGACCGGTCGATCGCCGCCTGAAACACCGCGTGGATCGCGTTCGGATCCCATTTGTCCAGGTCAGCCAGGTCCAGGCCCAAGGTTCACCTCCTCAGAGCGCACGGCATTCATCTTTCCCGATGCAGCCGGGAGCCCATGCGGCAATTCGGGCCGATCAGCCGGCGCGGGACCGAGATCACGAATTGACGCTCGTGTTGTGAGTCAGGTCACGTTTAGGGCTATATTGTGTCTGTCATCACAGCGGAAGGGGCTCGCATGCTGGAAGCGCACAACGGTGCGATGGCCGCCCCGGTCGGCTCCAGGCGGGCGTCGTCGCGTAGCCACGCGCACCTGTGGTGGAGCGTCCTGATGGCGGTTATCGGCGTCGCGGGCATCGCCGCCGTCGTGGTCCTTGCGGTGATGGGATTGACCACCGAAGCCCTCATCGTCGCGATCTTCACCGGCGCGTTCTTCTCTCGCTGCGCCTGCTGAACCCGCGCTCCTTGGCCGGCGGTCAGTCGCCGGTGCGCTCGAACCTGTCCTCGAAATCCCCGCCGCCGGTGCATGTGCTTCCCGGCGCGATCGTCTGGGTGCCCCGTCCGGTCAGCACGGTGATCGGATCGTTGATCGTGTTGGGCATCGGGTATTCGGCGGTGATCGTGACCTTGGCCGTGCTGCCGTCGCCACATGTCGCATTGCCCTGCTCGTTGCGGGTCCACTTCTGGTCGGCGTACACCAGCGTGACCGCCGAACCCCCCGCGTGGAACAGGCTCATGCACCGATCGCCTGTGCGCAGGCAATAGGTCTGGGCATCGAGTACCTGTCCGGGGAGGACGTTGCCGTTGGTGAAAGTTGTTGTCTGGCGGTAACTTCCATGCAGATCGTCGGCAGCGGAGATTGCGCGTGGTGGAAGCACCGCGGGATCGGGCACCTTGTTCGGATCGGCATCGCCGGTGCGGGTGAATTTCAGGGTGCGTTTGGCCGCGCACAGGCTGTCGGCGGACGCCCTGACGCTCTCGCCTTCCAAGGTGCCGTCGGGTTGCGGTTCCAGCGTGAAGACGACCCAGATCTCCGACGGCGCCGCGCCGCCGCAGTCCGACGACGCGAGGCCGACGGCGATCCATGTGTCGCCGATCTTGTCGAACGTCATGTTCGACAACAGGGAGTTCCCACTGGCGCTGGCCGCGGTCGCGACGCACCCGCCTGCGCCGCATTCCGAACGGACGTCCCAATTGCTCGTCGTGGCAGGCGCATTCGGCACCGGCTTGTCGTCGAGGTCGGTGCCGGGCCCGTAGTCGGCGCGGTAGCTGCCGTTGAAATCGGTGTTGTCCGCCGCCGCCGCGGACGGTTTGGTCGAGGGGGTGTCGTCGGTGCCGGTCAGCGCGACGACGCCGATGACGCCGCCGACGATCACCAGCGTGGCGATGAACACCAGCGCGCCGACGAGGACGCCGCGGCGGTGGCCCGAAGGCTTGTTCGGTGCCTGCGGCGGCGGGTGCTGAAAATGGTGCGGTCCGCTGAATTGGGTCGGCGCCGACGCCGGATACGACGCGGGTGTGTTGCCGACCTGGGTGAACGGTTGCTCGGGCCAGCTCAGTGCCGGGGAGCCTGAGCCGGCCGGTCGGGCCGGTGCCGCCCATGCCTTCGATGATGCTGACCCCGTGACGGCTTCCTTTGCCGCGGAGGCCATCTCGACCGCGGTGGGGTACCGGTCGGCGGGCTGTTTGGCCAGGCCGGTGGCGACCACCTGATCGAGCGCCCGCGGGATCGGGGCCCGTTCGGACGGTCGCGGCGGCGGGGTCACCATGTGTCCGACGGCGACCTGTTCGAGGGTGTTGCCGGGGAACGGCTGCTGACCGGTCAGGCACTGGTAGAGGACGCATGCCAGCGCGTAGATGTCCGAACTCGGGTGCACATCACCGGAACTGAAACGCTCGGGTGCCATGTAGGCCCATGTGCCGATCGCCGAGCTCGCCGAGGTCAGTCGTGTGTCGGTGGCGGCGCGCGCGATGCCGAAGTCGATGAGGTAGGCATAGTCGTTCTTGTCCACCAGAATGTTCGACGGTTTGACGTCGCGGTGCACAAGTCCGATCTGGTGTGCGTTGTGCAGCGCCGACGCGATCTGGTCGATGATCGCGACCACACGCTGCGGGTCGAGCGGTCCCTGGTCGATCAGGGACTGCAGATCCACGCCGTTGATCAGCCGCATCGTCACATACAGCCGGTCGTCGATCTCGCCGACGTCATAGATGGGCACCACGTGTGGATCGTCGAGTCGGGCGGCGGCGCGGGCCTCGCGGCGGAAGCGCTGCTCGAAGTCGGGGTCCTTGGCGAAGTGGGGCAACAGCATCTTCAGCGCGACGACGCGGTCGATCGCGGTGTCGTGCGCCTTCCACACTTCGCCCATGCCGCCGCGGCCGAGCAGCTCGATGAGCCGGTAGCGGCCGAACGGCGTGCCTTCCCCTGGCGTGCCTTCCACGCGGCAACGATAACGGCCGATGCGACCGTCTGGGGCGCTGATCGGCGGGTTGTCACCCTCACGGCCCGTCGTACCGCCTCCGCCGAGGCGGCCCCGACGAAGCCACACAGCGAGGAAAGTCTGGTGGATGTCCGCGAAACATATTGTGGCGCAACCGATGACGCGATCTCGATGCGCGCGTGCTACCGTTATAGCGGATGTCTTTCGACATCTTCGAAATGAAAGAAGAAGAAAAGTATGGCACAGGGAACTGTGAAATGGTTCAACGGCGACAAGGGCTTCGGCTTCATCGCTCCCGACGATGGGGCGGCGGACGTGTTCGTTCACTACTCGGAGATCCAGGGCAGCGGCTACAAGTCGCTCGACGAGAATCAACGAGTTGAATTCAGTGTCGAGCAGGGCGCCAAGGGCCCGCAGGCGGTCCACGTAACCGCCGTCTAGCAGGACTTCTCATGTGGGCTGGTG
>JAEZKH010000234.1 GCA_023415515.1 Actinomycetes bacterium
CTTGAAGGGCAGTTTGGTGTGGGCTGAAACCGGCCGGTTTCGTGGATTCTCACCATGCCAGGTCTTGTGCAGCGCTAACCGTTCTCGCACGCCCCCGACGACGTGCATCCAGCGGCTGAGTCCCGCACCGTTGACGGGGTGGTGCCGGGTGATGTTGCCCGCCGCGACTTCACCCGCCTCCACCGCATACCGGATGTCCTCGACGTCGATGTCCATTTGCGCGAGGTATGCCGACGCCTCGTCGGGTAGGACGATTAGTGGGCTTGGAGGATTGTTCGGGGTGGCGATCACTTCGATCCCCTTTTCTTTTGCCGTCCGGTCAGCTTCCTCAAATTTTTGCATGAAACCTGCACTTTGCCTGTTCATGGAGGCGCGTGTCGCACCCCCGGCAAATCGTAAGCTGAGGCACTGACAACTTCCGGTCCGGCCGACGGCCCGCCCCGGGTCCCGATGGCGCAGTCATTGCGGTCAGGGGGCGATCGGCGTCGCCATGCTCGGCACGCAGTCAAGCGCGCGCGACCGCCCGGCAGTTCTGAAACTTTGTCGAACGAATTAACCCCCGCGCTCCCAGGGTCCTGGGATCATCGGAGCAAATCTCCGGGTCGAGACTTCAGGGGGGAATACCGTTGCCAGCCGGTTCGTTGCTATCAGCCTACGCTTACCATGTTTTCCCACAGCAAACCTCAGACCTTGCCGGTGGCGCGATTGCTCAGTTTGGGGATCTGGGTGCGGCCCTCGACTCGACGTTCGATAGGTCGCAAGTGGCGACGGCGCCGACGGTGACCTTTCGGGTCGACACGGCTAGCCCAACTCGCGCCCATCCGATTCGCGACGCGGCACGGGCCGTCGCCTTCGCAGCCGACGGCACAGCGGACGCGGTAGTTGGCGCAGTGCGAGAGCTGGCGGTGAGACTGTCGGGCGCAATGGACAATCGCTCAAAGCCATCGCTACTGATGGTTTCTGTTCACGCTGGCCAATCCAGTGACAGCCGACGCTTCATCATCTGGACGTTTCCGCAGCAAGAGGTCTTCAATCTGCTTGTTGCAGAGAACGAAACCCGACTAGAGGTAGTCGAGGCTTTTATTCGTGAGTCGAGCCTCCGCAAGGTCGCGTTCCTCGAAGGTAAGAAAACTCCTAATGGCATGCTGACCTGCAGAGTGCTCGACTTCCAAGCCACGGCCATCGAGCGGGCGGCAGCCGACCTGTGGATCGAAAAGTTCCTTGACGCGCAACTCCAAATGAGCAGCAGTGAAGGAACGAAGATGCTCGCTCGCGCAATGCGGCTGGCCTTCGACCGAACTACTGGCGACCAGCAAGCACAGGACGAGCTGAATGCAGCAATCGCCGCTTTACGAGTGGGCGGTCAAGCGCGGACATCTCTCAGAGAAGTCGCGGACGGGCTTGGTCCCGCCGCGGCGGGCGCTTTGACGACTGGGATCAGCTCCGAAGCCAGTGCCGCCATGTTCGAACTCGACCTGGCCACCTTCGACGCAGTGATCCAGTACCGCCGGTTCACGCTCAACAACGGCGTGATCGTGTCGGCCCCATTTGTTGAAATGAACAGCGGGGAAGTCGAAGTCACTGAGGTCGATGGCCGCAGACGACTGAAGCTTGAAGGAGACATTGCGACGGAGCAGGTGAGAACTCGTGGATAAGGACAACGATGGCATCAAAGCCGCCTTTGCGGCCCGCCTGCCGGTTCTGCTAGCGCTGGCGAACGTGCTCGAAAGCGGCACCAGGGAGGAACTTGAAGGCGTCCCCCACATCGACCGAATAGTGTTCCGCGTGAAGGAATCAACCTCGTTCGTCACGAAAGCTCTCCGCCCAAAGTACGAGGCGCCGCTCACAGAAATCGAAGACCAGGTGGCCGGTCGCATCATTACTTTCTTCCGCGACGACATCCCAATTGTGCGCGAACATCTGGAATCAAGGTTCGGTGCCGTCGAGCATAAGGTGCGTGAGCCCGAGGAACCCGACGAATTCGGCTACGAGTCAGACCATTTCGTGTTCGTCATACCGGAGCACCTCAAGCCGGACGGGTGGAACGACCTAGACGACATGCCCACCACGTTCGAACTGCAATTGCGGACACTCTTCATGCACGCATGGGCCGAACCGCAGCACGACCTTGCGTACAAACCTGATGAAATTGATCGCCTATCAAAAAAAGAGCTTGCCTGGGCCGCCGCGTCGGCCTGGGGAGCGGATCGCGTCCTAAACGACGTCGCCCACCGACTTGGCGCGTTCGCTGAGTAGTCTGCCTACTCCGTCTCGCCCCCGTGGCCGGTCTGGCCGCGCCGTCTAGGCAGCTCGATCGATGGTCCGCGTTCCACCCCGCGGCGCCGCAGCGAGCTCGGGGGAAGGTGCGGGGGTGATGTCTGCACCGTTGCGGCTCCGACAATCAAACCGCCTCGCCGTCGACAACCGCCGTGCCGCGCTGCTCCGTCGTACTTGGCTCCTGGGCAAGTAGTCGATGCGGCCGGGCGGTTTTCGAGCGTTAATCCACATCGGCAGGTGCGGAGCATTCATTGCTGAGCGGCGTGTAATGCGAGAGGGGCAGTCCCCGGTTTAGAGGCGTTCGGCGTACACATCATCGCTTGAGAGTCCCTCGACCCGCATCGAGAGCAACCCGCTGTTGTGCTTACGTGCTGCGGCCTCGGTGTAATGCGACTGCCGGAGCTCCACGGTCTTGCCGTTGCGGTCCTCGGTCCAGTCCACTCGCCACAGGTCGGTGCCGGGGTGCGCGGTGAGGCCGCTTCGCTCAGTCGTGCGACTCAGCACGACGGTCGTCACGCACTTGACGATCACACGCGGATGGTATCGGCCGTAACCGACCATGCGATGAGAGCTTCCGCGTTTGCTAGCACTGCCCTCCGCCGTTTGCGTCTCCTAGAGACCCTCTACAAGCCGGCTTCCAAGGGGTTGGCTGGGTCGGCATAAGTTTCACCGCTGTACCGCCGGAGAACGCGGAGTCATGCAATTCGATTCGATCTGGCTACACCCCAGGGGGGACAGGGAACAGGATCGAAACTGGGAGTTGGAAACCTGGGTTCATTTGCTGAGTCCAGGGCCGTGACTTCATCGTGTCAGCTCCGTACTCACGGCCCTGAGCATCGAACAACTTCTGGTTGTTAGCAAAGTACGTTTGCGGCTCGTCGCCTGTGTTCATCACGGTCAAGCTGACGATGGCGTAGCCGTCATCGACAGTCATTCCGGTGACACGGAAAGAGAATTCGCCGTCCGCGACAACTGTGTTCATCGCGGCGGGCTGATCGCCCGTAAATCCCACACCGAAATCCCCCCCGGTGCTCGTGCCGGCCGAGTGTTTGTCGACGTCGTGTCTGGTGGCACCGAAAGCGATGAGCGTAAGTATCACCGCGGCGCCGATGCCTGCGAGCGCCCACTTCTTCCAACCCGGCGTAGCGGATATCCGTGGCGGCGGCGGAATATGCCACTGACTTCCGTCCCACCAGACTTGACGAGGAACGCCAGTCGGGTCCGGATACCAGCCTGGTGGTGGTGCTTGCGGTGCCCCCATACGGGTGACCTTAATGAGTGGGCAACAAGATCACGTGAAACATGCGGGCATAGAGCGGCCCGAGCGGCCCGCCACCCGGAGAACGGGCGACGGCTAGTGGAACCGTTCAGTCCCGTTTCTCGGGGTGGTCTTGACGTCGAACGCGCTCCTCGATGTCGCGCCTTTTTTGCTCTCTGTCCTTCTGGTTGAACTGTTCGCGCGATCGATCTTCGCGCTCCCTACGCGCCTTTTCCTCCGGCGTATCGAAGTTGTCCCAGTGCTCAGTCATATGATCGCCCCTAGTCGTAGGAGAAATATTCCGGCGAGAACAGCCACCTCAGCGGCGACGAGCCCAACGGCCCACCGGAACTTGTTCTGTTTCTCGTCGAGCATCTTCCGGTTTGCTTCGGCACCTTTGATCATCTCGTTGATGACATGCCGCCGGATGGCCGACTCATCGTCCCCAGCGTCAGTCATTTTTACGATGACTCTTGCGGATGGCACATAGCACCACTTGGGCGCCGGCCACATGATCATGAGCACGCTCACGCCGACAGAGATCACGATCGCGAGGAGCACCAGGCCCACGATCACCGGAAGGAGCAGGCCCTTCTTCGGGTCGGTATTGATCACTCCGATGCCCGCAGCGAACGAAATGAACACGGCCGTGGCCGCGAGTAGGTTGTTCGCCCGCGATCGCACGTTCGCGAGGGTGCTTTCCTGCAGCGTCAGCATTTTCTCGGCGGCGTCATAGGCCAGCTCAAGGCGCCCATCGGATTCCCCCTGCATCAAAACTTCAGCCTTGCCCGTACTGGCGATCGAAGTCGTCGAGGAAGTCGCGCGCCAGCGACACCCAGCCCTCGGCCGGCACGTCTCCCGATATGACGCTGATAGCGAACTCAAGATCGGCCGGGTCCTCGGCATCCCAGTCGTCCTGACGGGCATGAATCCTGATCGGACCGGGGCTTTCCCAGTCCCAGTACAGCGCGTATACCTGGCTGCGGTGATTCGCATGGAGCATCTTCCAGACGGCGTCGCTTCCGTTCCGCAGATCGGTGCTCACCTGCCGGTATTGCGACCGATACTTATCGGGCCAATCACGCCAGGCACGCTCGAACGCGAGGTCAATCCGCAACTTATCGAACTGAAACTCTGTCCGACCGAGGATGCAGAATCCGAGGGCGATGCCCTCGGAGACTCCATTGCGTTGCTGCGCCGCACTCAACCTTTGGGCCATGTCTCCCGTCCCTCTCGACGATCATTTTATCGGCGTGCGCCGACATCTCGGCGATCCGCTACTGAAATGGATCGAGGCGGTCGATGGCCTCGCCAAGCTTCGGGTCTGCCACCAGAACGTAGCGAGCCGTCGTGTTGAGTTGCTCGTGCCGCATCAGCGTCTGTGTGGTGCGAAGATCGGTGCCGCCGCTCACGAGAGTCGTTCCGTACCAATGTCGGAGCCGATGAGCGGTGCCGCCGGGGATGCCAGCCCGGTCCATCGCTTGGCCTATAACGTCGGAGACTCCACGGGCACGGATCGGTCGTCCTTTGCGGCGGGAATTGCCGGGGAACCACCAGCCTCGGCCGGGCATTCCTGCCGCGGCCTCGACGATCAGCGGATGTAGCGGCAGCACCGCTGCCTTGCTGCCCTTACCGGTCACGCGCAGGGTGCGCGCGTCCGGGTCGACGTCCTCACCTCGCACCTTGGCGATCACATGCACCCGCAGACCGGCGAACGCGGCCAGCAGAATCATCACGCGGGTGCGTCGATGCATGCGCACTGCGAGGAGATCCTTTAGCTGTTGATCGGTGATCGGCCTCGGAACGCCTTTGGGCGCCTTTGGGCGCTTCACCGTTGCGGCGGTGTTCACGCCGCCGTTGCGTTCCCACCAGCCGTAGAAACCGTGGATGTATCCGTAGTAGGCAGCCCGGCTGTTCTGATTGAGGCTCCGGCGGCCCAGGAACCGCGCAATATCAAGCGGCCGAACGGCTTCCAGACGGCACCCGGCGTACTGCTCCAATCGCCGCATGAGCCCCAGCATCTCGGAGATGGTGCGGTCCGAGCGGCCCTCACCGCGCATATAGATTTCCCACTGCTCGAGCAGGGTCACATCCCTGCCGCGGTCGCCGGTGTCGACGTCGGGCACTAGTGCCAGGTGCTTGGCGGCGCTCATGACGACGCCGCCATCATCGCCGCACGGATCTCTTCGGCGTCCACTGCTGTATAGCGTTCGGTGGTCGCGATCGAGGCATGCCCGAGCAGTTCCTGAACAGCGCGCAGATTCCGGCTTCCGCGGTAGGCGCGTGTTCCGAATCGGTGGCGCAGCGTGTGCATCGTGTACCCGTCTGGCATCAGCTTGCTGATCACCTGCCCGGCCCAGTTTTCGCTGATGTGCCCGTCGATGCCGCCCGGGAATAGATAGCCAGCCAGGCAATGCTGCTGGATCGCCTCGGCGAGGCCATCGGCGATCGGCACGATGCGCAGCTTGTTGCCCTTACCGATGACGCGCAGTGAGTACTGACCGGTTGCGCCGATCAGGTCGTCGCGATGGCAACGTGCGACTTCGCCGCGACGTAAGCCGGCCTCACCGGCCAGCCGAATCATCAACAGTTCGCGCGGCGCTGCCTTCTCGACGATGTGCTGCCACACCTCATCCGGCGCAGGCCGGGGACGTGCTCGATCAAGCTGCACCCTCGGCAACTGAGACGCCGGGTTTTCGGCCGCCACACCGTTGTCCACGCACCAACCGAAGAATCCCACCAGCGACGAACGCACGCCCTTGCGATGCTCAAGCGACCAGTTCGCGTGGCTGCACAGCCTGACCAGCGCGCGCAGCGTGACTATGGCCGGGGACGGCACACCGAGGCGGCGGCCGACCATCCGCACATGATCGCGGCGCAACCGAATTGACCGCGGGGCCATGCCGCTGATCTTCAGCCAGGCGCACCAGTCGTCAACCGCCGTCTCCCATGCATCGGGTAGTGCCGGCAGCGTCTTGGTACCTGGCTTCGGACCCCAGACAACTCGGACTGTGCTCACTTGGCACCGTCCAGCTCCTCGACGGCATCGAGCAGGGCTCTTGCGATGCGTGGGGCGAGGGCTGGGGACATGTAGCCGTCGCGGGAATCCCCTCCCGTCCCGACAGCGCGGACGGACCACTCCACCCGTCCGTCGCAGTACTGGACACCGCCGATCTCGACAATCCAGTCGTCAACGGCCCGCTTCGTGCCCTCGAACACGCGCGAATAGCTGTCGCCCCACTGCTGCCATTGGTCAACGAAAGTAGCGCCGGGCGGGGAAGTGACGTCCGCGTAGAGCGCGGCCGCAGCGTCCGACTCGACCATCTCCCGGGCGGCGAAGAGCAGGACGGCTTGGTGCTGGCCGTACGGCGCCGGGTGGCCGTCGGTCATCGGCGGGATCTCTGGATGAGCCTCCCAGGTTTCGAGGTAGGCGAATTGATCCGGAGTCAGGGCGTCAGCCAGGTCGCGCCAGGTGGCGGCCTCATCGACGTGAAAAGATGACATGAGCAAACCCTCTCGTTTCGCGAATCGCGAACGCGAGGTGCCGCTCCAATCTGGCACATTTCTGGCATGCCGTTCGATTTCTGACCTGAACTTGCTGGTCAGAGTGGTGCGCGATACTGGGATTGAAACAGGTGAGCCTAGTCAAACGTCTTCGTGCAGGAGGGTTACCCCGCCTCCGCCGGCGCAGAACAAGCCTGCCTTTGACGGCAGGTCGGGGCGGCTTCCGCGGTTGGGCTACTGTGCCCGCCGAGCTGGCTGCTCATTACTTGCCCACGACTGCGACGGAAACGGCGTCATAGACTGTTGACGGTGTGCGCCCGCTCGATGTGTGAGCACGCTCGCATGCCTAACAACTTGCCACTCCGGGTGCGGCTACCGGCTAAGGGCGGACTTCGCCGTCGCCCGAATGGGGTGTTGCTATGCGGCGTGGTTACAACGACTTGGCGGAGATTGTCGCCGAGTTAGACCGGCTGCAATCACACATCGCCAAGCTGGCCGGCGAGCGGCTGCGCGAAGACATGGAAGCGCTGCAGCGTTGCCTATACGTGTTTGGTCGCAATCATGTTGATCTGTCCGAGCACATTTCGCACTTCACACAGTCATCGACGGAGGCGCCAGAAGTTTCAAACACCTGTGTCGACGAACTGGTCCGCCTTCTGCACAACTTTCTTACATCAATCACCACGTACATCGATTCGCAGCGGGTGGTCATGCGACATCGATGGCCGACAGCGGAGGGGCATTCGCAGTTCGAACTGGGGGAATACACCAAACAACGAAGAAGCGTGTTCGAAACCGGCCAAGCAGAATTCATAACGAGGCTACGCAACTATTGCACTCACTACAGTGTGTTGGTTCCGAACCTCCGCACAGCCATCACCTTCGGCGACGGCATCGACGTGCAACGGTCGAATCATCTCAACCTCGACCGAGACGCCCTGCTGCGGTGGGACGGTTGGGGTGCCCCAGCCGAAGAGTTCCTTCGGAAACAGAATGAGCAGATCGACTTTCCTCCGATCGTCGACAGCTTCATAGGCTCAACCCAAAGGTTTTTCCACTGGTTTTGGAACCGCATCAACGAGCTGAGCACCGATCTGATCGATGAACGCAACGCTAGGGTCACTGAGGTGAGACTGTGGTGGGAGGAGTATCAGCCTTCGTCGGACTGGGAACTACGAAACGATGAGCCGACTCCACTGGGTCGAAGTAGGCGGGAACGAGCACTGCAGCGGAGAAAACGTTACGAGCACGGTTTCCGCGGCTACCGACTGATCGATGTCGATCCGAATGGGATCGCAAACGTAGGTGACACGGATTGGAAAGCGCCGTTCGCATAGCGATGCTGAACAACGCGAACTGACAACCGAACAGCTCGTGGCCGTACAGCAAACGGTCGATTGCTGTCCAGTATCGCCTGTGGCGAAACCGCCAGGACTCAAGGTGTTCGGGCGGCCATCGAGCAACGCGACGGGCCGTGGGGCGACTACAGCCATGCGCCGCAACACATGCGGCCCGGCCCGTCACATGTCATCGAGCCCTAGTGGGCCAGCAGGGCGTCGAGATCGGCGATGCAGCGCAATGTGTCGTTGAGGTGCGTGCACGTAGTGGCGCCGACGAATTCACCGCGGATGCGTTCGCGCATCTCCGTCAACGACATTCCCTCGACTCGGCTCGCACTGGCGATCGCGTTCGGACATTCCTGCCACGGCAAGACCCGCACCTCGGCGGCGACCGACGTTATCGTCCGCGACGAGGTGTTCACCGAGCCCGCGACTGTGTACTCGTGCACGACCGTTTCCACCCCGTCACCGTCGACGTGCGAATCGCGGAAGTGCGCATCGAAGTCCGCCGACTCATCGTCGACCGGGTGCAGGTCGAGCCGGCGGAACCGGCGCATACCGTGCGGCCGCAACGGATCCACGTCGTGCAACCCGTCCAGCGGTGGAGCGATCGGACCGTGCGATGACGGAATGGTGCCGTTGCGGCGGACGTACGCGATGAACAAGGCGTCGTCCGCAAGGCCCGCACAGACACCCGCCATCCGGTCGGCGGATCCTTCCGGGAGCTTCTGCTCGATGCCGAGGGTGATCGCCGCGTGTTGGACTTCGTAACCCGACACCAGCGCCGCACCCACCCAGTCGTCGAGAAGCAGATGCAGCAGACCGCCACCTGCGAGCTCGTCGGGAATCAGCTTGCCCAGCGTCGATCGAAATCCTGGCCCGACGCGGCAGCCCGTCAGCTGCGACAGGCGCTCGTCATGCGGATCCGACTCGATCTCGTCGATCGCGCCGTCGGACAGCTGCGCACGCACGCGCATCTTGTCTAGCGTGCGAAGGCCGTCGACCGCGCGCATCACGTCGCGACCCCGGAGGTCGACGTCAGAGCGTCCCGTACCGGTCGGATGGGTGTCGATGGTACTGGTGCGGCGCATCGCGCCGGCGACGAGCGGCGGCGTCGTCCCAATGGGCTGCGCAGGGCCCACGATGTCGGAGACGAACGGCACCCAGTGATGTTACCTCGGGTCCCTCCCGCGAATATCGATACGAACACACCGAACACCACCAGCACGCCGACCGCGGCCAGGGTCAGGTTCAGCCACATGCACACTGCTCAGCGTGGCTGACCATCACATCGGCGACCTGACGGATAGCACCGGTCATCTCGTTGAGCGCGTCGTTGACGTATCGCCGGGCCACCTCCAGACCCGCCCATCCCGCGCCGCCCACCAGCAGCGCCGAAACGCCCAGCACCGCAAGCGCTTTGGCCCTTGACCGTGCGACGGCCAGCGTTAACAGCGCGAACAGGTCTGTCAGGATCGTCGAACAGACGCTGTCCCACGGATACCGTGTCGACAGCGGACGCAACTGACCCGGCCGCAGCGATGGTCGTTGAGCATCGGGGTGATGTCGATCAGCCTGCGATCGCCCGACACATCGTCGGGCTGAATGGAATCGGGTGGGATCGTTACTTGTGGGCCGCGGCACAGCAACCTACCCGCGGTTGGTATCAGTCGCTGGCGGGCAGCGGCTTGGCTTCTTTGACCGAGAGTACGGTTGTGCCGACGGACAGCGAGCCCGCACCTGCCTTGGTGACCAGCACCTCGGCCCCCGACTCGTCTACGTACCGCTTGCCCATCGCGTTGCCGTCGGAGAACGCCGGATCGATAGCTAAGCCGGAAGACTCCGCTGGTTCTTTCTGACTGTCGAGCGGCACCATCGGAACCCCACCCGCGCGCAGGTCGTCGAGGCTGTCGGAGCTGCGCACGACGATTACTTGGGTGCCGCAGACCTGGCTCTGCAGTCGCGTGCCGTACTTGATCACGTTCGGCTCCTTGTTAATTCGAGGCTGTCAGTTCCTGAACCAATTCGCGACGCAGCACCTTGCCGGTCGCGTTGGTCGGCAGTTCGTTCCGAAATACCACGCGGTCGGGCGTACGTGAACCCCGCAGGTGAGCCCGCACATGATCGCGCAGTTCGTCGGGGTTGGGCGCGGACTCACCGTCCGGAACCACCACGGCGACGATGATTTGGCCCCATTGGGGATCCTCGGGGCCGACGACCGCGCAATCGCGCACCAACGGATGTTCGACGAGGACGTCCTCGATCTCGGCGGGCGCGATGTACTCGCCGCCGCGGATGATCGTGTCATCGGAGCGCCCGCCAATGAAGAGGTACCCCTCCTCGTCGAGCATGGCGATGTCCTTGGTGGGGAACCAGCCCTCGTCGTCGAGCACCGACCCGATCTCGGCGTAGCGGCCCGACACCTGGTCGCCGCGCACGAAAAGCTCACCCGTTTCGCCGGGTCCGAGAACTTCGCCGGCCTCACTTCGGATCTGTACCTCGACCCCCGGGACCGGCCGACCGACGGAGCCCAAACGCCGGGTGACCGCATCGTCGGGGGAGACCAAGGCTGCGCGGTGATCGTCGGGGCCGAGTACGGCGATCGTCGAACTTGTTTCCGTCAGCCCATAGGCATTGACGAACCCGACATCTGGCAGCAGGCCAAGTGCTTTGCGTACCAACGGCAGTGCGACCTTCGACCCGCCGTATGCCAGGTTGCGCAGCGTGGGCAATTCGACCGGTTCTGCCTCCAGCGCGGACACGATGCGATCCAGCATCGTTGGCACGACTGTCGCGGAGGTGACGCCCTCGTCGCGGACCAGGCGCACCCATTGCGCCGCGTCGAACTGCGGCAGGTACACCATCTTTCGGCCGGCATATAGATTCGACAGCGCCGCGCTGACTCCTGCGATGTGATACGGCGGGACACAGATCAACGCCGCATCGGTGGGATCGGCACCGTCGAACTCGACCGTCCCGGTGATATAGCTGGTCAAGTTGTTGTGGGTCAGCTCAACGGCTTTGGGCCGCGATGTGGTGCCCGACGTGAACAGCACCACCCCGACATCATCGGGATCGGCGAACTCGGCAGCCGGTCCTGCCGAGCGGGCCGTCGCGACGAACTCGTCAGAGCTGATGACCTGCGCGCCCGCTCCCGCGACAACGTCTAGATACTCCGCGTCGGCGACCACCAGCGGTTGGGGGAGGCGATCGATGAGCTCGCGCAGACCGTCCGCGCTCAGCCGATAGTTGAGCGGAGTGACGACTGCGCTCGCGCGCGCCGAGGAAAACAGCAGCAGCGGCAGCATCGCGCCGCCCAGTCCCACATAGGCTACGTGTGAGGTGCCGGCAGCTGTGATGACACCCGCGCCGCCATCGGCGAGCTCGCTCAGTTCGGCTGTGGTGAGCCGCATCTCGCCGGACACCAGTGCCGTCCGGTCGGGGTTTGTGGAGGCCGCCATCTCCAGCAGCAATGAGATACTCATGGTTTGTCGACGAAGATATCCGCCGCGCTAATCTTCGATCGAGATCGCCTGCCGGGGGCATTGCCGGATGGCCTCGTTCACCAAAGCTTCATTCTCCGGCGTGACTTCCTGCTGCAACACCGTCAGCATGTCGTTGTCTTCCAGTTGGAACACCTCCGGGGCGACGCCCATGCACACCGCGTTGCTTTCGCAGAGGTCCCAATCAACCTCAATTCTCATCGCACAACCCTTACCGGTACGTTTTTCCAGCCCATCACGTTTTGCATCCGGACGCGTTCGCAGCCATCCCAGTCCACCTCGAAGCGGGGCATGAAATCCAGCAGCTTGTCCAGCGCGATTGCTGCCTCCATGCGGGCCAGCGCCGCGCCAAGGCAACTGTGGACGCCGTAGCCAAAACCCATGTTCTGCGCTTCGGCACGGTTGCGGTCCACATCGAACGTGTCGGGATCGGTCCAGGCCTCGGGGTCCCGGTTGGCCGCACCGTTGATGAGGAAAATCGGCTTGCCGGCCGGGATCGTCACGCCGTGCAGGTGAACGTCTTTCATCGAGCGGCGGACCTGGTATTGCGACGGCGCCTCGTAGCGCAGCAGTTCTTCGACGGCGGCGGGAATCTTGCTGCGGTCGTCGAGCAGCTTCTGCCACTGCTCGGGGAAGCGGGCGAACACCACCGGCGCATTGCCGATCAGTTTGGTGACAGTCTCGGCACCGGCGCCGCCCAATAGGGTTGCGAATGCGGTGATTTCCATGTCGTCGAGCTTGGTCGTCTGACCGTCCTCGCGTTCGACCTCGGCCTCCATCATCCTGGTGAACAAGTCATCGCGAGGGTTCTCGCGGCGATCCACAACCATGTCGTAGTACAGCATCGCGATCTTGGCGAATCCCTCCAAGCCCTTTTCGCCGGCGTCGACCTGTCCAACCTCGCGAGTCAACGACTCGTCGATCCAGTGCCGGATATCCTGTGCGTGCTCGTCTGGCACCCCCAGCATCGTGGTGATGACCTCTACGGGGAAGGGGCCGGAGAATTCCTGCACGAGGTCGAATCCATCGGGATCGAGGGCACCGAGGTACTTGTCGATCTTCGCGGTTACGGTTTCCCGCTGAGACTCGATGGCGCGCGGGGTGAAGACCTTGTTGAAAAGGCTGCGCATGGGGCGATGTTCGGGAGGGTCCATGTAGATCATCGACGGCGGCGGTTTCTCCCCGGACTGCACCATCGCAAGGTCGATGCCGTATGCCGACGAAAAGGTCGCGAAATCCTTGAGTCCCGCGGCCACATCGGCGTGCCGCGTCAGCGCGTAGAAGTCGTACTGCTCGCTGTAGTAGACGGGCGCCTCTTGCTGCATGCGCTTGTACGTGTCCCAGTCACCATCGAAGAACTTCTGCGAGAACGGATCGAAGACGATATCCGTCGTGGTCATTGCATACTCCTGGCTGAGTTGCGGGCGGTAGGCGTCGCATCCGAAGTCCCGGCTGGGATGCTAACCGTTATAATAGTTTCATACCATAGTGGGCAAGGGCCACGGGAATCAGATCGAATTTGGCGCGATTGAAACGCCGGTCTTAGGACGACGTGGCGTCGAGTTCTCATCTATACCTATTGACCAGCAGGTTATGTTCTTGTCGTGGGGCTGAAATTCTCACACCTGGTAAACCGGAATTCGCTCTGACGTGGCGGTGAGGACGAAATTATGGCGCGCACGGATTGGGTGACGGGTCAGGATCGGCCGAGCGCGGCCGCCGAGCGGATCTACACGGCCGCCGTAGACATGGTTATGCGGAGAGGTTTTGAAGGCCTCACCATAGAGGCGTTGGCCGCCACCGTGCACTGTTCACCGGCCACTATCTATCGCTACGTAGGTGGTAAAGCGGCGATCTTGGAGGCGGTCACCGCGAGGCTATCGATGCGCGTTGTCGACGCGGTACGCGAAGCGATCAAGGATCTGGAAGGCTCCGAGCGGATCGCCACCGCCATGGTGGTCGCCCTGAGCCACATCCGCGCCGAACCCCTGAGTGAGCTCATGGTGGAGTCGTTTGCTCCCGGCCACGGCGCCCGCTTGTTCAAGGATTCGCCTTATCTAAAACAGCTCGCGAAGGAGATCATTGGTAGTGAGGACCCCGTCGCCTCGCAATGGCTGCTACGTGTGGCCCTGGCGCTCTGGTTCTGGCCGGTGAATGACGTTGAGACCGAACTCGACTTGGTGAGGCGCTTCGTTGGACCCTCGTTCGCCCATGCAGATTGACTGCGCCGTCATGCCAGGCCCTGGAAGCCACCGCGTCGCTTAGCCGCAGCGGTAAGTGCCCTAGGGCAACCAATCACTGCGGTCCTGCAATGGCGGAGCGACTCGGCTTGGTAAGAATCTGGTCATCTCTCAGTGTTGAGAGGTTGCGAGCAGAAATTCTCAAGCATCGGTGCTGGTCGAGGCCCGCCAAGATGCCTGGTGCGCCCTCCCTGCTGCGTGTGACCGATTTCATCATCATAAATTCCGTTGACGCGTCGTCGCGCGTTCTCCACACTGATCGCGTGGAGGGTGGATTAATTGCGGTGGTGAGCGTCGAAGCCGCGGGGCGGTGCCTCCCGGCGCAGCGATGTCGGAGTACGTCCAGCGCGCCCGTGCGTGCGCACGCTACGGCGACGATCAGCAGGTGGGGAGATCTTGGTTTGGATATCGACTGTGCTCCAACGCCTTTCGCGAAGGACCTCATCAAGTGATCGTCGGCGCGCCAATTGAGCGTCCGCCTCTCCCATCCCGGCGCGCCCTCGTCGAACGCCACAAGGTCTACCGTTTGGCCTTGCCTCCCCCTCTGTGTGCGCGGGGGTTTTAGCTTGACCACTCAAACAGAGCTGCGGTCTGCAGCGCCGAGCCCGATCGTTGAGCGCTCTGCCCTGGCCGAGGTGCGTGGTTGGATTCTGCGCTACCTACAGAACCACCCGCTGCAGTCGCTGAAAACCGTTGGCGGTCAGACGGCACTCGGAGTGCGTACGCTCCAATACTTCTTCATCGACATAGTGACCGGGCGATTCCATTTCTGGGAGTTCGTCAGACAGGCCGCGTTCATGGCCAGCACCGCGGTAGTGCCGACGCTGTTGGTGACCATCCCTATCGCTGTCACGCTGTCGATCCAATTCGGGGTTCTGGCAGGGCAAGTAGGCGCCGAATCCTTGGCCGGTGCGGCCAACGGGCTGATTGTTATTCGTCAGGGTGCTCCGATGGTTGCGGCGATCCTACTGGCCGCCGCGGTGGGTTCGGCGGTCGCCGCCGATCTGGGTTCGCGGACTATGCGCGAAGAGATCGACGCTTTGGAGGTCATGGGGGTCTCGGCGATTCGGAGCTTGGTGGTTCCGCGCTTCGCAGCGGTAATCGTCGTGGGAATCGCCCTGACGGGGCTAACCACGTGCGCCGGCTTCTTCGTCGGCTACATGTTCAACGTGTTCGTACAAAACGGAACCCCTGGCTCGTTTGTGGCCACATTCGCGTCGTTCGCCATCGTGGATGATCTCATCCTGGCCGTGGTGAAGGCGGTCGTGTTCGGGGCGATCGTGGCAGTAGTCGCCTGCCACAAGGGCCTGGACACCAGCGGCGGCCCTGCCGGGGTTGCCAACTCCGTCAACGCCGCAGTGGTCGAGACTATTTTGCTGCTGATGATCGTCAACGTCGCAATGAGCCAGTTGTACTTGCTGCTGTTTCCGAGAACGAGTCTGTAGCGATGGCGACCCCTTCTCGTTATCATCCGGCTGGCCTCGGGCCGGTAGTGACGGCGGCTGACACGTTGGGGCGGCCCGTCTCTCGGGCTGGGCACATGCTGCATTTTTTCGGGCGGATTGTGGCAGCGGTGCCGGTGGCTGTCGGCCGCTACCGTGCCGAATTCTTCCGCAACCTGTCCAACATCGCATGGGGCAACGGATCGATCGTGGTCGGCGGCGGGACGATCGGCGTCGCGGTCGTCTTGGGTATCGCCGCCGGTGCACTGCTGGCGGTCGAGGGCTACAACGCATTGAATCTGCTGGGCATAGGTGCGGCGACCGGCCTGTTGTCTTCGTGGGGGTCGACCCGTGAGCTGGTGCCGATCATGATCGCGTTGGCGTTCACCACCCAGGCGGGGTGCCGGTTGACCGCCCAGCTGGGTGCGATGCGGATCTCCGAGGAGATCGACGCCTTGGAAGCTTTGGCGATCAACCCGGTTGCCTATCTGGTGACCACCCGCGTGACAGCGGCCGTAATCGCCAGCATTCCACTGTTTTTGATCTCTTTGGCGACCGCTTACTTGTCAGCCCGCGCCGTGGTCGCGGTGATCGCCGGCACGGCACCGGGAACCTACCAGCACTATTTCGAAATGTTCGGCAGCGCCCACGACGTGCTGTATGCGCTTATCAAAGCGGTCATCTTCGTGTTCGTCGCCGCCGCGACGCAGTGCTACTACGGATATTTCGCCTCCGGCGGCCCCGAGGGGGTCGGGGTCGCGGCGGGTCACGCGATGCGCGCGAGCATCACCGTTGTCGTCATCTTGAACGCCTTGCTGACGATGGCGTTCTGGGGTGTCGACGCGGGCGCGAGGTTTGGAGGGTAGATGGCGAATTCCTTTGACGCGGAGGGTCGCGGCCCGTCCAACCGGCGGCTGTTCGTGTTGGGGTTGATCTTCGTGGTGATTGCAGCTGCCACCGGTGTCCTGATGATCGCGAAATCCCGTGGCGCCCTGGATCCCTTCGTGCGGGTCAGCACCTCGCTGGTCAACGTCGGCGACGGGCTGCCGGCGAAATCAGACGTCAAATTTCGGGGCGTGCTGGTCGGGTACGTCTCTGGTGTCGTTCCCAGCCAAGGGGGGCGCCCGAACGTGGTCAGCTTGAACCTCAAGCCGCAATACGCCTCGGGCATCCCCAACACCGTCACCGCCCGGGTGGTGCCATCCAACGTGTTCGCGGTGTCGTCGGTGCAACTGGGGGAC